>JAICRZ010000061.1 GCA_025937135.1 Thermoleophilaceae bacterium
GCCGATCAGCGGCCCGAGGTCCGGCTCGCGGTTGCGCGTGAGCGGCGTGGGCACCGCGATGATCACGGCGTCGGCGTGCGCGAGGTCCGCGTAGCGCGTGGTCGCGCGGATCTTCTCGCCGAGCGCGGCGAGGCGCTCGGAGGTGATGTCCTCGACGTAGCTCTCGCCACGGTTGATCCCGTCCACGCGAACCTGCGAGACGTCGAGCCCCACGACCTCGTGCCCGGCCTCCGCGAACGCGACGCCCAGCGGCAGCCCGACGTAGCCCATTCCCACTATTCCGACGTTCATGGCCCGCCAGTGTAGGCATCGAGCGCGTCCGCTATCCGGCGCCCGGCCTGCCCGCCGCCGTACAGCTCGGGCCGCGGCCCGGACGGCGCGGGGCGCTCCGCAGCGGCCAGCGCGGCGCCCACGTCCAGGTCCACCAGCACGTTCCAGCCGCTGTCCACCGTCTCGACCCACTCGGTCGTGTCGCGCAGTGTCACGCACGGCGTGCCGAGCAGGTACGCCTCCTTCTGCACGCCGCCCGAGTCGGTGAGCACGGTGCGCGCGTGCCGCGCGAGCGTGAGGAAGTCGAGGTAGCCGAGCGGCGGCGTCATCCGGACGCCGCCCAGGCGCTCCATCAACCCCGCCGTCTCCAGTCGCGCGCGCGTGCGGGGGTGCACGGGGAAGACGGCCGTCAGCGGCAGCGCCTCCAGCAGCTCCACGAGGCGCTCGAGCCGTTGCGGGTCGTCGACGTTGCCCGCGCGGTGGGCGGTCACGACGTGGTAGCCGCCGGGTTCGACGCCGTTGTCGGCGAGCGCGGTCGAGCGCTGCTCGGCGATCGGCGCGAACGCCAGCGTCACGTCCGCCATCGCGTCGCCCACCAGCTCGACGCGCCCGCCGACGTGCTCACGCTCCAGGTTCTGCACCGCGGTCTCCGTCGAGCACAGCAGCAGGTCGCTCGCGTGGTCGGTGAGCACGCGGTTCAGCTCCTCCGGCATGCGTCTGTCGAAGGACCGCATCCCGGCCTCCACATGTGCGACCGGCACGTGCCGCTGCGCCCCAGCCAGCGCGCCTGCGAGCGTCGAGTTCGTGTCGCCGTAGACCAGCACCATGTCCGGCGCCAGCTCGTCGAGCTGCGGCTCGAGCGCGGCGAGCATGCGGGCGGTCTGGCTCGTGGGCGAGCCGTCGCCGATGTGTAGCTCACGCGCCGGGGCGGGTACGCCAAGCTCCTCGAAGAAGATCCGCGAGAGCTCGTCGTCGTAGTGCTGCCCGGTGTGCACGATCAGCTCCTCGTGGCGCTCGCGGAGCGGTCGCGAGACGGCTGCCGCCTTCACGAACTGGGGCCGATTACCGATGACTGTGACTATGCGCATGAAAACGAGGCGTCAATGATCGTCGGCAAGGCGGTCAGCGCCGCGGCCACGGTGATCCGCGTCCTCGGTGGCGCGGGCGCGCACGCCGCGTGGTGGCTCGACTACCGCGTCCGCGGCCGCTCGAGCCGCGATTAGCGTCACGCTTCGCCGAGCGACGCGCGGATGTCGCGCCGCAGCAGGTCGGCGGCCTGGAGCGTGCGCTCGCCGACCGGCCCCAGCTCGCGGTCCTCGATCGCCTCGATCGACTGCACCTCGCGCGTCGTTGAGGCGAGGAATGCCTCGCGCGCGTCGAGCAGCTCCTCGGTGGTGGTCACGCGTTCGACCGCGCCCGTCAGCTCCAGCACGCGCGCGCGGGTGATGGAGGCGAGGATGTGGTCCTCGAGCGGGGGCGTGCACAGCTCGCCGCGCGCGTTGACGTAGAAGAGCGACGAGGTCGGCGCCTCGAGCACCCGCCCGTGGGGGGTCACCAGCAGCGCCTCGTCGAAGCCGCGCTCCTTCGCGAGGCGCGTGGCGAGCATGTTCGCGGCGTACGAGAGCGACTTCACCCCGTCGAGCAGACGCGGCGGCGCGTACGTCACATGAGCGAGCCGCGCGCGCTCGGGAAACGGCGACAGCGGTTCGGTGATGAGGATCCGGCGGCCGCCGGCGGTGAGCATGATCCGCAGCCCGCCGTCGAACGAGCCACCGCGCGCCTCGAGAAGCTCGGCCACCTCGCGCTCGAGCACCGAGCGCTCCGGCGCCCCCGCCAGGCGCAGGTTCGCGACCGAGCGCTCCATGCGGTCGAGGTGCTCGCGCAGCGCGTACGGCCGGCCGTCGTAGACGCGGATGACCTCGAACGCGCCGTCGCCGCGCACGAGCCCGTCGTCGGTCACGGGGATCGTCGCCTCGCCCGCCGGCAGGATGTTCCCGTCCAGGCAGGCCAGGTCGTCGGCTGAGACGCGCGTCACGCGCCTGATTGTCACATGCTGTCGATGGGCGCGACGATCCGCGCGGCGAGCTCCGGCGGGCAGCCCCGGTCCGCCAGCTCGAGCAGGGCGTGCAGGTCGAAGCGCCAATCGGACGCGAGCTCGAGAGCGAGGTCGGACTCGAATCCCGCCGCGCGCAGGCGCCGGGCGCGCCAGGTGCCCACGTCCTCGGGGCCGCGCTCGAGGCGCTGGCGGTGGTCCTGCATCCGGCCGCTCATCGCGCACCCGACTTGACGCTGCAGTCCTGTCGGCGGCGTGCGCGCGAGCGCCGGCCACTCGACCGGATCCGCCGACCGCGGCTGTCGAGGTAGTGGCGCGCGTCGTCGCGCGACTGCTCGATGAGCGTCTCGGCCTGGCTGAAGTCCGTCGGCTGGACGCTGAGCGGGCACGGCGGCGGGAGCACCGCGATGTTCGGGCGGTCGCCGAGCTCCGCGAGCTCGTGGGCAAGCCGCGCATGAACGAGCAGGCTGGTGCCGTAGACGAGCATCCCGAGCGCTCCGTGCGGCGCCTCCTCGAGCTCGCACGGCGTGCCCGTCGGCAGGACGTAGATCTCGTCCGCGCCGAGCGCCAGCGCGTGGGTGAGCGGCGCGTTGTTGGCCACGCCGCCGTCGATCAGCATGCGGCCGTTCCAATCGACCGCGGGCAGCACGCCGGGGATCGCGGCGCTGGCCATCACGGCGTCCACGAGCGGGCCTACGGACAGCCGCACCTCCTCGCCGCGCAGAACGTCGGTGGCGATCACGTGCAGCGGCACGCGCGTCTCCTCGAGGCGCTCGGCGACCACATGCCGCTCGACCAGCCGGCGCAGCGCGGAGCCGGGCACGAGGTTGCTGCGCGCGCCGAGCAGGCCGAGTGCGCCGGTCAGCGGGTTGACCGGGAAGACCTGCCCGCGGCTGAGCCCGCTCCAGACGCTCGCGAGCTCCCGCGCCGTCGCGACCGTCTGCGGCCGATCCGCGATGAACGCGCCGTTGAGCGCGCCGGCCGAGGTACCGATGATCAGATCAGGCTGGATGTCGCGCTCGTAGAGCGCCTCGAGCATGCCGACCTGGATCGATCCGAGGCTGGCGCCGCCCGACAGCACGAATGCGGTTGACATGGCGGTCCTTTCTTTCGACACCTGGTTAGCGCCGAGAGCGGACCGTTACTTACGGCGTCGTGCTGTGCCCTTCTTTCGCGGCTTCGAGTCGGGGAGCTCGAGCACGATGTGGCAGGAGCGCTTCTGCGGCTCGTGTTCGGACGGCCCGACGCGCTGCGGCGCACCGCACGCCTCGAGCACGCCCTCGATCACGCCCTCCGCCAGGCAGCAGACGAGCTCGGGGTTTCCCGGCAGGATGCTCGCGCAGGGGCAGCCGCTGAGCTCCACGGCGCCGTCGTGCATGCGCGCGCGGAAGCCCACCTGGTCGAGCACCTCCTCGATCTTGGCCTCGACGTCGTGCGCCTCCGGGCGGCCGACGAGGTAGCGGCCCCAGTCCCTGCCGGTGGCGCGCAGCTCGTCGGACCGCGGGCCGGCGCGATCGAGCGCCGCACCCAGGAGCTGTGCGAGCTGGGATGGCGCGGGCAGCTCGTTCTCGACGAGCCGATAGTTGATCCCCGGCCTGCCGGGGCGATCGAGCGGCCGTCGTTCGCTCACCACGAGGCCGCCCTCCTCGAGCGTGGCCACGTGCGTGCGCGCCGTGTTCTCGTGGACGCCGGCGGCCCGCGCGAGCTCGCTCAGCGATGCCGGACCGGCGTCGGTGAGGTGGCGAACGATCCGCAGCCGGATCGGATGGGCTACGGCGTCGAGTGGTTGCATCGCACCACTCGTTATAGCCGCTCAGCTTCCCAGTGCTTGAAGTCGTCGGTGAAGTATTGGAGGCGGATTTTCTTGAATTCGGTGGAGGAGTAGAGGGTGGCGCGGTCGTGGATGCCGGTGTCGTGGGCGATCGCGTCGAGGATCGCGTCGCATTCTTCTTTTGAGCGGCCGTGGGCCATCGTGAAGACCTGGTAGGGCCAGTCGGGGTATGTGGGGCGTTCGTAGCAGTGGCTGATGCCGCGGTAGGCGGCCATCCGCTTGCCGTAGTCGAGTTCCTCCCCGGGCGGGACTTTCCAGACGCCCATGCCGTTGGCGGAGAACCCGGCGCGGCGGTGGAACAAAATGGCGGCGACGCGGCGCAGTAGCTTGCGTTCCTTCATGCCCTCGAGGTGGTCGAGCAGCTTTGCCTGGTCGATCCCCAATGCGTCGGCGGCCGGCTTGTAGGGCTCGGGGATCACCGGCATGTCGCCCTGTAAAGCCTTGATGACGGCGATGTCGAACTCGTCGTAGGGCTGCGGGTCCATCTCGGCCGGCTCGACCGCCTCCGCAGCTGAGGCCAACGCTTTGGTGCCGGCCTCCATCTCGAGGTCCATCCGGATCTTGAACATCTTCAACGTCGGCAGCTCGCGCACGCTCGTCGCACCCGCCTCCTCGGCAAGTGCCTGAAGGGTGCCCTGGAGGCCGAGCTTCGAGTCCGGCTCGGTCGCGATCGTGAACCAGATGTTGAACTCGTGATTGCGCAGGTAGTTGTGCGACACCCCCGGATGGGCGTTGATCACCTTCGCCGCCCGGTGCGGGTTCTCCGGATCGACCTTCGCTGCAACGAGCATCGAGCTGTAGCCCAGCGCCCGGGTGTCGAAGATCGGCGTCACCTGACGGATGATCCGCTCCCCGATCAGATGCCGGACGCGCCGCATGACCTCGTCCTCGCTCGTCCCCGCCGCACGCGCGACCGCCTCATAAGGACGCGGCACCAGACCGAAGCTGCCCTGCATCAGGTTGAGAAGCTTCCTGTCCAACTCGTCGAGCGGGATCGCGGCGCCGAACTTGCGCGACCGCAGCTTCGGTATCGCCGTGGCGCTCATGGGCTCCAGCGCTCCATCGCGGCGTCCACCCGGTCGCGCTCGGCGCTGCTCAGCACCGGCAGGTCGGGAAGCCCGCCGGAATCCCGACGGCGCGCGCGCCGGAAGGCGAACGCGAGCCAGGCCAGCAGCGCGCCGCCGAAGCCGACGCCCAGCGCCGGCACGATGTAGGCGGCGGCATTGAACCCGTCGTGCGGCGGGTCGGCCAGCACCGACGGCCCGAACTGCGCGACGAGCGCGTCCTTGATCTGCTGCTTGCTGTCGCAGCGCGCCGCGAGCCGCGCGATGAACGCCCGTTCGCGCTTGGCCTCGGGCGCATCGGTTGCCAGGCCGAGTGGCACGCCGCAGACCTGGCACATGACCTCGTCCTCCAGGTCACCGACGGTCGTGCGCGGGCAGCCCTGCGCGAGCGCGGCGGCCGGCGCCGCCAGCGCAAGCAGCATCACCGCGAGGGCGAGCACGCGGCGCATCAGGTGCGCTCCTTCAGGAGCGGCAGGACGGTGCTGCGGTAGAACGGCTCGCCGACCGGGCCGCGCGCCACGCCCGCGACGCGGCCGCGCCGGTCGATCACGACCGTCTCGGGATAGCCGACGACGCCGAAGTCGTGCGCCGTGCCGCCATCGCGATCACGCGCGAGCGGGTAGGTGAGCCCGCGCGCGTGCGCGAAGTCGAGGGCGTCGCCGGCAACATCGAGCACGTCGACGCCCAGCACGGTGCCGCCGCGCGGCGCCATTCGCCTCTGCCACTGCTCGAGCACCGGCGCCTCGGACCTGCACGGCGGGCACCACGACGCCCAGAAGTTGACCACGATCACCTTGCCGCGGTAGCTCGCGAGCGACCGTATGCCGTGCGTGCCGAGCGCCGGCAGCGACATCTTCGGCGCGGGCGTGCGGCGCCCGGCCGCCACCGCCTGGTCGATCGACTGGCTGCGGCCGCCCGCCAGCACCCCGTAGCCGAGCAGCACCAGCAGCGCTCCCACGCCGAGCAGCGCGGGTATGACGAAGCGCGATCGCCCGCTCATGCCGCCGCCATCCCCTCGTCGCGCGCCTCGTCGATCTGGCGCAAGAGCTCGGCGGCCTCGGCGCGCAGCGTCGCGTCGAGCGCACGGAAGTCGGCATCGGAGAGCTTCCCGGTGCTGTGGTCGAGCTCGGTGTCGTGGATCTCGCGCAGCTTCGCGTCACGCGCGGCCTCGAGGGCGGCGGCCCGCTCACCGCCGCCGTCCTGCCTGCGCGCGCGGCGCAGCGGCACCGTGACCACCGTGCCGGCGAGCATCACGAGCATGAGGAACAGCGCCGCCTCCATCAGACGCCCTCGTACGCGCGTCGCAGCCGGACCACCGAGCGCACCGCGGCGCGCCGCCTGCGCCGCTTCGGCATCCGCCGCGGCCAGAGCGCCAGCAGGCCGCCGAGCGCCGCGACCCCGCCGCCGATCCACACCCACTCGACGAGCGGCGAGACGATCATCCGGAACGTCGCCGGCGGCGGCGCCGCCTGGTAGCGCGCCGCGATCGCCGACAGCAGCAGCCCCTGCGTCGCGGGGCCGGCGTCGGCGAAGCGCTGGTCGGCCTCCGCGATCGGCTTCTGGAAGCGCGACAGGTCGGGCTGCACCGCGGTCCAGATGTCGCGCGTCGGCCCGGCCTTCAGCCCCACCTCGCTGGTGGAGTCGCCGTCGAAGTAACGGCCCACCGGCCCGAGCCCCGGATCGAGCGTGGGGTAGTACCCGCGCGTGGGCTCGAGCGTGGCCACGTGGTGGCCGCCCTTGGACACGTCGAGCACCGCGCCGAGCGAGACCTTCTCGGCCTGCATGCGACTCGTCGGCCGCACGTAACGCACGTCGTACGCGCCGACTCGCGTGGTCTGGCCCGGCGACAGCCGGACGTCGCGGACGTGCTGGAACGCCGAGGACGCCGCCACGCCGGTGAGCAGCAGCGCGACGCCCACGTGCACGATGTAGCCGCCGTAGCGGCGCCGGTTGCGTCGCACCACGCCCACGAGCGCGCCGGCGAGCGGGCCGTGCACGGCCGACCGCCGCGCGCGCGCGCCGCGCCAGAACTCCTGCGTCACGGCCGCCACTGCGAACGTGGCGGCTGCGAACAGCGCCGCGGTGGTGGGCGCGCGTCCCGCGCCGGCCACGAGCGCGAGCAACGCCGTGGCCGCCAGCGCGACGAGCGCCGGCCGCGCGAGGTTGCGGCGCGCGTTCGCGAGCGTCGCCCGCCGCCACGCGATGATCGGCCCGATCCCCGACAGCAGCACCAGCGCGATCGCCAGCGGCACGGTGTAGCGGTCGAACCACGGTGGCCCGACCGACGCCTTCTTGCCCGTCGCCGCCTCGGAGATCAGCGGGAAGAACGTTCCCCAGAAGATCACGAAGCAGAGGCCGCACAGCACGAGGTTGTTGAGCAGGAACACGGCCTCGCGCGAGAGGAGCGAGTCGAAGCGCGCGTGCGAGCGGAGGCTCGGCAGGCGCAGGGCCACGAGCGTGACCGAGCTGATCAGCAGCACGGCGATGAACGCCAGGAACGGCTTGCCGAGCGTCGAGCCGCCGAACGCGTGGATCGACTGGAGCACGCCCGAGCGCACCAGGAACGTGCCCAGCACCGCCAGGATGCCGGTGGTGAGCACCAGCGAGACGTTCCAGATCTTCAACATCCCGCGCTTCTCCTGGATCATGAAGGAGTGCAGGAACGCGGTTCCGGTGAGCCACGGCATGAGCGCCGCGTTCTCGACCGGGTCCCACGCCCAGAAGCCGCCCCAGCCCAGCTCGGTCCAGGACCAGCGCGCGCCGAGCAGGATCCCGACACCCAGGCACAGCCAGGCGAGCAGTGCGAAGCGCCGCGTCGACCGGATCCACTCCGCGTCGAGCTTCCCCGCGATCAGAGCGCCGATGGCGAACGCGAACGGCACGCTGAACAGCGTGTAGCCCGAGTACAGCATCGGCGGGTGGATCATCATCGACGGGTGGCGCAGCAGCGGCTGGAGGCCTGCGCCCTCGAGCGGCGCGGGGCTGCTCACGTCGAACGGGTTGACGAGGAACGTCGACATCGACAGGAAGAACGCGCCGAAGCCGAGCAGCACCATCGTCGCGTACGGCGCGACGTCGGCCAGCCGGCGGCGCGTCAATCGCAGCGCCAGGCTCGACCAGATCGACAGCAGCCAGACCCACAGGAGCAGCGAGCCCTCCTGCGAAGACCACGGCGCGGCGATGCGGTAGAAGAGCGGCGTCGTCGTGCTCGAGTGGCTCGCGACGACGTCGAACGACAGGTCGGTCCGCCAGAACGCCGCCTCGAGCACCACGAACGCGACGGTCATCACGGCGGCCAGCGCGTAGACGCAGCGCCGCCCGACCTCGACCCACTCGGGGCGCTGCGCGCGCGCTCCGTAGAGCGAGCTGACGATCCCCGACGCCGCCAGCAGCAGCCCGAGGAGCAGGCAGGCCCTTCCCAGCGCGGCCACGCTACGCCTTCCCCGCGGCCTTGAACTTGGACGGGCATTTCGTGATCAGCGAGTCGCGCTCGCCGACGAACGAGTTGCCCGATCGGCGCACGGTCACGATGACCTCGCGCCCGGCGCGGAAGGGATCGGGCACTGCGCCGCGGTAGCGCACGGGGACCGCGGCGCTGCCGCTGCGGTCGCGCACTCGGAAGGTGAGCAGGTCGCCCGACTGGTGGTACCCCGGCAGCACCTTGCCGGTGAGCTGGTACGAGTGGTTGCCGCCGGCGCTGTGCAGCAGCTGGCTCGGCGATCGCGCCTCCGTCGACGCGGTGAAGCTCGAGTACACGAGCGCCCCGGAGAGCGCGATGGCCACCCCCAGCGCGACCACGAGGCGAATCTTGCGCTTTCGGTTCGGGTCCATCTCCACTCCGTTCCCTCGGTGCTTGACAGCCAGGTAGTAAACCTGCAATATCTGTAGCTAACCCTAATTCACAGTGGTTGTCAACGCCGGTCGACGAAGGGGAGAAGAGGCGAGATGGCGCGCAGAATCCGGAGGACCGTCAGGTTGCTGCCGTGGGCAGTCGCACTGCTGCTCGTGGGAGGTGCGCTGTTCAACTTCAGCGCGTATTCGAAGTCAGGCCATCACAAGCGACACAAGGAGACGAACGGCGAACGCCTGATCCGCCAGGGCAAGCAGACGTTCCGCTTCGACACGTTCGGCGACGAGCAGTTCTGGACGAACGCGCTCCAGCTCCAGAAGGCGATCGAGGGCTCGAAGCACGGCGGCGTGGGACCCGGTCTCTCCCCGGTTGCCGCCCTGGGCGCCGGCCTCAAGGTCGACGCGGCGGCGCTGCCCAAGCCTGTCATCAAGGCGATCAAGCAGGGCAAGGTCAACCTCAAGGACCCCGCCACGACGCTCACGCTGCTCAAGCTGAACGCGGTCGTCGGCGTGAAGGGCAAGCTCAACCATTCCGGGACGGAGCTGCGCTCGGTCGGCATCACCTGCGCGGTCTGCCACTCGACCGTGAACAACTCCGTCGCGCCCGGCATCGGCCAGCGCCAGGACGGCTTCCCGAACCGCGACCTCAACGTCGGTGCGGTCATCTCGCTGGCACCGAACAAGAAGCCGATCACCGACCTCCTCGGTGTGGACGAGGCCACCGTGAACAAGGTGCTCGCGGCGTGGGGCCCCGGCAAGTTCGACGCCGAGCTGTTCCTCGACGGCAAGGGCTTCCGCCCCGACGGCGGCAGCGCGGCGACCCTGATCCCGCCGGCCTTCGGGCTCGCGGGGGTGAACCTGCACACGTTCACCGGCTGGGGCTCGGTCCCGTACTGGAACGCCTTCGTGGCGAACCTCGAGATGCACGGACAGGGCAACTTCACCGACGCGCGCCTCGACGACGCGGACAAGTTCCCGATCGCGGCACGCAACCATTTCGGGCACGTGACCAGCGGTCGCGACCTGATCTCGTCCAAGCTGCCGGGCCTCCAGGCCTACCAGCTCTCGCTGGCCGCTCCGAAGCCCCCGAAGGGCAGCTTCAACAAGGCCGCGGCCGCACGCGGCAAGGTCGTCTTCGACGGCAAGGGCAAGTGCGCGACGTGCCACGTCCCGCCGACGTTCACCGAGCCGGGCTTCAACATGCACAAGCCCGCCGAGGTGTGCACGGACGCCTTCCAGGCGAACCGCTCGCCGGACGGCATGTACCGCACGACGCCGCTGCGCGGGCTCTGGGCCCACGCGAAGGGCGGCTTCTACCACGACGGCCGCTTCAAGCAGCTCGGCGACGTCGTCAACCACTACGACAGCTGCTTCAACCTCGGGCTCACTCCCGCCGAGAAGCAGGACCTCGTCCAGTACCTGAAGAGCCTGTAGAGGGGGGGACCGATGTCAGTCAATCGCGTCCGCTTGATGGTCCTGACCACTGCCGCCGTGGGGGCGGCGGCAGTGGCAGCGATCTTCCTCTACGCCCCGCTCGACGCGGACCAGGGGCTCGTGCAGAAGATCTTCTACGTGCACGTTCCGATGGCGATCGTGACGCTGTGCGGCTTCATCGCCGCCGGCGTCATGGGGCTCCGCTACCTGCGCACCGGGGACCGCAGCTGGGACCTGCGCTCGTACGTGACCATCCACATCTCGCTGGTCTTCGCCATCGCGGTGCTGGTCACGGGCTCGCTCTGGGCGCGGGTCTCGTGGGGGCACTGGTGGGTGTGGAACGAGCCGATGCTCGTCTCGTTCCTGATCGTGTTCCTGCTCTACTGCTGCTACCAGCCGCTGCGCTTCTCGATCGAGGATCCGGAGCGGCAGGCCCGCTATGCGGCCGTGTTCGCGGTCACCGCGGGGGCGTTCGTGCCGGTCAACTTCCTGGCGGTGCGGATGGCCCAGTCGTACACGCACCCACGGGTGCTGTCGGCCACCGGCGGCCACATGCCGGCGTCGATGCGCCTCACGTTCGTCATCGCGCTCGCGGCGATCAGCCTGCTGTTCCTCACGCTGAGGCGGGTGGAGCTCGAGTCGAAGCGCACTGCGATCGAGCTGCGTCGCCGGCGGCGGTTGGCGGAGGCGGCGCGATGAGCGCAGGGTTCTACGTGGCGGCGGCCTACGCGGTCGTGATCGGGCTGTTCGCGCTGTGGGCGGCGATCATGCTGCGGCGCTCGGTCCGGCGCGAACGCGAGCTGTCGCGCTTCCGGGAGCGCTGAGCCGGTGGAGCTCGTGGTGGCCGGGATCTCGCACCGCACTGCGCCGCTCGAGCTGCGCGAGAAGGCGGCGCTGGACGAATGCGCGCGCCACGCGCTGCTCGCCGACCTCGCGGCCGACCCGCGCGTGCACGAGGCGATAGCGCTCTCGACCTGCAACCGCACCGAGCTGTACGCCGCGGTCCGCTCCCGGGAGGAGGGCGCGCGTGCGCTGTCGGCGGCGCACGCACGGCACACGCGTGTGGGGGCGCACGAGCTGACCCGCGTGCGTTACGTGCTCGCGGGTACGGAGGCCGTCGAGCATCTGCTGCGCGTGGCGGCCAGCCTCGACTCGATGGTGCTCGGCGAGAGCGAGATCCAGGGTCAGGTTCGCGCAGCGCTCGCCCACGGCGACCAGGCCGGGACGGTCGGGCGCGAGCTGCGCGACCTGTTCCGGCGAGCGCTCGTGACCGGCAAGCGGGTGCGCCGGGTGACCGGCATCGGGCGGGGCGCCGTCTCCGCCTCGCGCGCGGCTGTCGAGCTGGCGGCCGATGCCATGTCCGGGCTCCACGATCGCCGCGCGTTGCTCATCGGCGCCGGGCGAGCGGCCGAGGCGAGCGGTCACGCGCTCGTCAAGCACGGTGTGCGCCAGCCGGTCGTGCTGAACCGCTCGCAGCCGAACGCGCAGTGCCTGGCACGCGCGCTCGGTGGCCGCGCGGCCACGTTGGGCGCGCTCGACCGCGAGCTGGCCGCCGCAGACCTCGTCGTGTGCTCGACCGGCTCGCCGCTGCCGCTCGTGACCGCGGCCGCCGTCGAGCGTGCGCTGGCGGGGCGGTCCGACCGCCCGCTCGTGCTGATCGACCTCGCCGTTCCGCGCGACGTGGAGCCGGCCGTCCGGGACATCACCGGCGCTGTCGTGTTCGACGTCGACGACCTCGACGCCGCCGTGCGCGAGCACCACGACGAGCGGCTCCGTGAGGCCGCCCGCGCCGAGCAGATCGTGCGCGACGAGGTCGACCGCCACCTGCGCCGGCGCGAGCTGCCGGCAATTGCCTCCTGCGCGGCGTAAGCATTCGCCCGAAGGGCGCGCTTACGTGGTGTGGGCCGAGAGCATGTGATCCGGGTTCGGCGGCTGGTCCCGCTTCCCGCAGACGTCGTGGGCCTGTTTCTCACCGAGATGTGGAACCAGGTCCTGCTGGCCGATTCGATCCTGACCCCGGCGCCCGCGGGCGCGCGCTCCGCCTGTGTCGAGGTGCGTGCGCCGCTGCGCCTGCGGACGCGCCTGCGCCTCGACGCGCTCGGCGGCCATCCCGCGCCCGAGATCGTGGCGGCGATGCGGATGGGCCGGCGCACCCACGGCCGCGTGCGCTGGACGCTCGACGCGCTGCCCGCTGCCACCGGTGTCGAGCTCGCCGTGGAGCTCGAGTCGGCCAGCGCGGGCGTGCGTGCCTTCCTGGCGGCCAGCGGCGGGCGCTGGCTCGAGCACAGGCTCGTCGACACGGTTCACAATCTCGCCGAGGTGGCGCGCCTGGCCTCCCTCTCAGGGTGGCCGGACAGCGTTACGGGCGAATGGGCCGTGTAGGAATCGAACCTACAACCTTGGGATTAAGAGTCCCCTGCTCTGCCAATTGAGCTAACGGCCCGGGGAAAGGCGAGATTCTAGAACGCGCCTCGCGGCACGGCCAGTGCGCTCAGGCGGCGCCGCCGGCCTGTGCCGAGCCGGCGTTCTGCAGGGCCTCGTCGCGCGACTTGTAGATCGGGAAGACGCGGTCGAGCCCCGTGATCTCGAAGATCTTGGTGATGTTCTGGTCGGTGCAGACGAGCGCGAGCGAGCCGCCCGTCGGACGCAGCCGCTTGACGCCGCCGACGAGCACGCCGAGCGTGGTGGAGTCGATGAAGGTGGCCTTCGAGAGATCCACGACGAGCTGCTTCTTGCCGTCTTCGATCACCTGAACGAGGCGCTCCTTGAACTCCGGCGCCGTGTAGAGATCGACCTCGCCACCGAGCTCGATGACGTGCGTGTCGGCGTCGATCTCTTCGTCGTTGATGTGGAAGTTCAACCTTGCTCCTCGCGGGGTCGCGGACTGCTTGAAATGGGATTGTTACCAGGAAACGGGGACCGAGATTACTGCCCCGGAGCCGCCTGGCCGGGCTGGCTCTGCTGAGACGCCGCGGCCTTCGCCTGGGCGATGGCTGCCTTGGCGTCCTTCTTCTGCCCCTTGGGCGCCAGCTGGATGGCCTTCTGTCCAGCAAGTTCTGCCTTTCGGGTCTGCCCGGCGAGCGTGGCGTACTGCACGAGCGTGATGTAGCTGTTGGCGGTGGGCTTGGCGGCGGCGAGCACCTCCGTCGCGTCGGCGGCGCCCGCCCACGCCGCCTGGGACTTCGTCAGCGTGCCGAGTCCGTCGTAGGCCTGGACGGCGAGCGAGGCCAGGCTCGGGTCCGCCTTCTTCACGACGTTCTCGTAGCGCTTCCAGGCGGCGGTCGTGGCCTGGAGCTCGGGCAGTGCCTTCTTGCTGAACTGTCCCGTGTTCGCGTCCGAGTTGGTGGTGGCGAGCTGGTAGTGGCCGCGCGTGAGCTGCGCGAGCGCGGCCGCGTTCTTCGGATTCACGGCCAGCGTCTTGTTGGCCGCGTCGATCTGCTTCTGGATCGCCTTGTCGGCCTGGTTCGAGCCGCTGCCGCCGTTGAAGGCGTCGAACAGCCCGCCGTTGACACTCGAGCCGATCCCGAACAGCACGAGGCCCGCGCCCATCAGCACGGCGAGCGTCAGGTAGACGCCCTGTACGGTCCGGCGCCGTTTGCCCTTGAGATCGAAAAGCATTGGTTACGAGCCCTCTGCGGGTGCCACCCGGTCCGGTGCTTCGGCCTCGGAGGACGGCTGGCCAAACGCCCGCGCGAGAAGGATAGACAGCTCATACAGGAGCACGAGCGGGACCATCTCGATCAGCATCGACACCGGGTCCACGCCGGGCAGTGCCGCCGCGACGACGGCGCAGCCGAGGAACGCGTAGCGGCGGTTCTTGCGCAGCTTCTCCGGCGTCGTGACGCCGACCCGCACGAGGCCGAGCACCCCCACCGGAAGCTGGAACACGACGCCCGCCGAGATCAGCGTGAGCGTGACGAAGCTGTAGTAGTCGCGCGCGCGTAACTGCGTGTTGAACTGGTCGGAGTTGAAGTGCAGGAGGAACTTCA
>JAICRZ010000096.1 GCA_025937135.1 Thermoleophilaceae bacterium
ACGTGTAGACGACGTTGCCGGCGATCACGCCCACGCCCCAGGTGGCCACCAGCGCGCCGTAGGCGCCCGGCCCGCCGCCGAGCGCGTCGCGCGTGTAGACGACCTCGATCGGCTCGGTCATCGCGAAGAAGGCGGTGGCCGCGCCCTGCCCCAAGAGCAGCGCCATGACCAGCCGGTGCTCGCGCATGTAGCGAACCGCGGCTTCCAGGCGCGGCCGCCAGTGCTCCGGCTCGCCCTCCTCCGCCTCGTAACGCGGCAGGCCGCGCGTCGTGGCGATCACGAGGGCGCCGATCGCGAAGCTGCCGGCGTCGGCGAGCAGTGCGACGTCGGCGCCCGCGGTGGCCACGAGGCCGGCGCCGAAGATCGCGCCGAGCGCCATCGTCGGCGACACCGCGAGGTTGAGCAGCGCGATGCCCTCGCGCAGCTCGCCGGTCGGCTCGAGCACCGCGGCGATCGAGCCGCGGCAGATCGCGCGGGTGACCACCGCGATCATGCCCTCGGCCGCGACCAGCAGCAGGAACGGAGCGAGCGCGAACGTGTGGGTGAGCGACGCCAGCGTCACGAAGATCGCTGCCTCGATCACGTACAGCGTGGCGAGCACGCGCGCGACCGGCAGGCGGTCGAGCCGCGCTGTGAGCGCCGGCGCCGCCAGCGCCGGCACGAACTCGAGCGCGGCGAACAGCCCGGTGGTGGCCCACACGCTGTGGGTCTTGTCCCAGACCACGATCGCCATCGCGATCAGCGCGACCATGTCGCCGAGGCGGTTGATCGCGTAGACCGCGATGACCCGGCGGAACGCCGGATTCCGGAGTGGGCTGAAGCGCGTCATTTTCGGGTGGGGCGGAGTACCGCCGTCCGAGCGGTCTCCGTCCCTGAGTGAGTCGTCCCAATGCACCGCTCGAGGAGCGGTTGACCCGTTATAGGCCGACCGCGGACGGAGCGCCAGTGCTGGAACGCCAGAATCGCCCAATCGGGGGAGGCGAGTTTCGCGCGCGCTCGGCCCGGCAAAGGTGTAAGCACCCCGCGCACGAGAGGTCCTTTTACGAGCCGCAGCCGCTCGAGTCGACCCCTCGCGACCCTGGGCGGCTCTGCGGAGCGGGCGGGGCTTCGGCCCCGCCCGTCTTCAGATCACGACGGCGTTTGCTGCGACGACCGCCCGGCGCTTGTACCGTCTCCGGGGTGACCGACAACGCCATGACCGCACAGGAGCTCGAATCGCTCCGCACCGAGCTCGCCGACCTCGAGGGCCGCGGCCGCGAGGAGATCGCCGAGCAGATCAAGACCGCGCGCGGCTGGGGTGATCTCAAGGAGAACGCCGAGTACCACGCCGCCAAGGAGGCGCAGGCGCATCTCGAGACGAAGATCCTCAAGCTGCGCGACCGCGTGCTCACCGCAAGGGTCGTGGAGGTCGCGGGTGGCGACACCGTCGACTACGGCTCGACGGTCGAGGTCGAGGACCAGACGAGCGGCAAGACGCAGACCTACAAGCTCGTCTCCTCGCGCGAGTCATCGCCCGGCGAGGGCAGGCTCTCGATGGAGTCGCCGGTCGCCGAGGCGCTGCGCGGGCTGCGCGCCGGCGACGTCGCGGTGGTGCGGACGCCGCGCGGGGAGCGGCGCTTCAAAGTCGCCGCCGTCCGATAGCCGCTGCTACGGTCTTGCCAACAGGTGGCATGGAGCCGCCTGTGAGGTTCTTGTCTCTGAGGGCGCTCCGACAGCGCGGTCCGGGTCAGTCGAATCTCCCGAATCGCGTAGTGGCCGACCGCGGTCGCTGCAAAAGGAGCAGTCCCATATGTCTTCGCAGTCCTTCGCCGATCTCGGCGTTTCGTCCGCTGTAGCCGGCGCTCTCTCGGAGCGCGGCATCGACAGCGCATTTCCCATCCAGCAGGCGGTGATCCCGGACGTGCTCGCGGGTCGCGACGTGCTGGCCAAGTCCCCGACCGGGTCCGGCAAGACGCTCGCCTTCGGCGTGCCGATGATGGACCTGATCGAGGCCGAGGACGGTCGCCCGTCGGCACTGATCCTTGCCCCGACGCGCGAGCTGGCCTCGCAGATCGTGGACGAGCTGCGCCGCGTGGCGCACTCGCGCGCCCTCTCGATCGCCGCCGTCTACGGCGGCGCCGGAATCCAGGCGCAGGCCAAGGCGGCGCGCAAGGCGCACATCCTGGTCGCCTGCCCGGGCCGCCTCGAGGATTTGATGCAGCGCGGCGCCGTGCGCCTCGACCGCGTCAAGCTGCTCGTGCTCGACGAGGCCGATCGGATGCTCGACATGGGCTTCAAGCCCGCCGTCGACCGGATCGTGTCCGCCACGCCGCGCAAGCGCCAGACGCTCTTCTTCTCCGCGACGCTCGACGGTGTCGTCGGCCAGGTGGCCCACGAGTTCACCAACGACGCGCGCCGTCACTCGGTCGCGCCGAAGCCGGATCAGATCGCCGACATCGAGCATCGCTTCGTCGCGGTCAAGCACGAGGCCAAGCTCGACCACCTCGTCAGCGAGCTACGCAGCGACGGCCGCGGGCTCGCGCTCGTCTTCGTGCGCACGAAGCGCGGCGCCGACCGGCTGGTGAAGCGGCTCGACCGCCACAACGTCAAGGCGGTGGCCATGCACGGCGACAAGTCGCAGTCGCAGCGCGAGAAGGCGCTCGCACGCTTCGAGCGCGGCCACGTGGACACGCTCGTCGCCACCGACGTCGCCGCTCGCGGCATCGACGTGGACGGCATCACCCACGTGATCCAGTTCGACGCTCCCGAGGACCGCGACGCCTACACGCACCGCGTGGGCCGCACCGGCCGCGCCGGGCGCACGGGGCTCGGCATCACATTCGTCATGGCCGATCAGGCGCAGGACATGGGCAAGATCGCCGGCGAGCTGAAGCTGACCGACGAGTGGGAGCGCACCGGCTTCGCCGTCAGGTCACGCTCAGCGCATGCTCCGCGGCGACCTGCTCGCGGAGGAACGGCTCGACCGAGCGGCCGACGGAGTCAGGGTCGTCGGCGAACGGCCAATGACCGCTCTCGTCGAGGATGACCACCTGGGCGCGCGGGAACGCCTCCCGCTGACGCTCGGCAAGTGCGACCGGCAGGTACGGGTCGTGCGCGCCCCAGACCACCAGCGCGGGGATGTCGTGCGGGCGTAGCGCGTCGGCGTGCCGGCGCGCATCGCCGGCGGGGTCGCCCGTGGAGCGGTACAGGCTCAGGATCGCCCGGTCGGTGCCTGCGTCGACGCTGTCGAACATCCGGTCGACGAACGCGCGCGGCAGGCCACGCGGGTTGCCGTGCTTGAGGGCCATCCGCAGCCCGTCGCGCGTGGTGGTCTTCTGGAACAGCTCGCCCAGGCCGGGGGTGCGCCAGATCCGCGCCAGGTAGTGCCACCTGTAGTCGAGCAGCACACCGGTGTCGAGCAGCGTCACGCTGCCGACACGATCCGGGTGCCAGGTCGCCCATTCGAGGCCCCACGGGCCGCCGAAGTCGTGCAGGACCAGGTGCGCCCGGCGGATTCCGAGCTCGTCCAGCGCCGCCTCCAGGAAGCGCGCGTACCCGGCGACGGTGTAGTCGAAGTCGCCCGGGCGCTCGGCGCGCCCGAAGCCGGGCATGTCGGGCGCCACGCCGCGCGCGAACGGGGCGACGCGGCTGAGCAGGTCGTCCCAGTCGCGCGACGACCCCGGGTTGCCATGCACGAACACGACCGCCTCGCTCGACTCGCGTGGGCCGACGCTCGAGAACGGCGTGCTCAGCCCGTTCACCTCGATGCGGCTGCGCTCCACGGACGCGGGCGGTGGCGGCCCCTCGGCGTGCCGTCCGGTCGGCCGTTCGCGGCCGGCGGAGCCGCCGCCCTGTACGGCCACCTTCAGCGCGCGGCCCACGAGGCGCGCGAACGCCGGGTCGTTCGGGCGCGCCGAGCGCGAGCCGAACGAGTAGAAGCCCTCGGCCACCCGGGCGTCCCTCGCGCCCGTCGCGAACAGAAGCCGCTCCAGCGGGTTGAAGCGCCGACCGGTCGAGTAGTCGGAGGTGATCAGGTAGTGGCCGAGCAGCCGGCGGCGGTGGCGCTTGCGGTAGCGGTCTAGCCCCGCGTCGACGGCAGCGTCGGGCGCGCCCGCGGCCAGCGCGTCGCCGATCTCCTCCGCCAGCCACTCGGCCGACTGAAGAGCCCAGCCGCAGCCGATGCCCCAGACCGGGTCGGCCGACATCGCGGCGTCGCCCACGAACGCGAGGCCCGGGCGCGCGGCGGGGCGCTGCGCGTTCGGCAGCTCCAGGCGGCCGAGGATCTTCGACTCGCGCGTCGCGCGCGTCAGGTCGGGCGCGCTGGGGAGCCCCTGAAAGTAGCCCTCGAAATTTGCCTCCAGGTCGCGTTTGAACCACGACTGATGGTCCTTCGTGAGGAAGACGGCGAGCAGCGTCAGGGCGTCGTCCTGCGGGAACGCGTAGGCGATGTCGGGATCGAGGAACCAGAACAGCGTGCGCTCGCGGGAGACGAGCGGCAGCCCGCTGTAGTAGGCGAAGTAGCCGAAGCGCCCGTGGGGCAGCACGCGTGCTCGGACGCCCGCCATCCGCGCGAGCTGAGATTCGCGCCCGTCCGCGGCCACCACCACGCGCGCGGCGATCTCGCGCTCGTTGCGGTTGCGGTCGCGCGTGCGCACGCCGCGCGGGCGCCCGTTCTGCACGAGGCCGGTCACCGTCTCGCCGAGGATCAGGTCCACGCCCGGCGTCTCGGCCGCGAGCGTGCGGATCATCGGGTCGAGCTTCTCGCGGCGGATGTCGTAGCCGTAGCGCGGGTACGGGAAGTCGTCGCCCGGCTCGGGCCGGACCCAGCCGAAGCGGCTCCAGATCTCGAGCCCGTTGCGCACGCCACCGGCATCCTCGATCTGCTCCGCCAGCCCCAGTCGCTCGAGCGTCGGCGTGGCGCTCGCCTGGATGAAGTGCGTGCACATCGTCTTCCACGCGCCGGGGTCGGGCCGCTGCTCTACGAGTGCCACGCGCGCGCCGCGGCGGGCGAGGAAGGTGGCGGCGGTGCACCCGGCGATGCTCGCACCGGCGATCGCGACGTCGTACCGCTCGTCGTCTGCCATCCCGGCGTCGAGCCTACGGCTACCGGTGGCGCGGCGCAAATGGGGCGTCGGTACGATCCGGCGCGGGAGGCAAGGGGTGCAGCTACTTCGACACGGGGTGCGAGCGGTCGCGATTGCGGCTCTGCTCGGCGTGCTCGTGGTCGTAGGCGCCGCCGCTGCTCTCGGGCAGGGCAATCCGCTGAACGACCTGTTCGCGCTCGGTCAGGGCACCGGCGAGTCGCCGGCCACGACGCCGGTCGAGAAGCGCGCTGAGCCCTCGTACGCCGCCACGCCGGTCGGGTCGTGCGGCGCGGGATCGCATCCCCAGCCCGGCGTCGACGGGCGCGTGCCGGCGGACTCGCTGAAGAACGGCCTCAACTGCAACATCAGCCTCGTGAGCCACCAGGGCACCGAGGGCGGCTTCAAGGTCTTCCGCTACGTCGACGCCGCAGGCCACGTCTGCGCGTTCTACGACACCACGCTGCTGTTCCCGACGAATCTCGTGAACCCGGGCGGCGGCTCGCACGGCATCGCGGTGCTCGACATGTCGGATCCGGCGCATCCGAAGCAGACGGCCACGCTCGACACGGTGGCGATGGAGTCACCGCACGAGTCGCTGAACCTGAACCCGGCGCGCGGCCTGCTGGCCGCGGTGAACGGCAACCCGTCGACCTACCCGGGCTTCTTCTCGATCTACGACGTGCACGCCGACTGCCGCCACCCGGTGCTGGACGCCGACGGACCGTACGCGCGCTTCGGCCACGAGAGCGGCTTCTCGTCCGACGGCAAGACCTTCTACGCCACCAGCACCGCGCTCCAGGCGATCACCGCGATCGACGTCACCGACCCGAAGAACCCGCACGACATCTGGCAGGGCAACGTCTACTCGCACGGGATGACGCTGAGCGACGACGGCAACAGGGCGTACATCGCGGACCCGAAGGGCAACCTGCTGATCCTCGACACGTCCGAGATCCAGGCCCGCAAGCCGAACCCGCAGACGCGTGAGATCAGCCGGCTGACGTGGGACAAGGCATCGATCCCGCAGAACGCGATCCCGTTCACCGAGAACGGCCATCCGTATCTGCTCGAGTTCGACGAGTACACGCAGCAGACGCTCAACCCGAGCGGCGACCCCGACCAGGTGGGCGCGGCGCGGATCATCGACATCGCGGACGAGACCAAGCCGGTGGTGGTCGCGAACATCCGCCTGGCGATCGACAATCCCGCCGAGCACAAGGCCGCGACGCAGGCGAACGACCCCGGCACGCGCAGCCCCGCGCAGGGTTACGCGGCGCACTACTGCAACATCCCGACGAGCGTGGACCCGAAGGTCGTGGCCTGCTCGTTCATCGCCTCCGGCCTGCGCGTGTTCGACATCTCGGACCTGCTGCACCCGAAGGAGATCGCCTACTACGTCGCGCCGAGCAAGGAGGACACGCAGAACGGCTACGACGGGAGCAACTACGCGATGTCGAAGCCGGCGTTCGGACCGGACCGGCAGATCTGGTACACCGACGGCTCGAGCGGCTTCTACGCCCTGCGGGTGGACGCCGGCGTGTGGCCCGCCGGCGCCGGCCAGCAGGGCTCGGCGTGTGCGGCCCGGACGCGCTCGCGGCACCTGCGCGTGCGCAAGCACAAGGCGAAGACGATCAGGATCCGGCTCATGCGCGGACGTCACACCGTCCGCGGCGCGACCGTGCGCCTGCGCGGGCCGGGATTCTCGAAGCACGCGAAGACGAGCCGCCGCGGGCGCGTGGTCTTCACAGTGCGGCCGCGACGCAGCGGGCGCGCGACCGTGAGCAGCTCGTACTGCGGTGGGCGCCTGCACCTGGCCGCCAGCCACGCGCGCTCGGTGCGGCCGCATTTCGCGGGCTAGCAGCGGGAGCGGCGCGTGGCGCCGCCGCGCTCTGTAACTTCGCCCGCGAATGAGGGGGAGTTGGCGGACGCACTGGGTACTGGGCTCGATTCTCGCCGCCCTCGTCTTCGCGACGCCCGCGTCGGCGGCGCCGCAGACGCGCTACTCGCTCGTGCACGGCTGCTACTCGGTCTCGTCCGCCAACGGGCACGCGCTCACGGGCGGCGAGCACGTGCGCATGCAGGCCACCACGCTCGGCCGCTACCTGCTCTACCGGCCGGATGCCACGTTCATCGCCGCGCAGGACGACGGCAGCGTGAAGCCGGCGAGCCAGCCGAGCCCCGCGGCGGACTGGCGCGTGGACCCGGCGGGCTCCGGCGCGTTCACGCTCACGCCGCAATCGGTGACCGGGCGCGTGCTGAGCGTGGGTGCGGGCGGGGCGGGGGCGCTCGCCGATCCGTCGGCCGCGGGTGACTCTGCGCGCATCACGTTCACACCCGCGAGCGGCTGCGCTGTTTTTCCGGAGGCGCCGCTGAACGCGACCGGCACGCCCGCGAAGGGCGCCACGTCGTTCGGCCGCGTCGGCGGGCTTGTCGAGGGCCACATGCACTGGATGACGTTCGAGTACCTCGGCGGCAGGTTCCACTGCGGCCGCCCATGGTCGCCGTACGGGATCCAGTACGCGCTGCCGGACTGCTCGTCGATCGAGGGTCCCCAGGGGAGCGCCGCGCCGTTCCAGAACTTCCTCAACTACGGCTCGCCCGAGAGCCCTCACGACACGAGCGGATACCCCGAGCTGACCGCGTGGTCCAACAGCAACCTCACCTACGAGGGCACCTACTGGCGCTGGATCCAGCGGGCGTGGATGGGCGGCCTGCGGCTGATGGTCATGGGCGTGAACGAGAACCGGATCCTCTGCGAGCTCCAGGCCAACCGCGAGACCAACTGCAACGAGATGGACACGGTGCGGCGCGGCCTGAAGGACATGCACGAGCTCCAGGACTACGTCGACGCGCAGGCCGGCGGACCGGGCAAGGGCTTCTTCAAGATCGTCACCAACCCGTACGACGCGCGCCGCGTGATCAACCAGGGGCGGATGGCGGTGGTGCTCGAGATCGAGGTGTCCGAGCCGTTCGACTGTCACGGCTGGGACCAGCCATCGTGCAACCAGGCGCAGGTCGATCGCGAGCTCGACGAGATGTACGGGCTCGGCGTGCGCTCGATGCTGCTGCTCAACAAGTTCGACAACCCGCTCACCGGCGTGCGCTTCGACGACGGCCCGGTCGGCGTGCTCATCAACGGCGCCAACAAGCTGAGCGCCGGGTCGTACTGGAGCGCGCGGACCTGCACGGGGCCACTCCACGACAACACGATCTACCAGCCGAACGAGCAGGTGGGCGCGCAGCTCAGCGCGCTGCTCACGAGCGCCGGCATCACCGGTGGCACGGCGCCCGCGTATCCACCCGGGCCGCACTGCAACACGCGCGGGCTGACCGACCTCGGCCGCCACGTGGTGAACGCGATGATGGACAAGCACATGATCGTGAACCCCGACCACATGAGCCAGGCCGGGGTGGCCGAGACGCTGTCGCTGCTCGAGGCGCGCAGGTACTCCGGCGTGATCTCACCGCACGGCTGGATGGATCCCGGCAACTGGCCGCGGATCTGGAAGCTCGGCGGCATCGCGTTCCCCGGCCACTCGGCGGCCGACGACTACGTCAAGGAGTGGCAGAAGTACCGGCCGCGCCAGACGCCGTACGACTTCGGCTGGGGCTACGGCGCCGACCTGGGCGGGCTCTCGCACCAGCCCGTCGCGAGCTCCGACGGCAAGAGCTTCACCTACCCGTTCAAGAGCTACGACGGCAAGGTCACCTTCGACCGCCAGAAGACCGGCGACCGGACGTTCGACTACGGCAAGGAGGGCGTGGCGCAGTACGGCCTGTACGCCGACTGGTTCAACGACCTCCAGCGCCTGGGCGGCAAGCAGCTCGCGAACGACATGTGGGACGGCGCCGAGGCATATCTCGAGATGTGGGAGCGCGCCGACGGCATCCGCACGCCCAAGTGCGCGGACTCCGACCACCCGATCACCGCGAGCGGCCGCGGCCCGCTGCGCCTCGGCCGCAACTGGCTGACGCTCCTGCGCCGCGCCGGCCAGCCGCAGCAGCGCAATCGCGCGTGGAGCTGGTGCGTGACGAGCAAGCGCGACCGCAACAAGGCCGACGTCGCGGTGCTCAGCAAGGCCGGGAAGGTGGAGCTCGTGGGCAGCCAGGCGCTCGGCCGCAGTGCCGGCGGCGTGGCGGTGCACTCGCGGCGCCACGGGCACGGCGTGAGCTTCAAGCGGACCCACCGCGGCGCCTGGGTCTACTTCGTCCGCGGCGGCCGGGTCCGGGCGGTCGCGGCAGCGTCGCGCTCGCTCGCCCGTCACCCCAAGGCGCTGCGCGCTGACATGCGCAGGCTCGTGGCGGCGAAGGCGACCTCGCGCAAGCGCAAGTTCATCCCGAGCGCAGCCACGGCGTCGAGCGCGGGCGCGGTGACCGGCCAGCCGCTGGCGGGAACCAGCGACCCGAAGCTGAATGCGGCGCTCGCGCTCTTGTGCAGCATGGGCGTGAGCAGCGCGGACGCCGCCGCGCCGCCCGCTCTGCGCTAGGCAGCGACGTCTTCGCCCGGCCAGCCGCCGGACTGTTCACTCCTGCGCGTAGGCGGCAGCAGCTCGAGACTCGAACTCGTAGCCGACGAACGGCTCGTCGCCGGCCACGCTTGCGTCGTGGCCCGGCTCGATGACGTACGCGTCGCCGGCGCCCAGCTCCATTTCCGTGCCGTCCTCATGCGTGACGACGAGCCGCCCGGATTGGACGACCCCGACGTGGCGAAGCTGACAGCTATCTGTGCCTGCCACCGGCTTCACGCACTCGGACCACTTCCAGCCCGGCTCGAAGGTCATGCGTGCGGCTGTCGTGTCGCCTATTCGCACGACGTCGACTCGCGTCTTCTCCGGCGCGCGCGTCTCGTCGGGAGAGTCGAAATCGAGCGTCTGAATGCCAGCCATGTCCGCCTCCGCTCTGTTGCTCGACCTTGCACGGACGATTCTCTCCGGACTGCGCCCACTCGTGCAACTCGCGCGAGGCGACACTCGGCTGCGTAGCGCTCTCTCGCTTGGAAGGCGGGCGCCGCTGGCCGCCGGGCTCAGGCGATGCCCGGAGGCTCTGGGGTGGCGTCAAGGGCCGTGGCGGCTCGGTCGCGCGCTGAGTGCTCCTTATCGACGAAAAGCAGCAGTCACGCCCGCGTGCCGTGAGCACGAAAGCGGCCGGCCGCTCCTTGTCCCCGAGGCGAAACGCCTCCGCCGAATCTTCTCCACGCGGATAAAGACCCGCGGCTCCTGACCGGGGATCGTCCACATAGGTTCACGCGCGCGTCCGGAGCGACGTAGCCGCCTGCGCCGAAAACGCCCTCTACGCAGGAGAAAAGCCTTGAAGCTCGTGATCGGCATCACTCGGCCGGAGAAGGCCAACGACGTGCTGGAGTCGTTGTTCCGCGCCGAGGTGCGCGGGCTTTCGATCAGCCGGGTGCAGGGGCATGGGGGCGAGCTCGAGCGGGTCGAGACCTATCGCGGGACGACCGTGAAGATGGAGCTGTCCGAGAAGGCACGCTTCGAGATCGCGGTGTCCGACGAGTTCGTCGACCGGACGATCGAGGCGCTCTGCGAGGGCGCGCGGACCGGCGAGGTCGGCGACGGCAAGATCTTCGTCGTCCCGCTCGAGCAGGCGGTGCGCATCCGCACCGGTGAGACCGACCACGGCGCAGTGACGCCGGTCGGCGCCTGATGGCGGCCATCGCGGTGGCGTCGCCGGGGGTAGACCCCCGCGACACGGCCGGGCTGGTGGGGGGCCCGGCGCTCGGGCGGTCGAGTGCGCCGGCGCGCGGGGGCATATAAGGGGGGGGCGGCGGGGCGAAGAACACCC
>JAICRZ010000006.1 GCA_025937135.1 Thermoleophilaceae bacterium
AGGCCGGACTGGCGCGCCAGCGGCATCAGCAGCCGCTCGGCATAGAACGCCGGCCAGTCGTCGCTCGGCTCGACGGGCAGCCCGATCGGGCCGATCCGAAGATCGCTCACCGGGGCGCCCGGCGGTAGCGCACCGAACGCGTCCGCTCCGGCCGCGTGCAGCGCGGCGAGCCCGCGGCCGAGATCCTCGGCGCCCGCGGACGACAGCGAGCCTTCGTCGACCCACTCGAGCGCGAGCAGGTCCGGCTGCACCTCGATCACCTCGGGCACGCGCACGCTGCCGGGCTCCGCGAGCCAGCGCAGCGCGGCGGCCTCGGTCTCGTACTCGCCGGGGGCGACCTCGGGGCGGGTCTTCACGAACGCCCGGCCGCCGCCCTCGAACTCCACGCGCCAGCCCTCGTTGATGCACCCGCCGCCGACGCGCCGCTTCGACGCGATCTCCCGGGTGAGCCTCAACGCAGCTCGTCGACCAGCCCGCGCGCGGCCGCGTCCACCAGGTCCAGCACGCGCTCGAAGCCCTGCTCGCCCCCGAAGTACGGGTCGGGAACGTCCAGGTCGCCGCCGCCGTTCGACGCCGGGTCGAACTCCCGGAACAGCCTGATCTTCGCGCGCGCATCGTCGTCCGGCGCCACGCGCAACAGCTCGCGCCTGTTCTCCGCGTCCATCGCCAGGATCAGGTCGAAGCGGTCGAAGTCGGCGGCGTCGAACTGCCGCGCGGCGCCGTCGAGGTCGATCCCGCGGCGGCGCGCGGCCTCGGCCGAGCGCGAGTCCGGCGGCTCGCCCACGTGCCAGCCCCCGGTGCCCGCGCTGTCGATCTCGATCTCGTCCTCGAGTCCCTCGTCGCGCACGAGCTTGCGAAACACGCCCTCGGCGGTCGGTGAGCGGCAGATGTTGCCCATGCAGACGAACAGCACGCGCGTCACCGCTCGTAGACCTCCGGGTTCGCGCAGTACGGCATCCGCTCGCCGGCGAGCGCGGCCATCAGGTTGCCGGCGGCCATGTCGGCCATCTTCTCGCGCGTCGTGCGCGTCGCCGAGCCGATGTGCGGCAGCACGGTGAGGTTGGGCGCCTGCAGCAGCGGGTGATCGGGGGGCAGCGGCTCCGGGTCGGTCACGTCGAGCCCGGCGCCCGCGATCGTGCCGTCGCGCAGCGCCCGCTCGAGCGCCGCGGTCTGCACGAGCTCGCCGCGCGCGGTGTTCACGAGGATCGCGGTCGACTTCATCAGCCCAAGCTCACGCTCCCCGATCAGGCCGCGCGTGTCGGGGGTGAGCGGCGCGTGCAGGCTCACGTAGTCGCAGCGGCGCAGCAGCTCGTCGAGCGATGTGCCGCCGCTGCGCGAGTTGTGCACGATCTCCATGCCGAAGCCCTCGCCGCGGCGCGCGACGGCGCGACCGATGCGGCCGTAGCCGACGATGCCGAGCGTCGCGCCCGCAACGTCGTGGCCGAGGAACGCGCCCGGGCTCCAGGTGGGCCAGTTGCCGGTGCGCACCGCCTCGTCCGCGTCGCGGATCCGCCGGGCGGCGGCCAGCAGCAGCGCGAACGCGAGGTCGGCGGTGGCGTCGGTGAGCACGTCGGGCGTGTTCCCGACGGGCACGCCCGCGGCGGTCGCGGCGGCCAGGTCCACGTTGTCGGTCCCGACGGCGTAGTTGGCCACGCCGCGCAGCGGCGCCGCCTCGGCGAGGAACGCCGCATCCATGCGCTCGGTGAGCATCGTGAGAAGCGCGTCGGCCTCCCGAGCGCGGGCGACGAACTCGTCGTGCGGCGGCGGCCCGTCCTCGGGCCAGACCTCGACGTCGTGCGCCGCGCGCAACCGGTCGATCGCGTCGCCGGGAAGATGCCTCGTCACGTAGATGCGCGCCACAGGGGCTGGACGCTACCGGGCAAGATGAAGGCGATGCGAGTGGCGTGCGCCTCCGACCTTCACGAGCACCTGGTCGACGTGCCCGAGTGCGACCTGTTGCTGATCGGAGGAGACCTGACGTTCGCCTTCGGGGGGAGCCCCGACAAGCGAGCCTGGTTGACCGGCGAGTTCGCCGACTGGCTCGAGGCGGTCCCGGCGAAGGAGGTCGTGGTCGTAGCCGGCAACCACGACCGGGAGATCGAGCACGGCGGCTTCCCACCCGGGCTTCGCTGCCACTACCTCGAGGACGAGGCGGTCGAGCTGCTCGGCGTCACGATCTGGGGGTCGCCGTGGCAGCCGTGGTTTCACGACTGGGCCTTCAACGCTCCTAGGGTCGACGGCGAGCGCTTCCTCGCCCGGAAGTTCTCCGCGGTGCCGCGCGGGACGGACATCGTCCTCTGCCATGGCCCGCCGCTCGGTTACGGCGACTACATCGAGACGGGGCGTGTCGGCTCATCCGCCGAGGTCGAGATGATCGACCGCGTCGAGCCGGACCTGCTCGTCTGCGGCCACATCCACTCCGACGCCGGGCGTTTCCGCCGTGGCGGCACGGAGATCGTCAACGCGGCGATCGTCGACGGCTCGTACGAGCCGGTCCGCGAGGTCGTGGTGCTCGACCGACGCCCGCGGTATCCAGCGTGACGTGGACAAAACCTCAACCACGTCGCCTCTCACGGGACGTGGTTGAAGTTCTGTGTGTCATAGGGCGCGAAAACCGCCCCACGTCCCGATCAGGACGACGTGGTTGAGGTTGATGCCAGCTAGCGCTCGTGCAGCACGCGGTCGATCAGTCCGTACTCGACCGCCTGCTCGGGCGTCATGTAGCGGTCGCGCTCCATGTCGTCGTGGACCTGCTCGACGGTCTGGCCGGTGTGGTGCGAGTAGATCTCGTCGGTGCGCCTGCGCAGCTCGAGGATCTCGCGCGCGTGCACCTCGATGTCGGCCTGCTTGCCCTCGTATCCGCCCGACGGCTGATGGATCAGGATTCGCGAGTTCGGGAGCGCGGCGCGCTTGCCCGGGGCACCGCCGGTGAGGATCAGCGAGCCCATCGACATCGCCACGCCCACGCACGTCGTGGCCACGTCGGGCTTCACGAACTGCATCGTGTCGTAGATCGCGAGGCCGGCGTAGACCTGCCCGCCCGGCGAATTGATGTACATGTTGATGTCCTTGTCGGGGTCGTCCGACTCCAGGTGCAGCAACTGCGCCACCACCAGGTTCGCGACCTGGTCGTCGATCGGCGTCCCCACGAAGATCACGCGCTCGCGCAGCAGGCGCGAGTAGATGTCGAACGAGCGCTCGCCGCGCGCGTCCTGCTCCACGACCATCGGCACCAGTGGCATCAGTCAGCCCTCCCCAGCCAGTCGATCAGCGCGATTCGCGAGAAGCGCCAGTTTTCGCCGAGCTTGCGCGCCGGGATGTCGCCGGCCTCCGCCATTTCGACGACGACGTCCTGCTCGACCTGGAGCAGGTCCGCCGCCTCGGCGAGTCTCAGCACCTCCGGCTGCCCGTACGGCAGGAACGACGCGCGGCCGACGCTGAGCGAGTCGTCCACCTCCACGACCTCGGTCCGACGGCGTGTGAATCCGGGCGCGATCTTCATGTCTTCCACCAACCCAGCGATCAGGTCCTGCTTCGGCACCTTCAACTCGAACGCGACCCGGTCGAGCTTCTCCGCCTGAGACTGCGGGATCCGCACGTACAGGGCCGTCCGCTTCTCTTCGCTCATATCGAGATATCAAGCTAGCACACGGGCGTACGCGTGCAAGCCGCGACGGCCTGAATCGGGCGCTACGAAGCGCTCGCGCCCACGCTTTCCTTCATCCCCTCGTGCTCCCCCTCGCAGAACTCCTCGACGATCTTGTCGTTGAAGGCGGGGATGTCGTCGGGGTTGCGGCTCGTGACGAGGCCCTCGTCCACGTGGACCTCCTCGTCGACCCAGTTGCCGCCGGCGTTGCGGATGTCGGTCTTCAGCGTCGGCCACGAGGTGATCGTGCGGCCCTTCAGCACGTCGGCCTCGACCAGCGTCCACGGGCCGTGGCAGATCGCGCCGATCGGCTTCGCCTGCTGCACGAACGAGCGAACGAAATCGACCGCCTTCTCGTCGCCGCGCAGGAGGTCCGGGTTCGCCACGCCGCCGGGTAGCACGAGCGCGTCGTAGTCGTCGGCGCTCACGTCGGCGACCTTCTTGTCGACCTTGATCTTGTCGCCGTGGTCGAGGTGGTTGAACGCCTGGATCTCGCCCTCCTCGAGGGAGATGTAGTCCACGTCGGCGCCCGCCTCGCGCACGGCCTCCGCCGGCTTGTCGAGCTCCACCTGCTCGACGCCGTCGGTGAAGAGGAATGCGACCTTCTTGCCGTCCAGCTTGCCCATTTCCGGTGCTCCTTCTGCTCGAAGTACTCACCTCTTCTGGTACCGCGAGCGCGGCTGGTTAAACGGCGCTCGGCGCGGAATCCCCCTCCGGCACGCGCAGCACGATGATCGCGATGTCGTCGCGCGGCTCGCCGGCCGTCGCGTCCAGCACGGCGCCGAGCATCCGGTCGGCGATGTCGTCCGCGCGCAGGCCCGCGGGCGGCCCCACAGCGGCCGCCAGCTCGGCGGCGGTCCACACCCGCCCTGGGGCCGCGGCGTCGGTCACGCCGTCGGTGTAGAGCACGATCGCGTCGCCCGGCCCGAGCGCGACGCTGCTGTTGTTGAGCGCCGGGTCCGGCACGATCCCGAGCAGCGTCCCGGGCGTCCCGAACTCACCGCCTCCGCCGCCGGCGCGCAGCACGAGCGGCAGCGGGTGGCCGCCGCTCGAGAACTCGAAAACCGGGCCGTGTCCGTTCATCGAGACGTGTCCGTAGAGCACGGTGCAGAAGCGGCGTTCACTGGCCTGGCGCAGGAGGGCCTCGTTGAGCAGCGCGAGGATCTGGCTCGGCCCCTCCTGTCGCATCGCTGCGGCGCGCACCGTGTAGCGGGCGAGTGCCGTCACCGCCGCCGCGCCGGTGCCCTTGCCGCAGACGTCGCCGATCGCAACCGCCCAGCCGGCATCGCCCACCTCGAAGAGGTCGTAGAAGTCGCCGCCCACCTCGATGCCCTCGCCGGCGGCGCGGAAGCGAGCGGCCACGTCGAGCCCCGGTAGCTCCGGCAGCAGCGGCGGCAGCAGGCTCTCCTGGAGCGTCCGGGCGATGCGGCTGCGCTCCTCGTACAGGCGCGCGTTGTCGAGCGCGAGCGCGCAGCGGCCCGCCAGCTCCTCGGCCAGCAGCAGGTCGTCCTCGTCGAGCCCCCGCCCGGACTCGGCTGTCACGATCGAGATGGCGCCCAGCACCCGGCCGCGCACGTTCATCGGCACGGTCATCGACGACCGCGGCCGCAGCTGCCGGAGCAACGCGTGGTGCTCGGGATCGCGCGCGAGCGCGGCCAGCTGCGCGTCGTCGAGCTCGCGGATCAGCTCGGCGCCCACGAGCGGCCGGCGCAGGTAGGCCGGGCTCGTGACGGGATAACGCCGCAGCAACTCCTCCGCGAGCGGCTGGCGCTGCGGATCGGCGTGCGCGAACGCGACCGTGCGCGCGGAGCCGTCGTGATCGAGCAGGTCGATCGAGCACCAGTCGCCGAACTGCCGCGCGGCCAGCTCGGCGATGCGCGGGAAGGTCTCGCCGATGTCGAGCGAGCTGGCCAGCGCGCCGCTCGCCTCCGCCAGGAAGCGCTGGCCGAGCTCGCGCTCGCGCTGCTCGGTCACGTCCTCGACGACGTTGATCGCGAGCACGACCTCGCCGGTCTCGTTGCGGATCGCGGTGGCCTTGATCTGCGACCAGCGTTCCTCGCCCGTCACGCGGTTGCGATAGCGGACGAGCGTGGGCTCCGGGTCCTCGCCGTTCAGCGCCCGCCGGCCCGGGAGGTCCGCGTAGGGGAACGGCGCGCCGTCGGCCGCGATCAGCTCGTAGCCGTCGAGGACGTCCCGCGGGTCGGCGGCGAGCAGCTCCTCGGCGCGCTCGAGTCCCACCTGCCGCGCCGCCGCGTCGTTCGCGTAGACGAGCTGCCCGCTCGCGTCCTGCGCGGTGACCGCGTCGGCGACCCCGCCCAGGATCGCCTGGAGCTGCTCGTGCGAAGTCCGCAGCTCCTGCTCGGCGTCGCTCAGCCGCTTGTACAGCCGTGCGTTGTCGAGCGAGATCGCGGCGCGGGCGGTGACCTCCTCGGCCACAGCCAGATCCTCGTGCGTGAAGACGCGTCCCGACTCCGCCGAGGCGAAGGCGATCGCTCCGAGCGTGCGCCCGCGCGCCACCAGCGGCGTGATCATCGCCGAGCGCAGATCGAGCGCGCGCAGCATCGCGAGGTTCTGCTCGTCGGCGGAGATCGCGCGCAGCAGGCCGTCATGGACGACCGGCTGGAGGTCGGGCCGGCCCGTCCTGATCACCTTCGCCGGACCCTCGGGGCGTCCGGGGTCGAGCGGGTAGCGGTAGAGCAGCTCCCACGCCTGCGACTGGCGGTCGAGCTTCTCGTGGGCGGCGGCGAGCTGGCGGATCGTGCCGTCGTCCTCGCGGATGAAGATGAAGCACCAGTCGGACAGGCGCCGCGAGCACAGGCGCGCCAGCTCGAGCAGCGACACGTCGAAGTCGAGCTCGCCGCTCATCACGGTGCCGACCTCGGCGATCAGCACCGAGCGCGCCCGAGCGCGCTCGAGGCTGTGGCGGCTGTAGGCCATCCAGACCGCCACGCCGCCCACGAGGATCAGCACGAGCACACGGATGACGGGGTCGGCCGAGCCGAAGATCAGGTCGACGGCCCCGACCGCGAGGAGCAGCGCGACGAGGGCAGAGGTCAGCCTCCCCTCAGGGGTACCGAAGCCGTATCCGCGGCCGCTGCGGATCTCGCCCACCTCTCTCAGTTCAGCGCTTCAGCCCGACAAACCCCTCGAATTGCCGGTGCCCGGAGTCCAACCGGTGAGCGTTGGCACCGCCCCCAAGCGTCGCCTCGGCCCTGTCGCATCGTAACCCGGACGCGCGCCGCCCGCTCGACGGATTTCGCGGAAAACTCAGGCGCCCGCGGTGGGCAGCTCCGCGACCACGTCGAGCCGATCCTCGAGGCCCACGGTGCGCAGGATCCGGCGCGGCACGCCGTCGCCGGAGACGATCGTCAGGCGGCGGTCGGATTTCCGCGCGCGGCCGTCGGCGTTGATGATCATCGAGAGCCCCGTCGAGTCGATGAAGCTGACCCTCGTGAGATCGAGGAAGAGCCGCTGCGGCTCGCGCTTCTCGAGCTCCATCAGGCGGCTCTCGACGTTGGCGGCGCTGGATATGTCGAGCTCGCCGCTCAGCTCCACGACGTAGCCGTCATCGCGCTCGGTGGTATCCCAGCCGACACTCATCTCGCGGCGACATTAACGGAGTCCGGGGGAGCGGGCATGACGCCCGTCCCCGTCATTTCGACGAACGGCTCAGGAGCAGTTCGGCCAGGGCGCCGTGCCGCGCGCCTTGTACAGCTTGAGGGCCACGCGGTCCTGGACCGACTCGGGCGCCTGAGCGGGATCGCCGGTTCCGCCCCAGCGCTGCCAGGTGGCGCGGTCGAACTGGTACTTGCCGCGGTAGCGGCCGCCGCGCGAGATCGCGTGAGGGTTGTCACCCGACTCGCATTGGGCGATCCGCTGGAGCACGGCCGGCACGCGCGTGCTCCCACCACTGCTGGTGCTGGTGGTGGGGGCCGTGCCGCCGTTCGAGTACTGCGCGGAATGAGCGCGGATGCCGAGGGCGCGCAGGGTGGCCGGGCCGGCGACGCCGTCGGCCGCGAGCCCGTGGGCGCGCTGGAAGCGCTTGACCGCGCGCTTGGTCTGCGGGCCGTAGTAGCCGGTGCGCTGCACGTGCAGCTTGCGCTGGAGCCTCTTCACCGTGGGACCGGAGGAGCCGACGCTCAGGGTGGCGGAGCGCTGCGCGGCCTGCGGCGAGGTGGCGCCGGTGCCGGCTGCGAGGGCCACGCCGGAGAGCGCGGTCATCGAGCTCAGCGCAGCGATCGCCAGGGTGCGGCCACGGAGGCGGCGGCGCCTTCGGCGCATCGCCGCCATTCGGCGCTCCTGCGACCGCCGCAGCGACGCGCGCCAGCGCGCGGACGCAGCAAGGTCGTTATGGGGGGACATCGGTACCTCTCTTTCTCGCGCCTACGGGGTGAGCTGACGGGCTCGCGCAGAAAGAGATGCGCTACACCGCACAATGGCGGCGATTCGCCCCACGGACCGCTTTCCAGAGGGAAAAAGGTCCAGTTGGGTCCCCCGTTCCCCGCCGTGCTGGACGGCGGGAACTCGGCTGATCAAGTCGGAATCGTATTAAAGCTGTCGGCGATCGTCCTTTCCGGCTTGAGCCGGCGACCGCGCCAATGGTGCCATGCCCATGACGAAGCGTCACTAAACGCGAGGTTGCGTCAACCCTCGTTCGCGAACTCGGTCAGGCGGTTGTGCCCGTCGCGCGCGATCGGTTCGCCGTGCGCGAACAGCAGGACGTCGAAATCGTGCGCGAGCAGGCCGCGGGCGCTGTCGCGGATCGCCGCCTTGTCGCGCTCCGGGTCCCCCATCAGCCCGTCCGGCACGAAGCCGATCTCACCGCCGAAGCCGACCACGGCGTCGGCGAATGCCAGCGCGCCCGGGCCGTGGATGATGTGGAGCGCGGTGTCGTCGGGCGCGATGCCGCCGACCTCGCGCGCGATCACGCCCGGAGCGACCTCGTCGCCGAACTCGAACGGCTCCGCACGGCGGCCGCTGTCGGGCCCCCACCGGTCGATCCCCGACTGCGCCACGCGAATGGTCGCCTCGTAGCGCTCGGCGAAGCGGTCGCTGTGGCGCCAGTGCAGCCCGCTCGTGAGCACCACCTGCTGGGGAGCGAGCGCGAGGTCGTCGAAGAACGCCATGCCGTCCTCCGGCTCGAGCGGGTCGATCACGATCCCCGCCGGCTCGACGTAGTAGGAGGAGACCCGCGAATGGATGTCGGGGTGGGTTGCGGTCCAGTGGAAGATGCCCGGCGCGATCTCGTTCATGGGCGCGACCTACCCCGTCTCGCTGCCGTCAATCGTGAGCCCGACGAACACGGGCTCGGGAACGAGCTCGACGCCGAACTCGCGCTCGACCCCGTCGGCGATCTCCCGCGCGAGGGCCAGCAGCTGCGCGGTGGTCGCGCCGCCGCGGTTGGTCAAGGCGAGCGTGTGCTTGCTCGACAGCGCGACCGGCCCCGGGCTCCCGTAGCCACGCGTGTAGCCGGCGCGCTCGACGAGCCACGCGGCCGAGGTCTTCACCCGGCCGTCGGCCTCGGGGAAGCGCGGCGGCGACACGTCAGCGCCCAGCCGCTCCTTCACGCGCGCGTCGAGACGCTCGAAGTCGGCGGTCTCGAGGATCGGGTTCGTGAAGAAGGAGCCGGCCGAGACCGAGTCGGGATCGCCGGGATCCACCACCATGCCCTTGCGTCGGCGCAGGCGCAGCACCGCCTCGCGCACCTCGACCAACGGCGCGCTCGCGCCGATCTCGACGTTCAATGCGCGCGCCAGCTCGGCGTAGCGGATCGGGCGCGAGTGCGGCTGGCGGTCGAGCGCGTAGGTCACCTCGAGCACGACCCAGTGCCCGGGCTCGCGCTTGAAGACGCTCGACCTGTACGAGAAGCCGCACTCCTCCGGGCCGAGTTCCTCGACACGCTGGGCGTGGCGGTCGTAGACGCGCACCCCGGTGATGGTGTCGCTCACCTCCTGCCCGTAGGCGCCCACGTTCTGGATCGGCGTGGCGCCCACCGAGCCGGGGATGCCGGAGAGGCACTCGACCCCCGCGAGGCCCGCGTTCACGGCACGCTCGACGAACGCGTCCCACGGCTCGCCGGCCTGCACCTTCAGCGTGGCGTCGCCGACCTCCTCGATGCCCGTGGTCAGGACGCGCACGACCGTGCCGGGGAAGCCGTCGTCGGCGATCACGACGTTGCTGCCGCCCGCGAGCACGAGAAGCGGCTCGGCCACGGCGTCGGCGCGCTGCACGGCTTCGACGAGCTCCTCCTGTGTGCGCGCCTCGGCGATGCGGCGCGCGGGGCCGCCCAGGCGCAGCGTGGTGAGCTCGGAGAGCGGGGTCATGGCGCCAGAAGCATGCCGGGCCGTCCGGCGCTCAGCCTCGCGGCCGCGCCACGAGCTGCGAGAGGACGACCTGCGAGCGCGTCCGCTCGACCGGCCCGTCCTTCTGGATCTCCATGATCACGCGCTCGAGGTCGGCGTTGTCGTGGGTGCGCACGCGCGCGACCGCGTCGGGCTCGCCGGTCACGCTCCACGCCTCGACGACCTCGGGGTGGCGGTCAAGTGTGCGCGCCACCTCGTCGAGCAGCGTGCCGGGCGCGAAGAACAGCTCGACGAGTGCCTCGGTCGACGCGCCCAGCGCGGCGTGGTCGAGCACCGCCGTGAAGCCCTTCAGGGCGCCGCTCGTCCTGAGGCGGTCGACCCGCCGCTTCACCGCCGGCGCCGACAGCGCGACTCGCTTTCCGATGTCGCCGTAGGGGCGGCGTGCGTCTTCGACCAGCAGCGCAACGATCTGTGTGTCTATCGCGTCCATCCGTCACATTATTGTGCAGAATCGTTACAGAGCGGTGTTGAACCGTCACATGACGACCCGTACGCTTTAGATCATGTCGGCACAGCTTGCGCATCCGGCCCTCGCGCGCGTCGTCTTCGACGAGGCGCACGGCGAGGCTTGGACGATCCGGCCGGACGTCGCGAGCCTGATGCAGCCGTCGCACCCGGCCGACTCCTCCTACGCGCGCGCGGCAGATGCACTGAGGGCGCGCAGCTTCGCGGTCGGCGCGCACGAGTCCGGCCCGCTCGACGCCGCCGCGCTCGAGGGGGCCGCCGTACTCGTCATCGCGCACCCGTCGGATCCGAAGTGGGAGCGCACCGTCCCAGGGTCCGGCCCCCCACGTCTGAGCGCTCCCGAGCTCGACACGATCGAGTCGTGGGTACGCGGCGGCGGCGGCCTGATCCTGCTCGCGGAAGAGGAACAGGAGAAGTACGGCAACAACCTCCCCGATCTAGCCGCGCGCTTCGGCATCGGCATCGCGAACGACGTGGTGTCGGACTACGAGCACCATCACGGCGCGCCGAGCTGGGTGCTCGCCGACCTGCCGGACAGCGGCGCCGGGGTTCTCGCGCGCGTCCGCGATGTCTGCTTCTACCGTGGCACGACGCTCGCGCCGCAGGCGCAGGCGCGGGTGCTCGCGCGCACGCATGCGACGGCGTCGTCGCCGTACGCCGCGTTGCTCGCCGTCGCCGGGCACGGCGCGGGTCGTGTCGCGGTGGTCGCCGACTCCGACCTGTTCGGCGACGACTGCATCGGGGAGCTCGACCACGAGGCGCTGTGGCTCGACCTGGTGCACTGGCTGGCCACTCCGTCACTCGCGCAGCCGGTTGCGCGGGCGCAATCCGGGGCGACCGCGGATCCGAGCTGGACGGCACTCAAGGCCGCGACCGACGCGCTGCGCGTGAAGCAGGAGCCGGACGGTTCGGTCGACACAGAGCAGCACGACCCGGCGCTGCTGGGCGCGCACGTCGAGGCGATGATCGGCGGCATCGAGGGCCTCGCGCCGCACTTCACGCACGAGGCGGACTACCTCGCGGCGGTCGCCGAGGACCTGCGCGCGTGGGTGCGCGACGGCTACGGCGTTCCGGACTTCGGGCGCTCGCTCGACCTGTTCCGCCCGGACCTCCACCGCCACGACGGGATCGAGCACCTCGTCCTGTTCCCGATGTATCTCCAGAACGCGTCGCGCGACAAGCGCTTCGAGGCGCTCGCCGTGCGCGTGCCGTGGCCGGAGTGGCTCGCGACGCTCGAGCGCGAGCGCTACGACAACCCGAAGTTCGTCCCGGTCACGTTCGTGGACAACACCGCCGGCTACGACTCGGAGTGCGCGGTGCTGTTCCCGGAGACCGTCTCTGTCGCCGTGCGACCCGGCCAGAACCACTTCGGCGGCATCTTCTGCGACCGCGAGTCGGCGCGCTTTCGCCGCGTGGTCTCGGCGGCCGCGGAGCTGCTCACGCTGAACCTGCCGGCCGACGCCGCCGCGCTGCTGTGCTCGGAGCGCCTGGCGCAGGAGGCGTACATGCTCTGGGACCTCGTCCACGACCGCGCCCACAGCCACGGCGACCTGCCGTTCGACCCGTTCATGATCCGCCAGCGGATGCCGTACTGGATGTACTCGCTCGAGGAGCTCCGCTGCGACCTCACGGCGTTCGCGGAAGCGCTCGAGCTCGAGCGCGGCGGCTTCGCGTTCGCGCGCAACGTCCAGTACGCGATCCTCTTCGACCGCCTGTTCCGCTTCCCGATCACGGGCAGCCGGGTGAGGAACTACGACGGGCTCGGCGGGCAGCTCCTCTTCGCCTACCTGCACAAGCACGGCTTCATCCACTGGACCGACAACAAGCTGACGATCGAGTGGGACCGCGTGGCCGACGGCGTGCTCGCGCTGCGCGAGGCGGTGATGGAGCTGTACCGCTCGGGCATCGACCGATCCAAGGTCGCGCAGTGGATCGCCGCGCACGACCTCGTATCGACCTACGTTCCCGCCACCACGGCTTCAAAGTGGCGCGCCGGCCAGCGGCCGCTGTCGGACGAGAGCGACCCGAAGCAGTGGCTCGAGCTCGTCGAGCCGGACGAGTTCCCGCTGTCGATGTTCTACGTCCAGCTCCAGCAGAAGCTCGAGCCGGCGCTCCGGCCCGCCGCCGCGGCCGCGTAACCTGCTCGCCGCATGAGCCGCGGCTTCGCCAGCGACAACTACGCGGGCGCGCTGCCCGAGGTCCTCGACGCGATCGCGGCCGCGAGCAGCGGCCACGCGCCCTCGTACGGCAACGACGAGTGGACGGCGCGGGTCGAGGCGCGTTTCCGCGACGAGTTCGGCTCCGACGCCCGCTCCTTCCTCGTCTTCAACGGGACCGGCGCGAACGTCGTCGGGCTGCGCGCGCTCACGAACCCGTGGGACGCCGTCGTGTGCGCGGAGACGGCGCACCTGAACGTGGACGAGGGCGGCGCGCCCGAGCGCGTCGGCGGGATCAAGCTGCTCGCGGTCGCGACTCCGGACGGCAAGCTCACACCCGAGCTGGTCGCGCCGCGGCTCATCCGCTTCGGCGACGAGCACGCGGTGCAGCCGCGCGTCATCTCGATCACGCAGTCGAGCGAGCTCGGCACGATCTACACGGTCGAGGAGATCCGGGCGCTCGCCGACCTCGCGCACAACCAGGGGATGCTCCTGCACATCGACGGGTCGCGGCTCGCGAACGCCGCCGCCGCGCTCGACGTGCCGCTGCGCGCGCTGACCACGGACGCCGGCGTGGACGCCCTGTCGTTCGGCGGCACCAAGACCGGTCTCGTGCTGGGCGAGGCGATCGTGCTGCCGCGTCCCGGCCTGGGCGAAGGGATCGACTACCTGCGCAAGCAGTCGATGCAGCTCGCCTCGAAGATGCGCTTCATCGCCGCGCAGTTCGATGCGCTGCTGGAGGACGAGCGCTGGCGCCGCGCTGCCGGGCACGCGAACGCGATGGCGGCGCGCCTCGCGGCGGCGGTCGAGGGCGCCGGCGGCGTGCGCATCACGCAGCGCGTGGAGGCGAACGGCGTCTTCGCCGTGCTGCCCCCAGGCGCGGCCGAGAAGCTCCAGGAGCGCTGGCGCTTCTACGTCTGGGACGAGTCGACCCGCGAGGTGCGCTGGATGTGCTCGTGGGACACGACGCCCGAGGACGTCGACGCATTCGCGCAGGACGTCCGGCAGGTCGTGTCCGGCTCGTAGCTGCGCAAATTCGCTTGCGCGGCCGGTAGGATGCCGCGCCGTCCACCTGGCAGGGGGTTGCCTTCCTATGCATGCAGCGTTTCGTGTCCTGAAGTCCACGCTGGCGGTTCTCGCGCTCGCGCTGATCGCGGCCGCGACGGCCGGCGCCGCGCCACCGCCCGCCGACGCGACGTGGACGCAGGAGTACATCCACGAGTCCGACGGCACCACGCTGCATGCCGACGTCCTGCGGCCCAAGAGCCTCCCGGCCACCGCGAAGACGCCCGTGATCCTCTCGATCGGCCCCTACTTCAACCACTCCGGCCAGACCGGCCCCGCCGGCCCGGTCGAGGACACGCCGTACAACCCGGTCACCGCCGACGGCCCGTCGGACCGCTTCTACGACTACATCAACGGCACGCATCTGCTCGACAGGGGCTACACGTGGGTCCAGGTCGACCTGCGCGGCTTCGGCGGCAGCGACGGCTGCCTCGACTGGGGCGGCCCCGGCGAGCAGGCCGACGTCAGGTCCGCCGTCGAGTGGGCGGCGGGGCAGCCGTGGTCGACCGGCAAGGTCGGCATGTACGGCAAGTCCTACGACGCCGTCACCGGCCTGGCCGGAATCGTCCAGCAGCCGCGCGGGCTGTCGGCGGTCGTCGCCCAGGAGCCGGTGTACGACCTCTACCGCTACCTGTATATGAACAGGACGCGCTACTCGAACTCGCTGCTCACGCCCGCGCTCTACGACGCGATCGCCGGAACCCCCGGGCCGGCGGCGGACGAGCTGGCCTACAACTTCAACTCGATCAACGACACCGCGCGTCCCGGCTGCCCGGCGCAGAACTACGCCGACCAGCAGAACTCCGACCACGGCGCCGACTACTGGAAGCCGCGCAACATGATCGCGGGGCTGCGCGGCAAGAAGACGCCGCTGTTCCTCACGCAGGGCCTGCTCGAGAACAACACCAAGCCCGACGGCGCCGCCGACGCGTTCAACGCGGTCGCGGGCCCCAAGCGCGCGTGGATCGGCATGTGGGACCACGTCCGCGGCAACGACACCGACGCCAACGGGCGGCTGCTGATGGGCCGCAAGGGCTGGTTCGACGAGACGATGCGCTTCTACGACCTCTACCTCAAGGGGCAGTCGTCGTCGGTGCAGGACCCGCGCATCGCGGTCGAGACGAACGACGGCAAGTGGCGCGCCGAGAGCGACTGGCCACCGCATGACGCGTTCAACGCCACGGCGACCCTGAAACCCGGCAGCTACCAGGACGACGGTCAGAACAACGGCTCCGGCGACGGCGGCACGCCGCCGTACGGGCTCGGCGTCTGGACCTTCTCGCCGCAGTTCGACCACGAGGTGCGGCTGTCCGGCACGCCGCACGCGACCGTCGACGTGGACGCGCAGCCGAACGACAACCTGTACGTGGACGTCTACGACGTCGGCCCCGACAACAAGGCCACGCTGTTCAGCCGCGGCGCCTACCTGCTGAACGGCGCGGGCCGCGCGTCGTTCGACCTCTACGACCAGGACTGGGTGTTCCCGGCGGGGCACTGGATCGGCGTGCTCGTCACGGGCGCGCAGGCCGACTGGTGGGCGCAGCCCCCGACCGGCGACCAGGTGACGGTGAAGAGCGCTTCGCTGTCGCTGCCCTACCTCGGCTGCCGGCGGACGGACACGATTCAGGGGGACCCGTCGGTGCGGCTCGAGGACTACATGAAGAACGCGCCGTTCGACGTCGACCCGAAGACGATCTCCGACAACACGGTGGCCGGCTTCCCGGTCCCGGGTCCCGCTGCGAACTGCGGCAAGTCGGTGGTGGCGAAGAGGTGCATCGACCGCCGCAAGTTCAGGTTCCGCGTCCACCAGCCCAGGCACGGCCGGATCGTGCGCGTGACCGCCTACGTGAACGGCAAGAAGAAGGCGGTCAAGCGCGGCAAGCGCGTGAAGAGCTTCACGCTCAAGCGCCTGCCGAAGGGCGTGTTCACGGTGAAGATCGTCGCGCGAGCGAAGAGCGGGCAGCGCACGATCAGCGTGCGCAAGTACCGCGGCTGCAAGAAGTCGCGGCCGCACACGCACGTCAAGAAGCCGCACAGGCACCGGCGCCGCTAGGCGGTCTGCGACGATGGGGCGGTGGCCGCTGTCAACGGCACCGCCCCGCCGGGGCCGCCGCTCCCGGCGCTGATCCAGACCTTCGCGTTCGTGCTCGCGCCGGGCCGCTACATCACGGCCTGCCAGCGCCGCTACGGCGACGTGGTCACCTTCAGCACGAAGTTCGACTCGAACTTCGTGATGGTCTTCGACCCGGCGATCGTCAAGCAGGTCTTCCAGGCGGGTCCCGACCGCCTGCACGCGGGCAAGGCGAACGCGCTGCTCGCGCCGGTGCTCGGCGATCGCTCGATCCTGCTGCTCGACGGCGAGGAGCACCTGCGCCAGCGCAAGCTCATGCTGCCGCCGTTCCACGGCAGGCGCCTGAGCGCCTACGAGGATGTCATGCGCGAGGCGGCCGACCGCGCGATCGACTCGTGGCCCGTCGGCGAGGACTTCACCCTGATGCCGTCGATGCAGATGCTCACGCTCGAGGTGATCATGCGCACGGTCTTCGGCTTCGAGGAGGGCGCCCGCAAGGACGAGCTGACGCGCCGGATCCGCGCGATGCTCGACCCCGTGTCGCGGCGGATCGGCGTGGTGCTGCTGGCGCTCTCGGGCGGGCGCTTTGGCACCCGCAGGGTGGTCGAGAGCTTCGAGCGGCGCCGCGCCGAGGTGGACACGATGATCTTCGAGGAGATAGCGCGCCGGCGCGAGGCGCCCGACCTCGAGGAGCGCGACGACATCTTCTCGATGCTCGTGCTGGCGCGCGACGAGGACGGCCGGGCACTGTCGGACCGCGAGCTGCGCGACGAGCTCGTCACGCTGCTGGTGGCGGGGCACGAGACGACGGCGACCGGGCTGGCCTGGGCCTTCGACCTCCTGCTCCACGACCCGCGCGTGATGGCGAAGCTGCGCGACGGCGACGACGACGAGTACCTCGACGCCGTGGTCAAGGAGACGCTGCGCGCACGCCCGGTGATCCCGGGTGTCGGCCGCGTCGTGCAGGAGGAGCCGTTCGCGCTGAACGGCTACGAGATCCCCGTGGGAATCGAGATCAACCCGTCGATCACGGGGGTCCACCGGTGCGCCTACGCGCGCCACACCGAGTTCCGCCCGGAGCGCTTTCTCGAGCCGGACCCGCCCGATACCTACACCTGGATCCCGTTCGGCGGCGGCGTGCGGCGCTGCCTCGGCGCGCCGTTCGCGCTTATGGAGATGCGCACCGTGGTGCGCCGCGTGCTCGAACGCGCGCGGCTCGAGGCCGCCGCCCCGCCCGACAGGGTGCTCCGCCGCGGCATCACGATGGTCCCGAAGCACGGGGTCCGCGTGATCCAGCGCCGGCCGCCAAGCTGACGCCGTGGCGGTCCTCTACTCGGTGGCGCTGTTCGTCAGCGCCGCGCTCCTCTTCGTGCTCGAGCCGATGGTGGGCAAGTCGCTGCTGCCGCTGCTCGGCTCGACGCCCGAGGTGTGGAACACGACGGTCCTTTTCTTCCAGGCGGCGCTGCTGGCCGGCTATGCGTTCAGCCACGCGACGAGCCGGCGGCTGGACGAGCGCCGCCAGGCGCTGCTCCAGGTCGCGCTCCTGGCCGCGGCCGCGATCTCGCTGCCGGTGACGCTCGCCCACGGCGCGCGCCCGCCTGCCAGCTCGAACCCGACGCCGTGGCTGCTCGGCACGCTGCTCGTGACCGCGGGTCTGCCGTTCTTCGCGCTCGCGGCGAACGGCCCGACGCTCCAGCGCTGGCTGGCGGCCGCCCGTCACGCGGCCGGGCGCGACCCCTACTTCCTGTTCGCGGCCTCGAACGGCGGCAGCCTGATCGGCCTGCTCGCGTATCCGCTCGCGCTCGAGCCGCTGCTCACGCTCGACGCGCAGAGCCGTGCGTGGGCGATCGGGTATGGCGTGGCCGGACTGCTCGTGGCCGCCTGCGCGGTCGCGCTGTGGCTGCGCCCCGCGAACCGGCTCGAGGCGCGGGTCGAGCGCCGCCGCCGGATCGGCTGGCGCGACCGCGGGCGCTGGCTCGCGCTGGCGGCCGTGCCGTCGAGCCTGATGCTCGGCACCACCACCTACCTCACTCGCGACCTCACGCCGGTGCCGCTGCTCTGGGTGGTGCCGCTCGCGCTCTACCTGGCCACATTCGTGGCGGCGTTCGCTCCGGGCGCTCGTGCCGAGCGGCTCGTGCGAGTCGCGCGGCTCGCGCTGCCGCTGCTCGCGATCCTGCTCGCCTACACACTCGCGATCGGCTCCGAGAAGCCGCTCGGCCTGCTGCTCGCCCTGCATCTGATCGGTCTCACGGTCGCGGCGCTGATGTGCCACGCGCGCCTGGCGGCCGACCGGCCCCCGCCGAGCGCCCTCACCGAGTTCTACCTATGGGTCGCGGCCGGCGGCGTGCTCGGTGGAGTGTTCAACGCGATCGTCGCGCCGGTGGTGCTGCCCACGCTGATCGAGTACCCGGCCGCGATCGTCGCGGCGTGCCTGCTGCTCCCGCGCGGCGAGAAGAAGCGCCCCGACCTGCTCGAGTTCTTCCTGCGCGACCCGCGCCCGACGAAGCTCATGGACTACCTCGTGCCGCTGCTGCTCGGCGGCGCGCTGGCGATCGCCCTGGAGCTGGCGCGACCGGGCGGCGGGGGCGAGCCGTCGTTCACCGCGCGCACGGCGATCGTCGGGCTCTTCTGCGGGCTGGCGCTGAACCTCGCGCGCCGGCCACTGCGCTTCGGCCTCGGCATCGCGGCCATCCTGATCGCGGCCACGCTCGCGCTCGTCCCGGGCGAGACCACGCTCGACCGCGAGCGCAGCTTCTTCGGGATCTACAAGGTCGTCTCGACCGACGGGGGCCGCATGCACGAGCTCTACGACGGCACGACCGTGCACGGGCTCCAGCGTGTCGGCTCCGGCGAGCCGCTCGAGTACTACGGCCGCGCGGGCCCGGCGGGCCAGCTCCTCACGGCGAGGCGCGGCAGCCTCGGCGTCGTCGGGCTGGGGGCCGGAGCGATGGCGTGCTACCGACCGGGTGACACGACGTTCTTCGAGATCGACCCGACCGTGGTGCGGATCGCGCGGGACCCGGGGCTGTTCACCTACCTCGCCCGGTGTCCCGCGCGCGTGGTCGTGGGCGATGGCCGCCTGACCCTCGCGCGCGAGCCGGCCGGCTCATTCGACGTCCTCGCCATCGACGCGTTCAACTCCGACGCGATACCGATCCACCTGCTCACGCGCGAGGCGCTGCGCCTGTACATGACGCGGGTCGGGCCGCACGGAGTCGTGCTCTTCCACATCTCGAACCGCTACGTGCGGCTCGAGTCCGTGCTCGCGAGCCTCGCACGCGACCAGCACCTCGTCTGCCGGGTCGAGCGGCACGTGCCCACCGCGGCGCAGGACGCGCGCGGCTACGCGGTGTCGAAATGGGCGGTCCTGGCCCGCCGTCCCTCGGACCTGAGCGGGCTCGACGCGCGCTGGCAGCGCTGCGCCGACGACGGCACGCGCGTCTGGACCGACGACTACTCGGACCTGCTCGGCTCGCTGAGCTTCGGCTGAAGGTGTCGATCCGCCGCCGCCTGAAGCTCGGCGCCACGTGACTGCGTCCGCCCCCACGCTGCCTGCGACATCTTGTAGGCGCGGTCGCGCGCCCCGTTCAGCGCACCGACCGGGTCCAGCCCGCCGCCCGTGTTCCACGGGTTGAAGCGCAGCGCGTCGAGCACTCCCGGCAGCGGCGACTCGATCCAGATCTCGCCGATCGGCCTGAAACGCCCCATGACCGGGGCGACCGCGAGGTTGAAGCGGAGCCGTCCGGTCGCCGCGGCGCGCGCGAGCCGCTCCATCTCGTCGCTGCCGCCTGGGCGCGGCGACCGCGGGTCCGGAAGTGTGCCCACGAGGAACGTCTCGCCGCCTGCGCGGTATGGGAGCGACGAGGTGTAGGGCCGCTGCTGAACGTCACCCGCAGGCAGGAAGATGTGGTGGACGATCGGGATGTCCGCGGAGGTCACGAGAAGGAAGTCCTGGTGCGCGCCGTCGCCGTACGCGTCGAGCACCCGGATCGCCATCCCGAGCAGGTCCGGCAGCGGACGCGGAAAGCCCACGGAGCGTGAGAAGCGGACGAGCGCGCGGTGCTCGCCGGGGTCGGCGAGGAGCGTCGAGCCGGCCGGACCCGAGCCGTCCACCACGAGGCGCGCCGAGTACGCGGCGCCGTGCGGGTGCACCGCCTTACCGCGCCGGACGGCGGCGATCGCGCCGAGCACGGCGCCGATCGACCCGCCGAGGAGCTCGGCGGCTGGGCTGCGCGGATGCTCGCTCATGGCTAGGGTCCATACCCTGGACCCGAGAAAGGACTCGCCTTGAAGCACCTCCCCCGCACCCTGGCCGCCGTGCTGCTGGCCGCAGCCGTCGTAGCAGCGCCCGCCGACGCGGCGAAGAAGAAGACCACCGACGTCACGTTCATGACGCGCAACCTCTTCCTCGGCGCCGACCTGATCCCGCTCGCCACCACGCGGGGCGCGGACTTCGAGCGCGCCGCCGGCAACCTCCTCGACACGGTCAAGGCGACCGACCCCGAGGGCCGCATGAAGCTGATCGCCGGCGAGATCGCCAAGGCGAAGCCGGACCTCGTCGGGCTCCAGGAGGTCACGCTCTGGCGCACCGGCCCGAAGAACGACCCGGCGCCGGCGACACACGTGGTTGTGGACTACCTCGCCTCGCTCAGGCGCGACCTCGCCGCGCGCGGCGCCAAGTACCGGGTCGTCGCCGACCAGCGCACGCTCAATCTCGAGGGGCCGACCGACCAGAACCTGGACCTGCGCTTCACCGACGGCAACGTCGTGCTGGCGCGCAGGGGCGTGAAGGTGCGTCACGCGCGCTCACACGACTTCAAGCACCAGCTCCAGATCCCGAGCCAGCAGCTCGGCACGATCTCGGTCAACCGCAGCTACAACCAGCTCGACGCGACCGTCCGCGGCGCGAAGCTGCACCTGGTCAATGCGCACCTCGAGGCCTACAGCGCGGACTCGCGGCTCCAGCAGGCGAAGGAGCTCGTGAAGGGCCCGTTGCGCTCGAAGCTGCCGACCGTGCTCGTCGGCGACCTGAACTCCGGGCCGAAGCTGCCGAAGCCCGAGGACCGGCCGCCGTTCCTGGCGATCGCGAAGGCGGGCTTCAAGGACGAGCGCACCTCGAAGCCTCAGTGCTGCTTCAACGACAACCTCACGTCCGGCACCTGGGACCACATCGTCGACCACATCATGGCCAAGCCGAAGATGAAGCTCGTGCGCTCGTTCGTGACGGGCATGGAGACGACCGCGGCCGGACTGCACCCGTCCGACCACGGCGGAGTCGTGAGCGTGCTGCGGTTCAGGCGCTAGCGCGGCTCGCCGGGTCGACCCCGGCCACCGTCAGCCAGTCGTTCATCGTGAAGCTGCCACCGCTGCCGTACTTCGGCTTCCAGTTCGGCTGCGACGCGAGCCACGTGCGCTGGTCGAGCTGCATCAGCCCGATGAACACCTCGGCCACGATCCGGCCCCCGACGGGCCCGAGGTGGAGGCCGTCGTTCACTACCTCCGCCTCCTTCAGCACGTAGTACCAGAGCGGCGTCGACTTCTCGAAACCCACGCCGTACTGCGACAGCTCGTCCAGATCGCCCGGTGCCAGCGGGTCGGCGTGGATCTTCGCGGCGATGGCCTGGCCCGACGGCAGCTCCCAGGTCAGATGGCGCAGCAGGTTGCGCTGTGCGAGCGAGCTCGGTCCGGTGCCACCGGGAAGCGTCGGCAGCGGCAGGTTCATGAGCGGCGAGGAGATCTTCGTGTCGATCCGCTTGTTGCGCTTGATCTCGCCGTCGTTGAAGTCGAAGAAGGTCTGCCAATCGATGTAGCGTCGCTTGGCGCGGTAGCCGCCACGGAGGTCGTCCGGATCGCGCTGCCGGTCGTCACGGGGGTCGAAGATGAACCCGAAGAACGGCTTGCCTCCCTTGTCGCCGCTGAGATTCGCGCGGTATGAGGGGCGGACCATGCTGTGCCCGAAGCGGTACGCCGCGCCCGAGAACTCGACCGGGATGCTCGCCTCGCCGCTCGGCCGGTAGATCTTCCGGCCACGCCGGAGGACGTCGTCGACCATGTCCTGACCGACGAACTGCGGCAGGAACTGGTGCAGGACGAGCCACTGGTAGTGCCAGGTCGTCAGCGTGCGCGCGTTGGCGAAGGCATCGAGCGACTGGTCCGGGCTCGGGCCAGGACGGACGTCGTCCACGACTGCGTTGTGGAACTTGAGGGCCGAGAGCTGGATACCGGCGGTGATCAGATTCTCGTCGTTGCGGGGGTCGCCGATGATCGCCACGTTGCCGGCGCCGCGCTGAAGGTCTTCGAAGAGCCCGCCGCTTTCGACGACCAGCTTGGCCTGGTCATTGGGGTCGTAGAGCTGCGCATCCACGATCGGGCCGCCGCCGTAGACGGAGTCGAGGTCGAACGCCGCGGAGCGGACGTTCTGGGTCGTAGCCGGGTCCGTCGCGTGGCCGAGCGACGAGGTGGCGTCGAAGGTGATGTCGTGATCGATGAACTGGCCGAAGAAGGTGGTGCCGGCCGTGTGGGTCGGGTTGTCGCGGTTCACGGTCGACAGCGACGGGTCGGTGAGCAGGGCCACGGGGCCCGCGCCCAGCTTGTCCTTGGCGTCCATGATCCCGCCGCGCTCACCGAGGTGCTTGAGCGCGTCGGTCACGGCGGGAGTCTCGTCAGCGAACGGCGGCAGGTCGAAGATCCGCGAGAAGCGGTCGCCGCGCGACGGGATCGGCGGCAGGTCGGCCGCCTTCGCCTGCTTCGGCGCGAACGGGCCGGCCACGGTTGCCGCGCCGGCGCCCGCCGCGCCGATGCCCAGGTTCCGCAGGAAATGCCGGCGGCTGTGGCCGCGCGGCTCGTCGTGAGTCGTGTCCACCGAGGTCCCCCTACCGAGATGACCGCCGCGCGGAGACCAGTCCGCGCGGCGTGCGAGTCGTTCCTCGAGCGAACCTAAGTGCGAATCAGCGGGAGCGCAATCCCCTATATGGGCTACGCCGCCTCACACGCGACCTCGGTTGCGGGCAGCTCCTGAACGCCGGCCGCGGGCTTCGCCGCCGGCTTCAGGACCGTGAGCGCCACGACGATCGTCGCCAGCACCAGCGCCGCCGCGATCCAGAACGCGAAGTGGTAGCCGCCGGTGAGCGCCGCCGCCGTCGCGACACCATCCCCGGCGAGACCGGCGGTGTGCGACGCCGACAGCGTGGCCAGGATCGCGAGGCCGAGCGCCGCGCCCACCTGGGCGGTCGTGTTCACGAGGCCCGACGCCAGCCCGGCGTCCTGCTGCGTGGCGCCCGACATGGCGAGTCCCATGAGCGCCGGGAAGGCCATTCCGGCGCCGGTCCCGAGGAGGAGCATCGTCGGCAGGACGTGTTCGAAGTAGTTGCCTGCGACGGGCGCGCGCGTGAACAGCGCCAGCCCGGCCAGGACCAGCACGAGGCCCGTGATCAGGGTGTTGCGCGCGCCGAACCGCATGATGAGGCGCTCCGAGTAGCGCACCGACATCGCGGCCATCGTGAGCGTGACCGGCAGGAACGCGAAGCCGATCTCGAGCGCGTCGTAGCCGAGCACGCGCTGGAGGTAGAGCGAGCCCAGGAAGAACATGCCGAACATGCCGGCGACCGACAGGGCCTGGATCACGTTCGCGCCGCTGACGTTCCGCGACCGGAAGATCCGCAGCGGGATCAGCGGGCTGCGCGCGGTCGCCTCACGAGCGATGAATGCGGCCAGCAGCAGGATCGCGACAGCGCCGAGGCCGAGCGTCTCGCCCGCGCCCCAGCCCTTCTCGGCCGCCGGCTTCACGATCGTGTACACACCCAGCATCAGCGCGCTCGTGATCAGCACCGCGCCGGGTATGTCGGCGCCGTTCGCGAAGCCGATGCCCTCGTCGCGGTCGATCAGGCGCCGCGCGAGGAACGCGGTCGCGATGCCGATCGGGACGTTGATGAAGAAGATCCAGTGCCAGTTGATCGCCTGTGTGAGCACGCCGCCCGCGAGGAGGCCGACCGCGCCGCCGGCCGACGCGACGAACGCGTAGACGCCGATCGCCTTCGCCTGCTCGCGCGGTTCGGAGAACATCGTCACGATCATCCCGAGAATCACGGCGGAGGTCATCGCGCCGCCGAGGCCCTGCACGAAGCGCGCGGCCACGAGCAGCGCCTGGCTGTCCGCGAGGCCGCAGGCGAGCGACGCCGTCGTGAACACCGCGAGTCCGGCCAGGAAGATCGTGCGGCGCCCGATCAGGTCGCCGAGGCGTCCCGCGAGCAGCAGCAGGCCGCCGAACGCGATCAGGTAGGCGTTCACGACCCACGCCAGGCTCGACGTGGAGAAGCCGAGATCGTCCTGGATTGTCGGCAGCGCGACGTTCACGACGGTCGCGTCGAGCACGATCATCAGCATTCCCACGCAGAGGACGTACAGGGCGGTCCGGCGGCGGTCGGTTGTCATCGTGGGGGTCTCCATAGGTTGCTTGCCAATAAAGACCGACCTCGCGGACGGAACTAATCGGTCAGGCGAGCGGGCAGGCCGAAGCTCTCGAATATCGAGCCGCGCGCGCCGCGATCCAGCGCCTTCTCCGGCCAGCGCGCGTAGTACTCGCGCGAGTCACCCTCGAACGCGCGCGTGATGAAGGCGGTCACCTCCTTGATCCGCCGGCCCTCGAGCGTGAGCACGTCGAGGGCGAACGGCAGGTACGCGTCCTCCTCCTCGACCCAGCTGTAGGCGGCCGAGGTGAGCTGGCCGTTCACGCGCACCGGCAGGTGGCGCCAGCGCCACTCGCCCGACAGCGGCCCGACGCGCAGGAAGGTCGGCAGCTCGTCGCCGCGGTACCAGCTCGCGAGCGGAGGCATCGACCAGGCGGCGTCCTCGGCGAGCATCGACACCACACGGTTGACGTCGCCCTGTCGCATCGCCTCCATGTAAGCCTCGACCAACTCGGTCAGCTCCTGGTCGCCGAGGGCGCGCAGCGTGGCCTGCTGGCTCTGCTCGGGCAGCCGCTCGTCCACCGTCCTGCGGGCGCGCTGGAGGGCGCTGTTCGCCGACGCCACGCTCGTCTCGAGAGACTCGGCCGTCTCCTGCGCGGAGAAGCCGAGCACGTCGCGCATGATCAGCGTGGCGCGCTGGGTGGCCGGCAGGTGCTGGACCGCCGCGATGAAGGCGAGCTCGACGCTCTCGCGTTGCTCGTAGCGCGCTTCGGGCGCGGCAAAGCCGTCGTCGGTCACGAATTCCGCGTCGGGGTACGGCTCGATCCAGGCCGATTCCGCGACGGGCTCGCCCGCTCCCTCACGCGGATCCGAGGGTGGGCCGAAGTCGATCGGCAGCACACGCTTCCTGCGCCGCTCGATCAGGTCGAGGCAGGCATTGGTCGCGATCCGGTAGAGCCACGAGCGCAGCGAGCTGCGGCCCTCGAAGCTCCCGAGGCCACGCCATACCCGCAGGAGCGCGTCCTGGAGGGCGTCCTCCGCATCGTGAACGGAGCCGGTCATGCGGTAGCAGTGCGCGTGCAGCTCGCCGCGGTAGGCCTCGACCAGCTCGCGGTAGGCGTGCTCGTCGCCGCGTCGCGCCGCCTCCAGAAGGTCGTGCTCTTGGACGGCGGCGGGCATCGCGACCAGACTAGAGGAGGTGAACCACTCGCTCAGGCGCGCAGAGGGGACCGAGCAGCGCACGACGAGCCTCGAGCTCTTCTACGACCTCGTCTTCGTCTTCGCGGTCACGCAGGTCTCGCACCTGCTGCTCGGTCACCTGACCTGGCAGGGCGCCGGCCGCGCGGCGTTCGTCCTGCTCGTGGTCTGGTGGTCGTGGAACTACACGACCTGGGTCACGAACGAGCTCGACCCGGATTCCGTCCTCGTCCGGCTGCTGCTGATCGGGCTGATGCTCGCGAGCCTGCTGATGGCGATCGCGATCCCCGACGCGTTCGGCGACAAGTCCTTGCTGTTCGCGGGCTCCTACGTCGCGATCCAGGTCGGGCGGCACACCTTCCTCACCTTCATCGCCGCGGAGCCGGGCACGATCGAGCGCCGCCGCGCAGGCCGCATCCTCACCTGGTTCTGTGCGGCCGGCGTGCTGTGGATCGCGGGCGCGCTGGCCGACGGCGGCCTGCGTACGGCGCTGTGGCTCTGCGCGCTCGCGCTCGACTACGGCGCGCCCGCCGTCACGTTCTGGATCCCCGGCGTGCCGCGGCTCGGCCTCGACACGTGGCACGTCGGAACCGAGCACTTCGCCGAGCGCTTCCAGCTCTTCATCATCATCGCGCTCGGCGAGTCGATCGTGATCACCGGCGCCACCACCGCCGACCTCCCGCTCACGGCGGGACGCGTGGCGGCGCTGGCGGTCGCGTTCCTGGGCAGCGCCGCGCTGTGGTGGCTCTACTTCAACCTCGCGGCGGCCATAACCACCCGGCGCCTCGGAGAGGCCGAGCACCGGACGCAGCTCGCGCGCGACGCGTACACCTACCTGCACGTGGTGATCGTCGCCGGGATCCTGCTCACGGCGGTGGGCGACGAGCTGGTGATCGCCCTCCCCGGCGCAGAGCTGTCCGGCGCGAAGCTCGCGGTGGTCGTGTCCGGTCCCGCGCTGTACCTGCTCGCGCACGTCGCGCTGCGGCTGCGGATGGACGGCAGGCTGAGCCCGCGCCGGCTGGCGGGAGCACTGGTCTGCCTCGCGCTCGCGGCGGTCGGCAGCTTCGCCGCGGCTCTGGTGGTGGCCGCGCTGCTGCTGGGCGTGCTGGTGGCGGTGATCGCGGGCGACTACCGCGCTTCCTCGGTGCGAGTGAGGTGAGCGACGCGGTCGAGATCCGCGCGGTCGACCCGGCGCACGCCGACGCGCGGCGCTGCTTCGAGGCCTACTTCGCGGAGCTCGACAGCCGCTCCGACACGGGTTTCGACCCCGACGCGGGGATATCCGCCGAGCCGCACGAGCTCACGCCGCCGGCCGGGCGGCTCCTGATCGCCTATCGCGGCGGCGAGCCCGTGGGCTGCGGCGCAGTCAAGCACCACCCGGGCGCGCCATCGGAGATCAAGCGGATGTGGGTGTCAACGTCCGCGCGCGGGCTGGGGCTCGGACGCCGGCTCCTGGGCGAGCTCGAGGCGGAGGCGAGGGCGAGCGGCGCGACAGTTGCGCGGCTCGAAACCAACCGCGCATTGACGGAGGCGATCGGCCTGTACCGCTCGGCCGGTTACCGCGAGGTGGCGGCGTTCAACGACGAGCCGTTCGCCGACCACTGGTTCGAGAAGGCGCTCTAGTCCGCCCACCAGTCGCGCCTGCCCTCGACGTCGTCGCGCGGGGCGTCGCCGAGGTTGGGCGCGCCGATGACGAGGATCTCGAGGCCCTCCGGGCCGGCCTCGTACCCTCGCCAGGTGCCCGGCGGCACGCGCACCGCGTCCCACTGCTCGATCTCGACAGTCTCGTCGTCGAGCTTCATCCGCCCGCTCCCGCGCAGGACCACGTACACCTCTTCCTGCGTCCTGTGAACGTGGCCATACGGAAAGCGGTAGCCGGGCGGGACGCGCTGGTAGCCCAGGCCGGACTGCTCGAGCTCGAGCGCCTGGGTCGCCAGCCGGAACTCGAGGTCCGGGGCGCCGTCGAAGTTGGACCCGAGGTCTTCCAGGTCGTCCTTGAGGTTCTTGAGTGTGTATGGCACCGCCGCAGTTCTACTGCACGTCCACAGTGGCGACCGGTTGGCGTTCGGTCGCGATCGACGCAGGTTGAAGCGAAGTCGTCGATGCTGGGAGTCGAGAGGTCGCGTTTTCGTCCTCGCGTGACGTACGCAACGTCACCGCCACCCTCGCCCTGACCGGGGGCGCCTACGCGGCGATCGACTCCCGGCGAACAGCGTCACTTCAGGCTCGGGCAGCGTCACGACCCTCTCGCCGGCGCAAACGATCGTCGCTCGTGACCTGTTCGTGAAGGAAGATCACAGGCGTATTGGTTAGTAGTGGAGACGGTGGGAATCGAACCCACGTCCGCGGCCGCGTGATGGATAGCGTCTACGAGCGTAGCCAGGGCTCTGATCTCGCCCTCCGGTTGCCGCCCAGGCAGGGTTCCGGAGGGCCAGCCTCCTTGAAGGTCCCCCCGGCGTAAGAGGCGCACGCCGGGGGCTGTAGCCCGTTTCTGATGCCGGCGATCCGAGCCACGGGCCGAGCTCGGGCCGACACCTCGTTTACCTAGTTTGGCTAGGCAGCGAGGGCAAACTCATGAGAGTCCGCACTTATGGTTTTCCCGGTTGTTTTAAGAGGCCGACCGGGGACCTCTGCTCGCAACCATCCTCACGGAACGTCCACGTCGAAGCCTGTCGTCCCCGTGAGATATGTCCTACAAAGGTTAGCCCCGATCCCGGTTGCCGTCCGTCCGCCGTCACTTGCGTCGAGGGAAGCCGATCTGTTAGTACCCGCACATGGGCAGAGGGAGTGCCCATCCACTCGCGCGCTGGCTGCTGGCGGCAGCTTTGCTCGCGCTACTCGCCGCCCTCTTCGTTCCCCGCGCGGCCGCCGCCGCGCTGACCACGCACGACCACACCGGCGACGTGCGCGGCGGCAAGGGTCTGACCAAGCGCGAGCGCCGGGCGCTCGACATCGTGAGCGTCACAGCCATACCCACGCCCGCCGGCGCCGTTGCGGAGGTAGATCTGCGAGGGAACTTTGCGCGAACGTTCGGGCGCGGGCACCTGAAGCGTGGTGTGATCGCGCTGGAGTTCGCGGGCACCGGGGGTAAGGCCACAGTGGTCACGGAGCGCCTGGTCCATGGCCGCGCCGTCCACCGCCGCTCCGGCAGCCGCGGGAGCGCGGAGGTGGCCGGCGGCGGGAACGCGATGTTCTTTGCCGTCGCAGGCCTCGACGGCTTCGCGCTCCGCACCGCCAAGGTGGAAACCGCGCGCTCGCCGCTGCGGCCAGGCGGATCTGTGCAACGCGTCCGGGCGAGCGGGAACGCGACGCCCGCCGACACCGCTTCTGTCAGGTTTCCGCGGCCCGACTGCGACCGTGCCCGCGCGGAGCTCCAGCGTCTGCAAGAGGCGATCGCTCGGGAGCAGAAGATCCTCGCCCAGGTAACCGAGGAGGACAACCCGTACGGTTCCGCGCTCGACGGTGACCTGCGCGACTTCCAGCAAGAGGCCGGCTATCAAGAGCAGTGGATCCGGACGCACTGCGAGGGCGGCGGCGGCACCACCACGGGTGGTGGTGATGGCGGCAGCGGCGGGACCTCAGGCGGCGGAGGTACGACCACCGGGCCCTTCGCCTGCAGCGCAACGACGAGCAAGAACGTCACATACACCAATCCGGACAACCCGGCCGACCCCGACAACGGGTCGTCCTGGAGCACCGCGACCACGGGCTCGTGCACGGGCGCGTTCGACACGTTCGAGGTCAGGATCCTCAATCTGCCGGCGGGGGTGGGCATCAGCGAGTGGATCGCGAAGACGACCAGCAACTGCACGGCGATCGACGACCAGGGCACCGAGTACACCGGGACCCCAACGCCCCCGACGGGGCACTACGTCGTCGCGATCCGCTGCACGCGTAAGCCAACTGTCGACGACTTCTACGCCTACTTCCGCTACACCAACGGCACGGCGCCGCCGAGCGGGACGCACATCCAGGTCACCCTCGTGAAGGACGGAGTGGCGCAGCCGCCGATCGACACGACGGTTCCGTAGGGGGCCGGCACCCGGCGTCAGATAGCGTCCTGCTGGATGGACTACCGCACGCTCGGCCGCACCGGCACGAAGGTCTCCCCCCTCTGCCTCGGCGCCATGATGTTCGGCGCCTGGGGCAACGCGGATCACGACGAGTCGATCCGCATCATCCACCGCGCGCTCGACGCCGGGATCAACTTCATCGACACCGCGGACGTGTATTCCCGCGGCGAGTCGGAGGAGATCGTCGGCAAGGCGCTCGCGGGCGCGCGACGCGACAATGTGGTGCTGGCCACCAAGGTCCACGGGACGATGGGCGACGACCCGAACGAGTTCGGCAACTCGCGGCGCTGGATCCGGCGCGAGGTGGAGAACAGCCTGCGCCGCCTCGGCACCGACTGGATCGACCTCTACCAGATCCACCGCCCGGAGGAGGACACCGACATCGACGAGACGCTCGGGGTCCTGACGGACCTCGTGCGCGAGGGCAAGGTGCGCTACATCGGCTCGTCCACCTTTCCGGCGAGCCAGATCGTGGAGGCGCAGTGGGTGGCCGAGCGGCGCGGGCGCGAGCGCTTCGTCTGCGAGCAGCCGCCGTACTCGATCCTCGTCCGCGGGATCGAGAACGACGTCCTGCCCACGTGCAGACGCCACGGCATGGGCGTGATCCCCTGGAGCCCGCTCGCGGGTGGCTGGCTGACCGGGCGCGAGGACCCGTCGAAGTCCCGCCGCGCCGAGCGGATCCCGTCGCGCTACGACATGTCGCTGCCCGGCAACCAGCGCAAGCTGGAGACCGTCCGCGAGCTCGCGAAGGTCGCTGACGAGGCCGGCATCAGCATGATCGAGCTGGCGCTGGCGTTCGTGATCCGGCACCCGGCCGTGACCGCGGCGATCATCGGCCCGCGCACGATGGAGCAGCTCGAGAGCCAGCTCGGCGCGCCCGACGTGCAGCTGTCGGACGACGTGCTCGACCGCATCGACGAGATCGTCCCGCCCGGCGTGAACGTGAACCCGGCGGACGGCGGCTGGGACAACCCTGCGCTGCGGCCGGAGGCTAGGCGGCGCTGAGCCGCGCAGCCACCTGCTCGAGCACCTGCCGCACCCGCTCCGGCTCGTACTTGATCTGAGCGCGAGTGAAGCGAAGGACCGTGTAACCCGCGGCGACGTGAGTCTGGTCGCGCACGGCATCCTTCGCCTGCTGCGCCGGCGTGCGGTGGTAGGTGAGCCCGTCCGTTTCGACGATCAGCTTCAGGTCGGGCCAGCAGAAGTCCACGCGGAAGCCATTCAGGTGGACCTGCGTGAGCGGCTTCGGCAGCCCGGCCGCCGCTGCGATCGGCAGGAAGAGGCGCTCGAGCTGCGAGTCGGTGAGCGCGCTCGCGCGTGATCACGCCGTGCTGCCGCCCGACGAGATCCCAGGTTCGTTGTGCAATTGATGGGGCTATAGGCCCCACTAAATGGACAACGAAGCCGAGTTCGCCCCCCTAGCGGGGTTCGACTTCGAAGCGGATCGCGAAGAAGTCGAGCATCGTCGGCTGGTCGCCGCCCGCCGGCAGCGACGGCTCGACCAGCTTGAACGACCACTCGGAGAGCATCCGCGCCAGGACGGCCCTGCCGAGCAGCAGCACCAAGGGCCCGCCGGGGCAGTCCTGGGTCCCGTTCGAGAGGTGGTTGAAGCGGTACTCGGTCGGGTTGTCGCCCATCCAGCGCTCGGGCACCACGCGGTCCGCGTCGTCGATGCTCTCGGGCCGGCGGTGGTTGAAGACGTTCAGCATCATCACCTGCGTGCCCTCGGCCAGCCGCGCGCCGCCGAGCTCCAGGTCACGCGCGGTCTCACGGGCGAGCAGCGGCGTGGTCGGCCACAGGCGCATCGCCTCGTGGAGCACGCCCTCGAGCAGCTCGCCGCCTTCCGGCAGCTCCTCGCGCACGCGCGCGCACAGGGAGGGATCGGCGGCGATCACAGCCAGCGCCCGGTACGCGTTGGCGCCGAGCGTGTCGCGCATCGCGAACATCCAGTGCGGCACCTGGTGGGCCACGCGCGTGCGGTCCGACTGCGGCGCCTCGCGGACGAGGGAGAGGAGCGAGCCCTCCTGAGGGTCGGCGAGGTAGCGCTCGATCTTGCCGTACAGCTCGTAGTAGTCGTCGGTCGGCTCACCGACGCCGACGAGCCGCTGCCCCTGGTTCATCAGCTTCGCGAGCAGGCCGGTCAGCTCCTGGTCGCCGCGGGCATGGTCGCCGAACACCACGCGCAGCGTGATGTGGTCCCACAGCCCCTCGAACGCGTCCCACTCCAAGACCGGCCCGATCCGCAGCCGCGCGACCTCGTCCTCGACCACGGAGAGGAATCGGTCCGCCAGCGGATGCACGCGCTCCGAGTAGGCGAGCACCGACTCGTTGAACGCGCGCCGGTCGCGCCAGTCCGCGCCGCGGGACACCGTGAGCGCGTCGGGCTGGAAGTGGCACATGCCCTTGGCCTTGGCGCCGCCGTCGGAGGCGTAGTCGGTGGCCGAGTTGTCCAGGACCTCGCGGATCGCGCCAGCGCCCCACAGGACGGCCAGCCGGCCGCCGAGCAGCCGCGCGCCATCGCCGCCGTGCTTGTCCCTGATCTCAGATAGTGCCCGGATGGCCCGCGTGTCCATATCGAGCGCGGTCAACCTCTTCATCGCCCCACGCCGCGGCTTGAAGAGCCCGCGCGCGAGCGAGGGCAGCAACCCCGTTGCCACGAACTTCAGCGACTCGCCGAGCGACGCATCGTGCAGCCGCCCGACCGCCGCCTCGCTGCGTGCTTCCGTGGCGGTGCTCACGCGTTGATGGCCTCGAGCGCCTTCTTCATGCCCTCGAAGCGCTTGCCCATCGGCCCCTTGCCGTCATGCGCCGCATCCACGCGGTGCCACGGCAGGAACGCGTTGGGCATGCCCTCGAGCGACGGCTCGAGCTCGGGGTAGTGGCGGATGATCACGTCCTTCATCTTCGTGTGGTTCACCCAGTCGATGCCGGCCTGCGTGTAGACCTCGGGGGTGAAGTCGGTCGTGAAGAAGCGATCCGACTTCAGCCGCCGCGACGCCATCAGGATGAACACGCGGAACGCCGTGTCCGAGAAGCCGAAGCCGGGCGGCAGCGGCTCCGCGTACATGCCCACCTGGAGGTCGACCGAGTCGATGTCGTTGTCGTACACGCGCCGAATCTGCTCGGCCCACTGCTTGTTGTCGGTGAGCTCGTCGAACGACCGCACCCGCGGCATCCGCATCTCCTCGCGGAAGTCGTTGTAGCGCGGGACGCCGCGCTCGCGGTCGCGGAGCACGTCGAGCGTGGCCAGGTCCATGAGCTCGCCGTCGATGCGGCGGTGGTGCTGTAGCGCGCGCGGATAGTTGTGCAGCGTGATCTGCCCCGGGTTGAGCACGCCGAGCGTGTAGATCAGGTCCGGGATCTCGTAGTTCTCCATGAACCCGCGCGTGTTCGACCCCTGGAGGTCGTCGAAGAAGCGCTCCTCGACGCGCTCGCCGGAGTCGTGCCGGAAGAACTCCCAGTCGTCGCGGATCAGCGGGTGCATCCGGTAGACCGAGACGAACTCCTCGGTCAGCTGGAAGCCCGCCTCCCCGTGCTCCTGCGGCGAGCCCATGATCCCGCTGAGAATCTCGGAGTCGCCGAGCCGGCCGAAGCGGTCCTTGATGTGCTGGCCGAGTCCGCCGGACCAGTTCACGTTCATCGCGAACCAGAGCGCCGGCGTGTTGACGATGCCGGGCGTCCACTCGACCGTGTGGATCTTCGCCATCAGGGCCGAATTGATCAGCCAGGCGGTGTCGAACAGCCGCTGGTCGTCCCAGCGCGGGTTCTCCCGCTTGAGCCTGTCGCAGATCGCGTTGTGCTCCTTGGTGAACAGCGTGTGCAGGCAGGAGAGGCCGAACCACCAGTTCTCGTTGAAGCCGGCCATGTCGATGCCCGCCTCGTCCGGGTCCTCGAGCAGGCGGCCATCGGCACCGATCTTCAGCTTGCCGTCCTCGAACGTGCGCAGCTGCTTCTGCTGTTCGACGCTCGTGCCGTAGAGCTGCGACCCGTCCCACCAGTGCGTCTCGGTGTTGCCGTAGTCGACCGCGCGGCCGTTGCCGTTCCCGTTGCCGCCCGGGATCGCGACCGAGCGCCGCACGTGCATCGGGTGCTCGGGCCAGTCGTCGGAGTCCTCGATCGGGACGTCCATGACCTCCTCGGGCTTGCCGCGACCGTGGAAGAACCAGTTGTGGTTCTCGAACTGGATCCACGCGGCGGCGAGCGCGTTGAGCGTGGTGGCCGGCTTGAAGGTGTCGCGCGTCATCAGCTCGAGCGAGACCTTGCGCGCGCTCGGCGTGTGCAGGCGCGGCGGCTTCTCGGGCTTGATCCGCTTCGGGTCGATGTTGTGCGTGAACTCGCGCCCGACCGAGCCCATGTCCGGGTCCTCGAGGTCGTTCCAGCGGCCATCCGGGCGGCGCGCGCGCAGCGCCTCGGGTGGCGGGTCCTCGGTGCGCGGCTTCTGCTCGCGATTCGGGCTGTCGAAGAGGTTCTTGTCGCGCAGGTCGAGCCGCAGCGACAGCAGGTTCAGCGCCTTGAGGCTCACGGTCGGCATCTCGTACCACTGGCGCTTCTTGTTGATCCGGGCGAACGCCGTCTCTAGCGCCCTGGCGACTGGTGACCTGCTCACGTTCCCTGCCTCCCCCGTTGCCTTGCTCCCTTGAGGGTCCCGTACCCCCGAACGCGGCAGACTATTCCGCCAGGCGGGGCTTCAGCTCCTCCTCCCAGAAGCGGAAGAAGCGCTCCTGGTCTTCGCCGACCTGCACGAAGCAGAGGTGGTCGTAGCCGGCCTCCGTCCACTGCTCGATCGCCTGGAGATACGGCTCGGGGTCGGGCCCGTGCGGCACCGCGTCGGCCATGTCCTCCGGCCGCACCGGCTCGGTGGCGGCCTCGAAGTTGATCGGGTTCGGCAGCTCGGCCATCACCTTCCAGCCCTGGGCGGAGAAGCGGAACCGCTCGTGCGCGACCCGCAGCCCCTCCTCCCGGCTGTCATTCACGCTGAACGCGAGCTGGCCGATCCTCGGCTTGCCCTCGAACCGCTGCGTGAGCTCGGCGTCGGGCTGGATCCCGACCATCCCGTCGCCCTGCTCGAGCGCGAGCTCGATCGACCTCTCGCCGCTCACCGCCACATGAAGGGGCGGCTGCTCGTCGGGCAGCGTGTAGAGCCGCGCGTCCTCGACGTCGTAGTGCTCGCCGTGGTGGGTCACGTAGCCGCCGGCCCAGAGCTCGCGGATCACCTCGATCGCCTCGGCGAGCATCTCGTGGCGCGTCTGCGCCGGCGGCCAGCCCTGGCCGACCACGTGCTCGTTCAGGTTCTCCCCCGCGCCCAGGCCGAGCTCGAATCGCCCGCCGCTCATGGCCGCCATCGTGGCCGCCTTCTGCGCGACGATCGCGGGGTGGTAGCGGATCGTCGGGCAGGTGACGAGCGTCATCATCCGCAGCCGCTCGGTGGTCGCCGCCACACCGCCGAGCACCGACCACGCGTACGGCGAATGCCCGTGCGAGTAGAGCCACGGGTGGAAGTGGTCGGAGATCGTGACGAAGTCGAAGCCGGCCGCCTCCGCGCGCTGGGCCTGCTGGAGGAGATCGCGCGGATGGTGAAGCTCGCACATGAGGGAGAAGCCGAATGTCGTCATGCGCCGCCCATACCCGCGATACTCCCCGCCATGTCCGAAAAGCACCCGAAAACAAAGCGGGACAAATGGGCGGACCGCGAGGCCGACAAGGATCGCGACCCGTCCGACGAGGAGCACCCGCCGCCGCCCTCGGGGAACCTGGGTCCCGGCGGCACCGCGCTCGATCACCTCAAGGACGAGGCGATGGAGTCGGACCCGCCCGAAGACCGCGGCTAGACCGGCAGCTTCCGCGCGTGGCGGGTCATGTCCTGCCACGGGTCGCCGTCCGACTCGAGCCTGGCGGGCGCTGAGCGCAGCGTCCAGCTCTGCGACCGGAGCTTCCGGTCCGACAGCTCGTCCCAGTGGATCGGCATCGCGACGGGTGCGCCCTCCTTCGGCCGCACGGCGTAGGGCGCCACCGCGTGCTGGGCGTAGGCGTTGCGGCGCACGTCCACGTAGATGCGGCCGCCGCGGTTCTCCTTCAGGAACTCAAGCGTGAGCTTGTCCGGGCTGGCCTCGGCCAGCTCGATGCCCACCGCCTTCGCCCACTGGAACACCTCGGGAAAGCGCGGGCCGCGGCGGATCGGCACGACCACGTGCAGCCCCTGCGAGCCGGTGACCATCGCGTAGGTGGCCAGGCCGCGGTCGCGCAGCAGCTCGCCGAGGTCGCGGGCAGCGGCGCGGCAGTCGGCGAACGTGCCGCCCTCGTGCGGGTCGAGGTCGAAGATCACGCGGTCGGGCTGCTCCGGCCTGTCGGCCCTCGAGAGCCAGACGTGCGGCGTCACGCAGTTCTGGCCCGCGAGGTAGACGAGCGTCTCGGCGTTGTTCGCCAGCGCATGCGTGACCGTGCCGCCGCGCTTTCTCACCGTCGCGCGCGCGACCCAGTCGGGGAAGTGCTTGGGCGCGCTCTTGATCAGGTAGCCGTCGGCCTCGATCCCGCCAGGGAACGAGTGCATCGTCACCGGGCGCTCGCGCACGAGCGGGACCATCCGCGGCGCCACCCGCGCGTAGTGCTCCGCCAGCTCGAGCTTGGTGATGCCGGCCTTCGGGAACATCAGCTTCTCGGCGCTGCTGATGACGACCCGCCGCCGCCCCGCGCGCACCTCCGCCGGCTCGCTCACAGCTCGTCGATCCGCTTGCCGCTCACGACCGACTCGGGCTGCGTGCTGGTGGGCCGGCGGCGCGCGTCGGCCTCCTCGTCGCGGCGCTTGACGAGCAGCCACTGCGGCTTCTCGCCGTCCCGGATCCGGCGCAGCGACCAGCCGCCGCGCAGCTTCTGGCCCTCGAGCCAGAACGATGCGTGGCCGTCGTCGAGCGCAGCGCCGAAGTCACCGTCGCTGAGCGGCCTGTAGGTGCCGCGGTCCCAGATGATCACCGCGCCGGCGCCGTAGCTCCCGCGCGGGATCCGCCCCTCGAAGTCGTTCCACGAGATCGGGTGGTCCTCGACCTGCATCGCAAGGCGCTTGTCGCGCGGGTCGGTGGACGGCCCCTTCGGCACCGCCCACGAACGCATCGCGCGCCCGACCTGGAGCCGGAAGTCGTAGTGCAGGCTGGTGGCGGCGTGCTGCTGGATGACGAAGACGGGATCGTTCATGGACTCCACAGAACACGGTGCCAGAATTGGAGCGTGAGCACCGACGTCGAGACGCTTCCACAGCCGCCACAGTCGCCGTTGAAGCGGGTCGGCGGCGCACTCGCCGCGGCCGCGCTCGTCGTGGCCAAGTTCGCGGCGAAGTTCAAGCTGCTGCTGGTCCTGCTGCCGAAGATCAAGCTGCTGAGCACGTCGGCCACGATGCTCGTGTCGGTGGCCGCCTACGCGCTGATCTGGGGCTGGCAGTTCGCCGCCGGCTTCGTGCTGCTGCTGTTCGTGCACGAGATGGGCCACGTGATCCAGCTCCGCCGCGAGGGGGTGCCCGCGAGCGCGCCCCTGTTCATCCCGTTCCTCGGAGCGTTCGTGGGCATGAAGAAGATGCCCGAGGACGCCGCGGCCGAGGCGCGCGTCGGGCTCGCGGGACCGGTGCTCGGCTCACTCGCCTGCCTGGTGCCACTGGCGATCTACGGCGCGGGCGGCAGCGACATGTTCCGCGCGCTCGCGTTCACCGGCTTCTTCCTGAACCTGTTCAACCTGCTGCCGGTGCTGCCGCTCGACGGTGGCCGCGCGATGGCGGCGCTGTCGCCGTGGATGTGGCTGGTGGGATTCGCGCTGCTGGTGGCAGCCGCCATCGCCTTTCCCAACCCGATCATGCTGCTCATCCTGGTGCTCGGCGGCGTCGAGACCTGGCGGCGCTGGCGCGCGCGCAACACCCCCGAGGCGCGCCGCTACCACCGGGTGAGCCCGCGAACGCGCCTGGCGGTGGGCGTGGTCTACATCGGCCTGGCCGTGGCGCTGGGCTACGGCATGCACGTGACGCACCTAGAGCGCGTCTTCGCCGACGCGTAGTACTTTCCCGCGCGGCATGAACCCGCTGGGCATCGCCTCGATTCCCTCAGAAGTGCTGAGTGCGCTGCGCGTGCTGCCGCGGGTGGCCGAGCGCCTCGAGGCGGTGGCCACGCACACCGAGGGGATGAAGCGCAACACCGACACGCTGTCGCAGGTCTCCGAGGACACGAGCTCGCTCGGCGACCTGAGCAAGCAGATGGCCCAGCTGGCCGACGCGATGCACGTGCTGCCGGTGATGGACGCCAGGATGGCGACGATCGAGAACGCGATGCCGGTGCTGGTGGAGGTCCAGCAGCACCTCGCGCAGCTGCCGGAGACGATCGCGCAGCTCCAGTCGGGCATCGACCGCCTGTGCAGTCTGATGGAGCACCTGCTGACCTCGGTCGACCGCCTCGACGGCGACGTCGACTCGCTACAGCACTCGCTCGAGCCGCTCGGGCGCTTCGCCGAGCGACTGCCCGGAAGCGGCGCGCGCAAACAGGCCTAGGCGGGCTCGGTCGCCGCCTCGGCCTCGCCCGCCTCCGCGTGCGCGGGGGCCGGCGCCGGCTCGGCCAGGCGCTTGCTGATCCGAACGCTGGTGCCGCTGTTGCTCGGCGTGACCTCCACCTCGTCCATCAGCGCGCGGATCAGGTCGAGGCCGCGGCCGCGGTCGGAGTCGCGCTTCTCGCGCCACGCGCCGTGGTCGGTGACCGTGACGCGCACCTCCTCGCCGTCGAACTCGCCGTCCACGTCGATCGTGGCCTCCCGGAAGCGGTACGCGTGCTCCATCGCGTTCGAGCACGCCTCGTGGCAGGCCACCTGGATGTCGTTCGACTCCACGCGCGACGCGCCGAGGGACTCCAGCCAGCGCCCGAGCGTGCGCCGCAGCGTGGAGAGCGACTTCGGGTTGGTCGGGAGGTCGAGGTGCAGCCGCTCGGCCGACATCGGCACGGTGCGCACGGTCAGCACCGCGATGTCGTCGGTGGCCGCGCGGTTGGCCAGCAACCGGCTGACGATGTGGTCGCAGAGCGCCTCCGGAGCGTCCGGCCCGTCCGCGACCGCCTCCTTGAGCATGTCGAGGCCGACGTCGATCGACTTGCCGCGCTCCTCCACCAGCCCGTCGGTGTACATCACGAGCGTCGAGCCCGGCTCGAGATCGAAGTGCGCCTCGGGGTACTCGATGCTCGGCATCACTCCCAGCGGCAGCGTGCGGCCGCCCTCGAGGTAGCGCGCCTCGCCGTTCGGCAGCAGCTCGAGCGGCGGGAGGTGACCGGCGCTCGCGAGCGTGATCGAGCCGAGGTCGGGCTCGATGACCATGTAGAGCAGCGTGGCCATGCGCCCGGCCTCGAGCTGCTGGACCATCCGGTCGAGCTTCTCCACCACCTCGCCCGGCGACGCGCCGTCGAGCGCGTAGGCGCGCAGGGCGTTGCGGAGCTGGCCCATCAGGGCGGCCGCGCCGATGCCGTGGCCCACCACGTCGCCCATCGCCAGGCCGAGCCGCCCGCCGTCGAGCGCGATCGCGTCGTACCAGTCGCCACCGACGTCCGCGCCCGGGCCGCCCGGCATGTACTTGGCCGCGGTCAGGAGACCGGGCACCTCCGGCAGGCGGTCGGGAAGCAGGCTGCGCTGAAGCGTCTCCACGATCCCGACCTCGCGCTGGTAGAGCCGCGCGTGCTCGATCGCCAGCGCGGCGCGATCGGCGATCAGCTGGAGCAGGCTCTCGACCTCGCGGGTGAAGTCGCGCTCCGTCAGCGAGCCGACCTCGATCACCCCGTTCACGCGGCCCTCCACGATCAACGGGACGCCGAGCAGCGCGCTCATCTGCCTGCCCTCGAGCAGCGGCGCGAGCGCGGAGGTCTCGTTCGGCTGGAGCCGCGCCGGCTGGCGGCCGGTCACGATCCGGCCCGCCAGCGTCCCGTCGATCGGCACCGGGATCGGCTCGTCCACCGGGATGTGGATCCCGGACGCGGCGCCCACGGTGAGGGCCTCCTCGTTCTCGTCGAGCAGCAGGATCGCAGCCAGGTCGACGTCGAGGATGTCCGCCAGGTGCACGGTCAGCTCCGACAGCAGATCGTCCATTGCCAGGTGCTCGAGCGCCGCGTCCGTGATCCGCTGGATCTTCTGGATCGTGTCGGTGACCGCCTCGGCCTCGGCGCGGGCCGCCTGCTCGCGCATCCGCTCGGCGCGCTCCATCTCGGCGCGCCTGCGCTCGGTGATGTCGGCCACCTGCCAGATGCCGCCGCGCGGGCTGCCGTCGGCGTCGTGCGCCAGCGACAGGCTCACGAGGCCGTAGACGAAGTGGCCGTCCTTGTGACGCAGCCGGCGCTCCGCCTGGTGACCGGTGATCTCGCCCTTGACCATCCGCTGGAAGCCCTTCTGCTCGTCCGAGCGCTCCTTCGAGTGCGTCAGCTCCCACGGTTTCTTCCCGATGAGGTCCATCGGCGGGTGCCCGAGCAAGGAGCAGAGCGCGCGGTTCACGTCGAGGAAGCTGCCGTCCACGTCCATGAGGCCGATCCCGATCGGCGCGTTGGCGAACGCGGTCCGGAAGCGCTCCTCCGACTCGGCGAGCGCAACGTTCTTCTCGTAGAGGTCCACGAACACGCCGACCTTCGAGCGCAGCACGTCGGGGTCGAACGGCTTGAACAGGTAGTCGACGGCGCCGACCGAGTAGCCGCGGAAGACCTGCTGGCGCTCCTTGTCGATCGCGGTGAGGAAGATGATCGGGATGTGCTGAGTCCGCTCGCGCTGCTTGATCAGCTCGGCCGTCTCGAAGCCGTCCATCCCCGGCATCTGGACGTCGAGCAGGATCGCCGCGAAGTCGTCGAGCAGGAGCTGGCGCAGCGCCTCCTCGCCGGACGTGGCGCGCACGGTGTGCAGCCCGAGCGGCTTGAGCACCGCCTCGAGCGCCAGCAGGTTCTCGGGCTGGTCGTCCACCAGCAGGACGCTGGCTGTGCGGCGCGGGCTCACGCCGCGTTCCTCGCGCCGGCGGCGGCGCGCAGCAGGAACGGCCCGATCTCGTCGAGCGGAAGCACGTGCTGCACCGCGCCCGTGGCGATCGCGGCGCGCGGCATGTCGGGCCGCGCCGCGGTCTCCGGGTCCTGCGCGATCGTGAGCCCGCCGCGACGGCGCACGCGCTGGACGCCGTACGCGCCGTCGTCGTTGGCGCCGGTGAGGATCACGGCGGTGAGCCGGTCGCCGTAGAGGTCCGCGGCCGAGTCGAACAGCACGTCGATCGACGGGCGGCTGTAGCGCACCGGCCCCTCGGTGGACAGCGCGAATCCGTCGGAGTCCACGAGCAGGTGGTAGTCGGCCGGCGCCACGTAGACGCGTCCCGGCTCGATCGGGTCCTTGTCCCCCGGCTCGCACACGTCATGTCCTGAACGCACCCCGATCAGCTCCGAGAGCACGCCGCTGCCGGAGTCGACCGCCCGGTGCTGCGCGATCGCGATCGGCACCGCGAAGTCGCGCGGCAGCCCGCCGAGCACGTGCTCGAGCGCATCGAGCCCGCCCCAGGAAGCGCCCATCACGATCAGGTCCGCGGCCGCCATCAGTACATCTTCCTGTACAGCTTCTCCTGTGCGTCGAGGGGCTCGTAGCGGTCCTCGTAGCGCGTGAAGCGGATCGACTCCTTGTGCCCCATCGCCAGAATCCCGAGCTGGTCGAGACTGTCGTAGAACAGCTCGTGAACCCGGTCCTGGAGCGTCTTGCCGAAATAGATCATGACGTTCCGGCACACGATCACGTTGAACTCGTTGAACGGCGCGTCGGACACGAGGTTGTGCTGGGCGAACACGACCTGGCTGCACAGCTCGTCGGTGAAGCGCGCCTCGTCGCCCTGCACTGTGTAGTACGCCGAGAACTCCTCCTGACCGCCCGCGCGCAGGTAGTTGGCGGTGAAGTCGCGCATCCGCTCGAGGGGGAAGCGACCCGCGCGCGCGCGCTCGAGCACGCGGTCGTTGATGTCGGTCGCATAGATGCGCGTGCGCTCGTAGAGCCCCTCCTCCTTGAGCAGGATCGCCAGTGAATACGTCTCCTCGCCGGTCGAGCAGCCGGCGTTCCAGATGCGCACGAACGGATAGGTGCGCAGCAGCGGGACGACCTTCTCGCGGAACGCCCTGAAGAACGTCGGGTCGCGGAACATCGCGGTGACGTTGATCGACAGGTCGAGCAGCAGCCGCTCCATGACGGCGGGGTCGTGCAGCACCCTGTCCTGGAGGGCCGAGAGCGTCTCGACCTTCTCGCCGATCGCGCGCCGCCAGAGCCGCCGCTTCAGCGATCCGAGCGCGTAGCCGCGGAAGTCGAAGCCGTAGTGCTGGTAGATCGCCTCGAGCAGGAGCTGGACCTCGATCCGCTCGAGATCGTCGCTCGCTCGCGCGAGTTCCTCGATAGCCACGGACCTATTGGTAGAGCCAGACCCGCATCAACGACAGGAGCTGGTCCACGTCGACGGGCTTGGTGATGTAGTCCGAGGCGCCCGAGGCGATCGACTTCTCGCGGTCGCCCTTCATCGCCTTGGCGGTCAGCGCGACGATCGGCAGCGACTTGAACTCGGGCAGCTCGCGCACCGCGCGCGTGGTCTCGTAGCCGTCCATCTCCGGCATCATGATGTCCATCAGGACGAGGTCCACGTCGGGGTTCTTCTTGAGCGCGTCGAGCCCCTCGCGGCCGTTCTCGGCGAACAGGACCTCCATCCCGCGGCCCTCGAAGACCGACGCGAGCGCGAACACGTTGCGCACGTCGTCGTCCACGATCAGCACCTTCTTGTTCTCGAAGACCGCGTCCGCGTTGTGGAGCTGCTCGAGCATCTTGCGCTTCTCGGACGGCAGGCGCGCCTCGATCCGGTGCAGGAACAGCGCGGTCTCGTCGAGCAGCCGCTCGGGCGAGCGCACGTCCTTCACCACGATCGCCTCGGCGTACTTCTTCAGGCGCGTCTCCTCGCGGCGTGTCAGCTCCTTCCCGGTGTGCACGATCACCGGCATCTGGCGGTGGCGCTCGTCCTTCTTGATCTTCTCGAGTAGGGCGAAGCCGGAGCCGTCGGGCAGCTTGAGGTCGAGCACCATGCAGTCGAAGGGCTTCTCCTCGAGCACGGCCTGCGCCTCCTCGCCGGACGCGACGGCGGTGATCTCCACGTCGTCGCCCGACCCGATCAGCTCGACGACCGCCGTGCGCTCGACGTCGTCGTCCTCGACCACCAGCAGGTTCTTGACGCGCCGCTCGATGAAGTCCGCCAGCTCGTCGTAGGCCGCCTCGAGCGACTCGCGGCCGACGGGCTTCTCGAGGTAGCCGACGGCGCCGGCGCGCAGGACGTCCTGGCGATGGTCCGCGTCCGACATCACGTGCACCGGGATGTGGCGCGTCTCGGGGTGACGCTTGAGGTGCTCGAGCACGAGGCTGCCGTCGGTGATCGGCAGCTGGAGCGACAGCAGGATCGCGTCCGGCTTGTACTCGTGCGCGAGCGCCAGGCCCTGCTCGCCGCGCAGCGCGATCAGGCCCTTGAAGCCGCGCGCGTGCGCGACGTCCACCGCGGTGCGCGCGAAGTCCTGGTCGTCGTCGATCACGAGCATCACGCGGTCGCCCGGGAACAGCGAGGCGCGGTCGTCCTCGAGGCCGTCCGGCAGGGCCAGGGTCGGCTCCTCCGCGATCTCGCCGGCCGCGGTGCGATCGCCGTTGGTCGGCATCGGCACCAGGCCCGCCGGCTCCGGCTCGGGAACGGGCGCCGGGCCTTCGCCCGGCTC
>JAICRZ010000086.1 GCA_025937135.1 Thermoleophilaceae bacterium
CTGGCCGTCCTGGCCGCCCTGCGCTGGTCCTGGCGGCCGGTGGGCGCGGCGGTCGGCGCCGTCGCCGTGATCGGTCTCGCGGTGGTGCTGCTGGCGCCGGGCATCGTGCACCTCGACCTGAAGAGCTCGCACTCGATCGACAAGGCGTCGAGCGGCCGCTTCGACCTCATGCGCGGCGGCCTCTCGATGTTCGCCGACCGCCCGTTCGAGGGCTTCGGCTCGGGCGCCTTCGCCGAGCGCTTCCGCTCGCGCGAGAAGGTCGGCTCGCGCGAGGCGGCGTCGGCGTCGCACACCATCCCGATCACGGTCGCGGCCGAGCAGGGGATCGTCGGGCTCGCGGCGTACGTGTTCGTGCTCGTGGCGGCGTTCGCGCTGCTGTTCCGCGGGCTGGGCGCGCTGCGCGGCCGCGCGCCGCCGCTGCGGCTGGTCTCACGCGCCTACCTGGCGGCGGCGTTCACGGCGCTCGTGCTGCACACGCTGCTGTACGCCGCCTTCCTCGAGGACCCGATCACCTGGACCTTGATCGCTGCCGCGATCGTGCTTTCGCGTGCGGAGCCTTCCGCTTTGCGGTCTTCGACGCGTGCGGAGCCAGCCCGAACACGGTCGAGTTGGTCGTGAGGTAGAAGCGCTTGCCGTCGGCGACCATCGGGTTGAAGGCGCCGTGCTTGAAGTGCCAGACCCGGTGGCCGGTGCGCACGTCGAGCCCGCTGGTGTCGTGGTTGCCGAGGCTCGAGAAGTAGACGATGTCGCCGATCACCGAGGGCGCCCCCGAGATGCGGCCGCCCGCGTGGTAGGCCCACTTCACACCGCCGGAGCGCGCGTCGAGGGCGTAGAAGTTGCCGTCGTATGAGCCGATGAAGACCGCCGGTCCGATCCGCGGCGCCGTGGCCACCGCGGGGGCTGCATAGACGTACGCGCCGGTCCCGTGCCGCCACGCGAGCCGGCCGCTCTTCGCCACGAACGAGTAGACGAAGCTGTCGGTGTTGCCCAGGTAGACGCGCCCGAAGGCGACGGCGGGCGTGGAGTAGAAGTTGCCGGAGCGGTTGAACGCGGCGCCGCTCGTGCCGGAGCTCCACACGCGCGAGCCGTCCCTCGCCCGCAGCGCGGTCACGGTCCCGCCGTAGGCGCCGAAGTAGAGGACGCCCTTGTTGAACGCGAGGCCGGCCTTCACCGCGCCCGGCGCGTGGTAGGTCCAGACCTTCGCCCCGTTGCTCGCGCGGTAGGCGTACACCGTGCCGTTCTCGGAGCCGAAGTACACGACGCCACCCACGACGATCGGCGAGCTCTCGCTGCGGCTCGGCAGCGCCTTGCGCCAGATCACCTTGCCGTTCTTCGCGTTGAGGCAGAGCACGCTGCCCGGGTTGAGCGTGACGATGAACACGCGCCCCTTGTTCCACGCCGGTGACGACGCCACCAGTGACCCGACCTTGCGCTTCCAGCGCTTCTTTCCGGTCTTCGCGTTCACCGCGAACGCCTGGCCGTTGTTGTTGACGTAGTAGAGGAAGCCGTTCGCGAGGACCGGCTGGAACTCGATCAGGCCGCTGCCCTTCGTGAAGCGCCACAGCTTGCGTGCCGGCGGGCCCATGTTCACCGGCAGGTAGCGCGTGCGCTGCGGCGTGTAGCCATAGATCGGCCACTTGAATGTCTCCGCCTTCTGCTTCGGCGGCGGCGGCGGCGCGACCGGCTGCGACTGGAAGTCGGCGTTCGGGTCGCTGTAGTTGCTCTCCTTCTGAAAGAAGATGAGGTAGACCGCTGCGACGGCCGCGGCGCCGAACAGCGCCACGCCGCCGATGAGCAGCAACCAGCGCGGGCGCCTGCGCCGCGCGCTCGAGATGAACTTCGAGGGGGTCGGCATTGCGAGCGCGGCAGACGGTAGCGGCACCCGAATAAGGGGGTGTTCAGCGGACCTCGGCGGCGCTACGCTGCGCACAGCTCCCGCGGCACATAGCGGCCGCGGAGTTGTTCGCCGAAGGGGACGCGCGGCTTGCCCGAATGGGTGATGCGTTTGGGACCCGACCGACCAGCGGTTCCAGCCAATGCCCACTCCGCCACCCTTCGCCCTCGTCACCACCCGCGACGGCTCCTGGCTGATCGCCTCGGGCGAGATCGACATGGTCACCGCGCCCACGCTGGCCGCCGCGATCGCCGCCGGGGACTACGAGGGCGTGGACCTCGCTGCCATCACGTTTCTGGACGTCTCCGGGCTCCGGGTGCTGCTGAACGCCGCACGCGACGCGCGCGCGGTGGGCCGTCGCTTCGCCGTGGCGAACCCGCCGCCGATGGTCCGCCGGCTGCTGGCCCTGACTGCGATCGACCAGTCGCTCGACGTGGTCGGCGATCAGAGCTCGGCGACCACGAGCCTGTAGCCCACGTCCAGCTCCTCGCGCGAGAGAAGGCCGCCGTAGCGGCGCCGCCAGGCGCCACTGTCGAGGTCGTTGCGGAGCTTGCCGAGCCCCCGCTCGAGCACCTCCGGCGGCAGCGCGCTCAACGCGGAGCTGCCCGGCAGCAGCGCGGGGTCGAGGTAGCGCTCCGGGCGGCGCCAGAACGCGCCCAGCAGCCCGTCGCGGCAGTCGTGCGGGATCGGCACGCGCTCGATGCGCGTAGCGCCGCCGATCGCCGCCGCCTGCTGCTCGATCGGCAGAAAGCGGCGCTCGTCGATCGCGACGATCTCCGGGAGGTAGTCGCGCACGAGCCAGAGGTCCCGCGCGTGCGCGATGTCGTAGGTGAAGAGCACGACCCGCCGGCGCGCGACGCGGCGCATCTCGGCGAGGCCCCGGCGCGGGTCGTCCCAGTGGTGGACGGTCATCGCCGCGAGCGCGGCGTCGACCGAGTCGTCCTCGAGCGCCAGGTCCTCCGCGTCGGCGACGTTCACGACCGTGCGCGCGCCGCCGAGCGCGTGCTCGATGGCGGCCGCGATGCTCGGGTCGGTCCGGCGCGTGAGGGCGTACGTCGCGCGCGAGGCGTCGTACTCGTGGGCCACGCCCGCAACGTAACCGAGAACGCGGCCCGGCGGCATAGCCTCTTCGTCCATGCTCGCCGTTCTGGGACCCGGAGGCGTCGGTGGATTCCTGGCCGCCGCGCTCGCCCGCGCCGGCACGCCGGTGACGGTCGTCGCGCGCGAGGCGACGGCGCGGGCACTCGCGGAACGCGGGATCGAGGTCGACAGCGTGCTGCTGGGCGCGTTCCACGCTTCCCCGCCGGCCGTGGACCGGATCGCGCTCCGCGCGGGCGACACCCTTCTGGTCGCGACCAAGGCGAACGGCCTGGCCGCCGCGCTCGAGCGCGTCGCCGGCGAGCCCGGCCTCGTGATCCCGCTGCTGAACGGCCTCGACCACATGGCGCCGCTGCGCGAGCGCTTCGGTGCCCGCGCGGTGGCTGCCGCGAGCATCCGGATCGTCTCCGACCGCCCGGAGACCGGCCGGGTGGTGCACACGAGCCGCTTCCTGAACATCGACGTCGCCCCGTCCTCGCCGGCCGTGGAGGAGTTCGCCGCCACGATGGACGCCGCCGGCGTGCCGGTGCACGTGTACGACTCCGAGCCGGGCGTGCTCTGGAGCAAGCTCGTGCGCCTGAACGCGCTCGCCTGCACGACGAGCGCGTACGACCTGCCGCTGGGCGCGATACGCGAGGACCCGGACAAGCGCGCCACGCTGCGCGCGTGCGTGGAGGAGGCGGCCGCCGTCGCCCGCGCCGAGGGTGCCGACGCCGACGCGGAGCGCACGATGGCGGAGATCGACGCCGCGCACGCCGGCCTGACGACCTCGATGCAGCGCGACCTCGCGGCCGGCCGCGATTCCGAGCTGGACGCGATCGCCGGCTCGGTCCTGCGCGCCGCGAAGCGCCACGGGATCGCCTGCCCGGAGATCGAAAAACTCGTAGAGATAATCCAGGCGCGATGACCGCCGTCTTCTGGGCCTCCACAGGCCTGATCATCTACACGCATGCGGGCTACCCGGCGCTGCTGTGGCTGCTGGCGCGCCTGAAGCGCCACAGCCCGCGGCCCGCGGCCCGCGGCCCGCAGCCCCGCGTCAGCGCGATCATCGCCGCCTACGACGAGGAGCCGGTGATCGCCCGCAAGATCCGCAACGCGCTCGCGCTCGACTATCCGCGCGAGCTGCTCGAGATCATCGTCGCGTCCGACGGATCGAGCGACCGCACCGTCGCCGAGGCGGAGGCGGCGGGCGCCGATCTCGTCCTCGACCGCCCGCGCGCGGGCAAGGTGCGCACGCAGGACGCGGCCGTCGAGCGGGCGAGCGGCGAGATCCTCTTCTTCACCGACGCGAACTCCACGCTCGCGCCCGACGCGCTGCGCAGGCTGCTCGCCCCGTTCGCCGATCCGCGCGTGGGCTACGTCTGCGGCCAGGTCCGCTTCACGAACGACGGCGGCACCAACCAGGAGGGCGCCTACTGGCGCTACGAGATGAAGGTGCGCGAGCTCGAGTCCGCGCTCGGCGGCATCACGGCGGGCAACGGCGCGATCTACGCGACCCGGCGCGAGGCGTACATGGTCGTGGACGAGCGCATGGGCCACGACCTGTCGTTCCCGTTCAACATGGTCAAGCGCGGCTGGCGCGCGCTGTACGAGCCGACCGCGCGCGCCGAGGAGAAGATGGTCCCGACGACCGAGGGCGAGTTCCGCCGCAAGCGCCGCATGATGAGCCACACCTGGCTGATCGTCCTGCGCGGCGGGATGCTCTCGCCGCGCGGCTACCCGCCCCTGTACGCGCTCGCGGTCGGCTCGCACCGCGTGCTGCGCTACCTCACGCCGTTCCTGCACGTGATCGCACTGGCGGCGAACGTCGCGCTGCTCGGGAACGGCTGGGTCTACACGGCCACGCTCGTCGCGCAGCTCGCGCTGCTCGCGGCCGCGCTGGTGGGCGCCGGGCCGCTGCGAATCGCGCGCTACTACGTGCTCGTGACGGCGTCGTCGGCGCTCGGGCTGCTCGACTACCTGCGCACGGGCACGCCCGCGGGCTGGGAGAAGGCGGAGGGAACTCGTTAGGTTCCCCCGGCCTTGACGCGGCTCTTCGACATCCTCGTGGCGAGTGTCGCGCTCGTGCTCAGCTCCCCGATCCTGCTCGCTGCGATGATCGCCGTACGGCTCGAGTCGCCCGGCTCTCCGATCTACCGCCAGCGCCGCGTCGGCAGGGACGGCGAGCCGTTCGAGATGCTGAAGCTGCGGACCATGGTGTCGGGGGCCGAGCACCAGGGCGCCGGGATGGCGGTGAACTACGGCGACCCGCGCATCACGCGCGTCGGGCGCATCCTGCGTCGCTTCTCGATCGACGAGCTGCCCAACCTCGTGAACGTGTTGCGCGGCGAGATGTCGATCGTCGGCCCGCGCCCGACCATCCAGGTGCAGGTGGACCAGTACACCGCGCACCAGCGCCGGCGCCTGGACGTGAAGCCGGGGCTCACCGGCTGGGCGCAGGTGAACGGCCGCGCGTCGCTGCCGTGGCACGAGCGCATCGAGCTCGACCTCTGGTACGTCGAGCACCGGTCGTTCGGCCTCGACCTGCGCATCATCGCGAAGACGATCCACATGCTGGTGGCCGGGACCGGGCTCTACAAGGGAGACAAGGGCGGATGGAAGCCGAGCGCGTAGCGGTCGTCCTGACCGGCGTCGGCAAGCGCTACGACATCGTCAGCGCGTTCGCCCAGCACGCGTACACGATCGCCGCCGACCCGTCGCCGCTCGCCCCGGCGCGCTACGCCGCCGACCTGCGCGTGACCCCGCCGCGCGTGGACGACCCCGCGTACGTGCCGTTCCTCGAGGAGCTCGTCGAGCAGCACGGCGTCCGCGCCGTGGTGCCACTCACCGACCTCGACATCGAGGTGCTGGCGCGTGCCGAGCGGCTGCCCGCGTTCGTGCCGAGCGGCGACGTCGCGCGTGCGACCTACGACAAGTTCGAGACGCACGAGCTGCTCCTGTCGAAGGGCCTGCCGTCGCCGCCGACGGTGCTGCCGGGTGAGGAGCCGGAGTCGTTCCCGGTGATGGTCAAACCGCGGCGGGGCTCGGGCGCGCGCTCGATCCATCCCGCGGCCGACCGTGACGAGATGGAGTTCTTCATCCGCTACGTCAAGGAGCCGGTGATGGTCCAGCGGCTCATGGGCGGCGACGAGTTCTCGGTCGACATCCTCGGTGACCTCGGCGGCCGCTGCCTCAACGCCATCCCGCGGACGATGATCGAGTCGCGCGGCGGCGAGTCGATCAAGGGCAAGGTGATCCACGACGAGGAGCTGATCGAGCTGGGGCGCGCGGTGGGCGAGGCGCTCGGCGTGCGCGGGCCGTGCACGATCCAGGCGTTCCGCGACCCCGAGATCGGACTCGGGATCACCGACGTGAACACGCGCTTCGGCGGCGCGTTCCCGGGGCCGATGTACGCGGCGCTGCCGGGTCGCACCTATCCGGAGCTGATCGTGAGGATGGCGCGCGGCGAGACGATCGAGCCGCACGTGGGCGAGTTCCGCCACGGCCACACCTTCACGCGCTGGTACTGGCAGCTCGAGCTCGACGAGCGGCTGGAGCCGACCGGGCGCGACATCGTGGCCGGCGGCCCGCGTCCGCCGCGCTGACGGGTTGCCGCTGCCTCGCGCCGCACCTACAGTTGAGTCCGTGAGCGATCTGATTGCGGAGACACCTACCGACGAGGTCTGCGACACGGCCATAGGCGGCGGCTTCTCCGACACGGAGATGGACGCCTGGGCCGGGTTCCTGCGCACCCACGCGCGGCTCGTGCGCGAGCTCGACGACGAGCTCACCCGCACACACGACCTGCCGCTCAGCTCCTACGACGTCCTCGTTCAGCTCGCGTCTGCGCCCGAGGGCGAGATGCGCATGTCGCAGCTCGCCGACGCGGTGCTGCTCAGCCGCAGTGGCCTGAGCCGCCTGGTCGCGCGGCTGGTCGATCAGCGGCTCGTCGAGCGGCGCGAGTGCGCGAGCGACGGCCGCGGCGCGTTCGCCACGCTCACCGACGAGGGCCGCCGGCGCCTCGAGGAGGCGCGCGAGACCCACCGCGCCGGCGTCCGCGAGCGCTTCCTCAGCCGGCTGAGCGACGCGCAGCTGCGCCAGCTCGGCGCCGCGTGGAAGCGGATCCTCGACGCGGCTGTGTAGTCGCCCAGACCTCGTCGACGAACGAGGCGATCTCGCCCGTCAGGCGCTTGGGCGTGAAGCGCAGCTCGCCGATCCAGCTCGCCTCGATCATCCGCGCGTGCGGCATCTCCTCGACGAGGTGCCCCGCATCGGAGAACGGGTGGATCGGGTCGCGCGGATGGCCGATCACGAGCGACGGCGTCTCGACCTTGATGCGTTCTGACCTGGGCGGCGCGATGCGGCCGAAGAAGAGGCCCTGGAGGTAGGCGCCGGACGGGCCGGGGTCCAGCGACGCCCAGTCGAGCCCGACGTCGATCAGGTGGTTGCCGGTGCGCGGAAGGCGGCGGGCCAGGGCTGCCAGCGCACCGGTGATCGGCTTGCCGAACGTGACGCCCACGAGCAGCGGCGTGAATGCGAGCGCGCAGCCCAGCAGCGCGTTGTCGAGCACGGGCATCTCGATGACTGCGCCGCGGACGCGCTCGGGCGCGGCCACGAGCGTCTCGAGGACGATGTTCGCCCCGAGCGAGGTCCCGCCGACGACGGCCTCCTCGAGGCCCAGGTGGTCCATCAGGCCGATCACCTGCTCGGCGAAGAGCACGAACGAGTACTGCGTCATGTCGAACGGACGGTCGGAGTCGCCATGGCCGAGCGGGTCCAGCACGACGACGCGGTTGCCGCGCTCGGCGAGCTCCAGCGCGAGCGGTCGGTGCATGGACCGCGGCAGCAGGAGACCGGGCAGCAGGATCAGCGGGCGCTCGCCCTGCCCGTACTCGTCGAAGACGAGCCGGTGCCCCTCGTGGAGGAATTCGCCTGTTCGTATGGCTACCAATGCGGCTCGCGCCGGAGGATAAACGCCCAACCACACGGCTTCCCGCGCGTTACTCCCCTTGATGGCGACGAATCACCACAGCGCCGGTCAGTTTGAAATGCAGCGCGTCGCGACGATAATGGCCACATGGAAGCCCGATCCGTCCCGCACGCGAGCGGGCTCACCCTGCCGCGCTCGCGCCGCCTGCTCGTCACACTCGGCGACGACCGGCTCGTCGAACAGGTGCGGCGTGGCAACGACGCGGCCTTCGAGGTCCTCTTCGATCGCCACCACCCGGGCATCCTCTCGTTCTGCCGCCACATGCTCAGCTCGGTCGAGGAGGCGGAGGACGCCGTCCAGCACACCTTCATCCAGGCGTACGACTCGATCCGCCGCTCGAACCGCGAGCTCAAGCTCAAGGCCTGGCTCTACGCGATCGCGCGCAACCGCTGTCTGTCGGTGCTCCGCGCGCGCCGCGAGCAGGCTGCCGAGCTCGACGACATCCCCACCGCCGGCCTCTCCGATGCGGTGCAGCAGCGCTCGGACCTGCGCGCCATGCTCGGCGACATCCGCGAGCTCCCGGAGGAGCAGCGCGCCGCACTCGTCCTCTCCGAGATCGGCGACCTCTCGCATGCCGAGATCGCGACCGTCGTCGGCTGTGAGGCGAGCAAGGTGAAGTCGCTGGTGTTCCAGGCGCGCTCCTCGCTGATCGAGAGTCGCAATGCGCGCGACATTCCGTGCCACGAGATCCGCGAGCAGCTCGCGACCGCCAGCGGCGGTGAGCTGCGGCGCGGGCCGCTGCGCCGGCATCTCAAGCAGTGCAGCGGCTGCGCCGAGTTCCGCGACGCGGTGACCAAGCAGCGGCGGGCGATGGCGATGCTGCTGCCGGTCGTCCCCACGGCGGCGCTCAAGCACGGCGCACTCGCGGCACTCGGCCTCGGCGGTGGCGCCTCGGCGGCGGCGGGCGGCGGCGTGGCGTCGCTGCTCGGCACCACCACCGCGGGCAAGGCGGCCGCCGTGCTCGCGGCCGCAGGCGTGGCAGTGGGCGGCGGCGTGGCCGTCACCGAGACGATCTCGCACAACAAGCCCGCCACGAGCAGCGCGGTGCCGGCGGCGCAGCCGGCGGCGACGACTCCCCCTGCGCACCGGCCGGTCGGCAACCACGCGGGCGTGACCGGCGCACCGCACGGCCTGCGCCACAGCAACGGCGGCCGGAGCGACAGCTCGCGCGCCACCACGCCGGAGCACGCGAGCACGCACGGCAACGGCGGCTCGCATCGGCACGCGCATGGGTCGCTTCCGCAGAACCACGGGACCTCCATCGCTCCCGGTCTCAACGGCACCGCCGGACAGGGCCAGCCGGACGGCGTCGGCAACAACAGCGGCACCGACAACGGCCGCCACACCGGCGCCGCGAACGGGCACGCGAACGGCAAGCCCGCCGATCCCCCGGGGCGCGGCGGCCGCAGCAGCGAGAACCAGTCGAGCAGCTCGCAGGGCACGGCCACCGAGCGCCCGGTGAAGCCGCCGACCGCAGCCACACCCGTGCTTCCCGCGCCCGCAGCTGACGCGACGTCGGCGCCGCATCCGCCGCTCAGCGCGCCCGGCAGCACCCACGCCGGCGGCTGACGCCCGGAGGGGGCCGCGCCCCTCGCGGTCCGACTTGTTAGGGTCCCCTAACGATGAGGACCGAGTCGCCCGTCCGACGCGCCCTTCCATGGGCGATCGCCATCGCCCTGCTCGGGCTGTGCGTGTGGTTCACGACGCAGTCGCTGGGTGTCGATCCCACCGAGACGCCGGACGCGGAGAGCCACACCACGGTGGTCGTCGACTCGGCGATCATCGTCTTCCGCGAGGGGCTCGAGGCGGTCCTGATCTTCGCCGCGGTGGTCGCGAGCTTCGTCGGCTCGAACCGCGCCCGCAAGCGGCCGGTCGCCGGCGGCGCGGGCATCGGCTTCCTCGCCGCGGTGCTCACGTGGTTCCTCGTCCAGGCGCTGCTCAGCTTCTTCTCGGACTACGGCCCGCAGCTCGAGGCGATCACCGGCCTGGTCGCCGTGATCGTGCTGCTGGTGGTCCTGAACTGGTTCCTGCACACGATCTACTGGACCAACCACATCAAGAAGCAGCACGGTCGCCGGCGCGCGATCCTGGCGGGCGGGTCGGCCGCCACCCTCGGGCTGGTGCTGCTCGGCTTCACGAGCGTCTACCGCGAGGGCTTCGAGGTCGTGCTCTTCCTCCAGACCCTTCAGATCAAGGCCGGCACGGCCGCGGTGGTCGAGGGCGTGCTGATCGGCCTCGGCGGCACCGCCGTCGTCGGCGTGCTGACGTTCGTCCTCCAGCGCAGGCTGCCGTACCGGCGGATGCTGATCGTGACGGGCGTGATGATCGGCTTCGTGCTCGTGGTGATGATCGGCGGCACCGCCGCCACGTTCCAGGACCTGGGCTGGCTGCCGACCCATCAGCTCGGCGTCACGATCCCCGACTGGGCGGGCCGCTGGTTCGAGGTCTACCCGACCGTCGAGACGATCGCGGTGCAGATCGTGGCAGCGCTGTTCGTGATCGGCTCGTACTTCGCGGCCGAGCACATGAAGGTGCGCCGCCCGGCCAAGCGCGGCGAGCGCCCGGCGATCCGCGCGGCGCAGCCGGCCTAGCTTCCGTCAGCAGGGCGGAGCGAGCGTCGCGTCCTTGCGGGCGCGCAGCGGGTCCAGGATCAGCGTGCGCCCGGTGGCGTTCTTCTTCGCCTCCTGCGCCGTCTCGAGGCAGCGCGTGATCACGATCGTCCTGATCGGCGAGTTCGCGGGCACCACGAGCTGCGACTCGACCTTCTCGGTGCCCGCCTGCGCGCTGCCGCCGCGGCCGGCCGTGACCTGAGCGCCGATCGGGAGGACGAATGCGGCCGACGGCAGGTTCACGCCCTCGCTCGGCTGTGCGCCCTGCGAGGCACGGCAGCGCGGCACCAGCACGAGCCGGTCACCGTTGTTGCGCTTGAGCCGGAACGCGATCGTGCCCGGCGTCTTCACGAGCGCCTCCGGTTTGGTGGCCCCGACGTTGGTGCCGGTCCCGCACGGCGGAACGATCACCTCGCGCTCGCGCTCGGTCGGTACGCGGACGAGCCGGGCGGCCTCCTGCTGCGGCTCGCTCGTCTTCTTCTTCATGGCGATGGCGATGCCGCCGAGCACCACGACCAGGGCCAGCATCACGATGAAGGCGACGCGATTCACTTCACCACCAGCACGACGACGAGGATGATGATCACGACCACGAACGCGAAGGCGATGACCTCGGGCGGACGCTGCAACCGCCAGAACTCGGGCTTCGCCTGGTCGCGCGTGTGGTGACCCTCGGGCGGCTCACCGACCCAGTCGTCGTCGTCGTCCCAGCGCCCGGACACGGCGGGCTCCTTCTAACTGCTCGACGAGGACGCCGCCGGGGCCGTGCACGGCGGGGCCGCGACGATCTTCGACTTGCTGCCCGACGGCAGCGAGAGCGTCTTCGACGCCGGCTGCGACTGGCTCGAGCTCTGCGTGGTGGTGCACGGCGGCACGATCACCGTCGTCACGTTCGCGTTGCTCGGCAGCACGACCTGGTTCTGCTGCTGCGGGCCGCTCGACGAGCTCGACTGCTGCGTGGCGGCCTGCTGCGCGCCGGCGCCACCGGGTGTCACGAGGATGGTGTTGCTCGGCGGCGGAGGGGTGTTGCCGCTGGAGCCGCCGCCGCTCGAGCCGGTGCTCTGGCCGCCCTGCTGGCAGGCCTGCACGGCGATCGCCTCGGTCA
>JAICRZ010000209.1 GCA_025937135.1 Thermoleophilaceae bacterium
ACCCAGGCGGTCGACCTGCCGTGGCGGTTCGTCGACGCGAGCCGCGCCAGGTACATCTCGCGCCCGCTGCCGCAGGCGCTGCGCCGCGTGGCCGCTTAGCCCGTCCCGCCGCCGCCGCCGGGCGAGGCGCCGCCGCCGGCCCCGCCGCCACCACCACCGCCGCCTCCTCCGGTGCCGCCGCCACCACCGCCTCCCGGCGTCGGCTGGGGAGTGGGGGTCGGCTGCGGCTGCGGCTGCGGCGGCGTGGCGCCCTGGTTGCCGCCGCCGCCCTTGGGGCCCTTGCTCGGCGGTTGCTGGGGAGCCGGCGTGGTCGGCGCGGGCGCGCTCGGCACCGGCGTCACCGGCGCCGGCGTCGTCGAGGTGGTCGTCTTGTCATTCGGGTGGCGCTTGTCGTAGATGCCGATCGCCGACGTGATGAAGTCGTGCCAGATCTCCGCAGGGAACGTGCCGCCCTCGACCGGGCCGCCGTGGTACTCGGTCGTCATGTACTTCAGCTTGTCCGGATAGCCGACCCAGACCGCCACGGTGTAGCGGTCGGTGAACCCGACGAACCAGGCGTCGCCGTAGTTCTCGGTCGTGCCCGTCTTGCCCGCCGCGAACTCCGACACGTTCGCCTTCACGCCGGTACCGCTCATGACGACGCCGTGCATCATCGTGCGCATGGTCTCGCCGACCGACTCCGGCAGCACGCGCTTGCTCTTCACCTTGTTCTTCTCGGTGTGGTCGCCCTGTGTCACCTTCGTGTATGCGACCGGACCGAGCGGCGACGCGGCGAAGCTGCCCGACATGCGCTTGCCGCGGTTGGCGATCGTCGAGTAGGCGTAGGCCATCTCGAGCGGGGTGACGCCCTCCTTCAGTCCGCCGAGCACCATCGCCGGGTTGGTGGACACCTTCGTGCGGATGCCGAGCTGCTCGGCGGTGTGCGCCACCTTCCGCGTGCCCACCTGGAGGCCGACCTGGGCGAACACCGAGTTGTCGGAGTGGATCAGCGCGTTGGTGAGGGTCGTCGGCCCCGCGTAGGAGTCCTGGAAGTTGTGCACCACGAACTTCTCGTGCTTGGAGCCCGGCACCGGGAACTCCTTCGGCGCCGACGTCCACACCGAGCCCGGTCCGATGCCCTGCTTCAACGCCGCCGCGAGGATGAACGGCTTCATCGACGAGCCGGGCTGGCGGTGCCCGTTGGTGGCGAGGTTGAACGGCTTGTTCTTGAAGTCGGTGCCGCCCACCATCGCCTTCACCTCGCCCGTCTTGTTCTCGATCGCCACGAGCGACGCGCTGGGCCCGATGCCTCCGAGCCGCCCGGCGATCGCCTGCTGCGCCGCGGCCTGAAGGTCCGGATCGAGCGACGAGGTCACCTTCATGCCACCGGCGAACACGCGGCCCGAGCCGTAACGGTCCACGAGCTGCTGCGTCACCCAGCTCGAGAAGTACGGCTGCGTCGAGTTGATCGCCGGCGGGGCCACGCTCTGGCGCGTGGGCATCGCCTCCTGGAGTCCCTCCTGGTACTCCTGCGCGGTGATCATGTGCTGGTCGTACATGTTGCGCAGCACCTGATCGCGCCGCTGACGCGCGCGCGTGGGGAACTGGAGGGGGTCGTAGCCGCTCGGCGAGGCGATCATCCCCGCGAGCAGCGCCGCCTGCCCGGGCGTGACGTTGTTGGCGATCCGCTCGTCGGGCGCATAGCGCCGGTCGGATCCGCCGAAGTAGGTCCTCACCGCTCCCTCGACGCCGTAGGCGCCGTTTCCGAAGTAGACGGTGTTCAGGTACTCATCGAGGATCTTCTGCTTCGACCACTTGTGCTCGAGGTGGTAGGCGAGCGCGGCCTCGCGGAGCTTCTGGAAGACGGTTCTGTCGTTCTGAGCCGCGAGCGAGTTCTTCACGAACTGCTCGGTGATCGTCGAGGCGCCCTGGGCGGCGTGCCCGACGGCGACGTCGCTCCACACCGCGCGGGCGATGCCCTTGAGGTCGACGCCCTTGTGCTCGTAGAAGCGGCGGTCCTCGATCGCGATCACCGCGTTCTTGATGTTCGGCGAGATCTGATCGTCCGAATCGATGATCCGGTTCTCGTTGCCGGTGAGCTTGGCGATCGTCGTGCCGTTGTCGCCGAGCAGCGTGGAGTTCACCGCGGCGCGGAGCTGCGCGTGCGCCTCGAGCGCCGGCAGCTCGTGCGCAACCGCCATCATCATCCCGAAGACCGTCGATATGAGCGCGAGGGCCGAAAGCCCCAGCACCACCAGCGCCAGCCGCAGCTTCTTCACCTTCGGCCGCTGCGGCGTGGGGTCGCTGCCGTTGCCGTTCGTGGCCGGCTCGTCGGCGCGCGCGCGTATGCGTCGCGGCGGTCTGAGAGGTATTGGCGGAGCGGGTTCCTGCATGAGTGTGCGCGCCCCGCTCAGCGTCTCCCTGGGGCGCGTTGTCACCGCGCCGGCAAGCGCGTGACCCTTCCCTTTGGCGGCTGCCGGACGGCTGTCCGGCGGCCCCGGATCCTAGCATTGGCCCCATGACGGACTCGTCGGCTCGCTTCCTTCTCAGAAACGTCGTCGACGCCCTTCCCGAGGGCGGTCTCGAACGCAAGCTGGGGGAGGGGCGGCCGCTGCGCGTGAAGCTCGGAATCGACCCCACCGCGCCCGACATCCACCTCGGGCACGTGGTCGTGCTCCAGAAGCTGCGCGAGTTCCAGGACGCCGGCCACGAGGTGGTGCTGATCGTGGGCGATTACACCGCGCGCGTGGGCGACCCGAGCGGCCGCTCGAGCGAGCGCCCCGTGCTGTCGCCGGAGGCGATCGACCGCAATGCCGAGACCTTCAGGGAGCAGGCGTTCACCGTGCTGGAGCCGGATCGCACAGAGCTGCGCTTCAACGGCGAGTGGCTCGACATGTCGGCCGAGGACCTGTTCCGGCTCGCGCGGACCTCGACGGTCGCCCAGATCCTCGAGCGCGACGACTTCGCCAAGCGCTATGCGGCGAATGCGCCGATCTCGATCCTCGAGCTGCTCTACCCGCTGCTCCAGGGCTACGACTCGGTCGCGGTGCGCGCGGATGTCGAGCTCGGTGGGACCGACCAGAAGTTCAACCTGCTCCTCGGGCGCGACATACAGGCGAGCTACGGCGTGCCACAGCAGGTCGCGGTCACCATGCCGATCCTGCCCGGGATCGACGGTGTGAAGCGGATGTCGAAGTCCGAGGGCAACTACGTCGGAGTGACCGAGGCGCCGGACGAGCAGTTCGGGAAGCTGATGCGCGTCCCCGACGACGTGATGCCCGTGTACTACGACCTGCTGCTGGGCGGCGGGTTCCGACCGGAGCGGCCGGCGGTGGAGTCCAAGCGCGCGCTCGCGCGGGCGATCGTCGGCCGCTTCCATGGCGACGGCGCCGCCGAGGAGGCCGAGGCGCACTTCAACCGCCTCCACGTGGAACGTGCGCTGCCGGACGAGATCGAGGAGGCGGAGCTGCCGGCCGCGGATCCAATCCACCTCCCGGCGCTGCTGCGCGACCACTTCGGGATCTCGACCTCGGAGGCGCGCAGGCTGCTGGCCGGGGGCGGCGTCCGCCTTGACGGCGAGCAGCTCTCCGGAGGCGATCTGGACGTCCCCGCGGAGCGCCTGGCAGGCCGCGTCCTCCAGGTCGGGAAGCGGCGCCACAAGCGCTTTCGCGGCAACGGCGCCGGGCCGGGCTGAGCGCGGTCTCCGAGCCGTTGTCGTGCGTCCGGCGGAGGGCTATACTCCTGCGTCCCTCGATGGCCTTTGAAAAGACCGACCGGGAGCAGGACAGGAATTAGCGACGCCGCATGGCGTCAGCTAGACTCCCTGGGCCTCTCTCGAGAGGCCTTCTTTATGGCCCGGAGAGGGCGCGAGGGGCGGAGTCCCCGCCTCGGAGCGCCGACGGTCTTTGAAAACTCAACAGCGTGTGCGATTTTGAAGGGGCTCTTCGGAGCCCTGCCAGATCGCGTCCAAGCTCGACCGTCGCCGGTCCTTCGGGACCTGGGCGGCGGCATAATGAATCAACCCGTCAAGTTGGGGTCGGCAGCAGGTGTACGTTCGCCGGCCACTACCGATTTGACAGCTTTCCTGAAGACAGTGGAACCCGCCCTCGGGTGGGATTGATACCACGCAGGTTTTTCACGGAGAGTTTGATCCTGGCTCAGGACGAACGCTGGCGGCGTGCTTAACACATGCAAGTGGAGCGACGAACCAGGCTTCGGCCTGGGGCAAAGCCGCGAACGGGTGAGTAACACGTGGGTAACCTGCCCCGATGACCTGGACAACCCGTGGAAACTCGGGCTAATACCGGATGTGGTCGCCTCACATAAGTGAGATGACTAAAGATAGCTTCGGCCTTCGCATCGGGATGGGCCCGCGGCGCATTAGCTTGTTGGTGGGGTAAAGGCCTACCAAGGCGACGATGCGTAGCTGGTCTGAGAGGACGATCAGCCACACTGGGACTGAGACACGGCCCAGACTCCTA
>JAICRZ010000207.1 GCA_025937135.1 Thermoleophilaceae bacterium
GCCGTCGATCGACGACATCGAGGAGGCCGCGGAGCTCGTCCGCAACGCCCACCAGGTCTGCCCGTACTCGAACGCCACACGCGGCAACATCGACGTCAGGTTCCGGGTGAACGGACAGGAGCTCTAGCCCGCTCGCCGCCGGCGCGACCCAGCGCCTCACGCCGTTGCTGCCCGCTACGCAAGGACTCGACGCGGTCACCTTGTCGTTTTGGGTCCGAATAGCGGACCCAATCGCGCACGGTGACCGCAGCGGGGCCACCCGGAATGCCCTTGTCCGGAGAGCTCGCGGGCGCGGTCACCCGCGCCTCGTCTCAGCCCTGGTCGTCGTCCTTGTTCTCTGAGTCGGAGTCATCGGAGTCCTCGGAGTCGTCCGAACCCTTGGCCTCCGCCTTCTGCTCCTCCTGCTCCTGCTCCTCCTCCTTCTTCTTCCGCTCCTCTTCCTCCTCGCGCTCCTTCAGCTTCCGCTCGGTGATGAGCTCGGGGAACGCGGCGCTGTCGGTGTAGATGCGGATGAGCTCGGCCTCGGTGCTGCGACCGAATTGCCAGATCTGCACGCCCGGCACGTCGAGCGCGTCGCTCTCGGCGGCTTCGCCGGTGAAGCGGCCCACGACCAGCACGGCGCCGTCGTCGGTGTCGACGAAGTTCTCGGGCACGAAGCCGAACTCCGTGTAGGTGCGGCCGATGTCCGCGATGAACTTGTCCTTGAGCGCCTTGCGGCCCTCGAGATCGCCGCCGCCGGGGAAGTCGCCGCTGGGCGCCTCCCACGAGACGTCCTCCTGGAGCGCGTCCAGGAACTGGTCGAACTCGCCCGCGCCGAACGCGCGCAGCGCACCCCTGACCGTGCCCACGTTGCCGTCGGCATCCGCTGCCGACGGGTTCTCGATGCCGAAACGCCGCTTGGCCTTCGTGACAACTTCGTCTGCCCTGTCCTTGACCGCCATGTGGCTCCTCCCCTTGTCGCCCTGTCCGAGGGGGGTACCCGAAGCGCCGCTAGGTTCAACTTGTGGCCGTCCTCATCATGAAGCTGACGCTGGCGCCCGGCCTCGTCGCGGCCACGACTCTCGCCGCGCGCCGCTGGGGAGCTTTGGCGGGCGGCGTGATCGGCGGCTTCCCGGCCGTGGTCGGGCCGATACTGATCGCGATCGACGTCGAGCACGGCGACGCTTTCGCCGCCCGCTCGGCCACGGGAGCGCTGGCCGGCCTGCTGTCACTCACGGCGTTCGTGCTGGTCTACGGGTGGATGGCGCGGCGGATGGCCTGGCCGGGCACGCTTCTGGCGGCGTGGGCGGTATACGCGCTCGCCACCGCCGCACTGGACGCGATCCGGCTGCGGGCCGAGCTGGCGCTGCCGCTCGTGCTCGCCTCGTTCGCCGCGGGCTACGCGCTCATGCCGCGCGCGCACGCGGCGCATGAGGCCGGTCCGCCGCCGCGCTGGGACCTCGCGCTGCGCGTCGTCGTGACGGCGGCGTTCGTGGTGGCGCTCACGGCGGGCGCCGGCGCGCTGGGCCCGCGGCTGAGCGGCCTGCTGGCCGCGTTTCCGGTGCTCGCCTCGGTGCTGTCGGTCTTCATCCACGCCCAGGACGGCGGCGGGGCCGTCGCCGATTTCCTCCGCGGGATGCTGAGCGGCCTCGCGGGGTTCGCGGCGTTCTGCTTCGTCGTGGCGGTCACGCTGCCCGGCGCCGGCCCGGTCGCGGCATTCGCGCCGGCGACCGTCGTCGCGCTCGCCGTGAACGGCGCGCTCGCCGCCCGTGCCATCCGGCCGGGCTGCGAACGTCCCGCCTGAATGACGGCTCCGAACGCCCGAACTGTCCTCAGGACGGTGCTGATCATCGTCGCCGTCGTACTGATCCTCTACCTGATCTACCTGCTGCGGCACCCGATCGGGCTGCTCCTGATCGCCACGTTCATCGCCATCGCGCTCTCGGGGCCGGTGAACTACCTGGAGCGCTGGATGAAGCGCGGCTTCGCGATCACCCTCGTCTACATCGGGCTCCTGCTCGTGCCGATCGGCCTGGGCGCGCTCGTGATCCCTCCGGTCGTCACGCAGGTCGAGTCGTTCGCCACCAACGCGCCGCGCTACGCGAGCGACGTTCGCGACTACATCGAGAAGAACGGCACGCTGAAGGGGCTTCAGGAGAAGTACGACATCGGCGGCCAGCTCCAGAAGAAGGCGGGCGAGCTGCCGGCGCGGATCGGCGACGCCGCGACGGTCCTCGGCAACATCGGCATCGGCCTCGTCAACTCGATCTTCCAGCTCGTCACGGTCCTGATCCTCACCGCGTTCATGCTCGGCGGCGGCAGGCGCTGGGTCGAGGGGGCGCTGAAGTACCAGCCTCCCGACCGCGCGGCTCGCCTCAGGCGCGTCAGCGAGCGGATGGCCACCGCCGTGGGCAGCTACGTGGCCGGCGCGCTGTTCCAGGCGCTGATCGCGGGCGTGACGAGCTACGTGGTGATGTGGATCCTCGGCGTGCCGTTCCGCGGACCGCTCGCCGTGCTGATCGCCCTGCTCGACCTGATCCCACTCGTGGGCGCGACGATCGGCGCCATCGTGGTCGGCGTGGTCACGCTGTTCGTGAGCTTCCCGACCGCCACGATCGTCTGGGTCGTGTGGTCGATCGTCTACCAGCAGGTCGAGAACAGCGTGATCCAGCCGCGCATCCAGCAGCGCGCGGTCGACGTCCACCCGTTCGTGGTGCTCGTGGCCGTGCTCTTCGGCGCCACGCTGCTGGGCGTGGTGGGCGCGCTCGTCGCCGTTCCCACGGCGGCGTCCTTGCAGATCGCGCTGCGCGAGTACATGCGCTACCGCGAGGACTCGCGGATCATGGAGGGCGTGGACCCGGCGCCCGGAGACATCGCCGCGGGCCACGCCTGAATGAGCCCGCCGCTCAAGGGCACTCCGGCAGCGGCCGACTTCAGTGGCATGTCCCATCCGCTCCCGGATGAGCCGCTCGTCCTCGTCGTCGACGACGATCCCGACATCGCCACCCTCGTGGCCCACCGCCTGCGACGGGCCGGCTACCGAACGACGGTGGCCAACGACGGCCTCAACGCGCTGCGCGCGATCGGGGACGAGCAGCCGGATCTCGTGCTGCTCGACATCACGATGCCGAACCTGGACGGCAAGGCCGTCGCCCGCATCCTCCAGAACGCGGGCGCCGCGGCCCCGTCGCTGATCTTCCTGACGGCGCACGGCACGGTCGACGACCGCGTGGACGGAGTCCACCTGGGCGCCGTCGACTACATCACCAAGCCGTTCGACGCCGCCGACCTCGTGGCGCGCGTCGAGACGGCGCTCCGCCTGCGGCGCGCAGCGGGGTAGCATCGCGCGCCGTGCGGCGCGGCACCTACTCGATCGTTGCGCGTGACGGCGCGAGCGGCGCGCTGGGCGTGGCGGTGCAGTCGCACTGGTTCTGCGTAGGAGGCGTGGTCACGTGGGCGGAGCCGGGCGCCGGCGCGGTGGCCACGCAGTCGCTCGCCGAGCGCTCGTACGGCCCCGACGGGCTCGCGCTCATGCGCGCGGGGACGAGCGCGCCCGACGCGCTCGCGCGCCTGCTGCGCGACGACGCCGAGGCGGCGGTGCGGCAGGTCGCGTTCGTGGATGCGAACGGGCGTGTGGCGGTGCACACCGGCGCGATGTGCATCCCGGAGGCGAGCCACGTGACCGGCGCGGGCTACTCCTGCCAGGCGAACATCATGGCCCGGCCGGGCGTGCCGGACGCGATGGCGGCGGCGTACGAATCCGCGCCGGGGTCGCTCGACGAGCGGCTGCTGGCGGCGCTCGACGCGGCCGAGTCCGCAGGGGGCGACCTCCGCGGCCGCCAATCAGCGGCGCTGCTCGTGGTGGATCGCGCCGGCGAGCCGTGGCGGCGCAGCGTCGATCTGCGCGTGGACGACCACGACGACCCGCTCTCCGAGCTGCGCCGCCTGCACAGGCTCCATCGCGCGTACGACCTGAGCGAGCGCGCCGAGGAGCTGACCGCCGCGGGCCGCCACGCGGATGCCGCTCCGCTCTACCAGCAGGCGGCCGAGCTCGCACCCGAGAGCGACGAGCTGCTGTTCTTCGCCGGGCTGGCCGCCGCGGTGGCGGGCGACCTCGACACGGCGCTCGAGCGCGTCCGCCGTGCGATGGCGGTGAACCCGGGCTGGCGCGAGCTGCTGCCGCGGCTGGGTCCCGAGATCGCGCCCGGCGCCGCGGCCGTTCGCGCCGCGCTCGAACGCGGCTGACCGGCGCTCGTTTGCTCCGCGCCCGCCGCGGGGACAGTTCGGACGAGGGGTTCACCGGGAGGAGAGCGCATGGCCGAGCACGTCCAGGTCGAAGAGAGCAGCGGGGGGCTTCGCGAGGGTCTCGGCGAGGGCGCGCGTCAGATGCGCGAGGACATGTCGCGCGACAAGATCGAAGGCCGGCTCGACGACGCCGTCGCCGAGCGTCCCGTCGTCAAGCACCTGCTCGACCTGCGGATCGTCGTCAAGGCGCTGCTGATCGCCGCCGTGATCACGCTGATCGTCTCGATCC
>JAICRZ010000110.1 GCA_025937135.1 Thermoleophilaceae bacterium
CGCGCCTCCTTCAACGACTCCTCCAACGCCGCCATCAAATCCGGCACCGCATCCGGAGCGCCACCATCCCCCGAGGGGGCCTCGATCTTCTGCCCCTTGCGCTTCTTGTTCACGACCTTCTGCAACCGCGCGCGGTACCGATCCTTGTACCGATCCGGGTCCCAGTCACCGCCCAGCGCCTCGATCAACGAGACCGCGGCGTCCAGTTCCTTCTTCGCAGGCTTCGTTGACTTCCCCGACGCCGACGGAACATCACCGACCGGCCGCACCTCGTCCGCGAACCGCATCGTCGTCAGCGTCAAGGCTCCATCACGCGCCCGCACGATCGCCAGGTGCTCCTTCGCGCGCATGACGAACCGGCCCAGCGCCGCCTCGTCGCAGTCCTCCATGACACCGAGCAGCAGCCGGTAGGCGCGCGTGGCTCCCTCGTCGTCGCCGGCGGGCACGAGCCAGTACGGGTGGTCGAAGAAGACCGGATCGATCTCCGACACCGATACGAACTGCTCGATGTCGATCGTGCGAGTGCGACGCGGTGAGACCGCCTCGAGGTCGTCGTCGGTCACGAGAACCTGCTTGCCGTTGTCGAGCTCGTAGGACCGGGTGACCGCGTCCCACGGCACCTCCTTGTCCTCCTCCGAGCACCAGCGCTGCGTCTCGACCGGCACCTTGTCCTTCTCGTGGAGCTGGCGGAAGTGGAGGTCCATGTCGCGCACGGCGGACACGAGCGCGACCGGCACGTTCACGAGCCCGAACGAGAGCGACCCTGTCCACAGCGACCTAGGCATTCAAAGACGCCTCCAGCGCGGCCATCAGGTCCTCCGGATCGCGCGCCTCGGTCGGCTGCGGGAGTGAGTCGAGCTTGCCCTTCGACTTCGCCTTGATGTAGTCGAGCAGCCGCTCGCGGTACTCGTCCTCGAAGGCCGAAGGATCGAAAGACCCGGCCAGCGACTCGACCAGCTTGCCGGCCATGTCGAGCTCCTTCTTCGACGGCTTGCGCGACGGTGAGGGGATGTCGAGATCCTTCACCGGCACGAGCTCGTCCGCGAAGCGCATCGTGTGCAGCGCCAAGACGGATTCGAGCGCGCGCACCGCGACCAGGTACTCCCGGTTGTGGAAGACCCAGCGCCCGATACCGACCCGGTCAGTACGAGAAAGCGCCTCGAACAGCAGCCGGTAAGCATCCTTGCCCGAGTCCTGAGTGCCGAGGTAGTAGGTCTTGTCGAACATGACGGGATCGATGTCCGCGGCGCACACGAACTCCTCGATCTCGACCAGACGAGACCCCGAGCCGGCGGCGGCGTCGAGCTCCTCCTTCTCGAGCACGACGAACTTGCCCTCGGAGACCTCGTAGCCCTTCACGATCTCCTTGTAGGGAACCTCGCGATCCTCCTTCGGGCAGATCCGCTTGTGCTCGATCCGCGCGCCGTCGTCGACGTGGACCTCGTGGAAATGGACGGTCTTGTCGTCCACGGCGGAATGCACCTTCACCGGGACGAAGACGCCGGCGAAGGCGATCGTGCCGTTCCATATCGAGCGCGGGGCCACGTCTCGGCTCTACCCGCGGCGCGAAGCGCCTATTCGGACAGTGAGATCCCCCGCCGCGGCACGGGCGAGGTCTGCATCACCGACGTCGTCGTCTGCCCATATGGCGTGAAGCGGTCGATGACCTCCTCCAGGTGCTCGACCGACGTCACGTGCGCCTTCATGAAGAAGCAGTCCTCTCCCGTGATGCGGTGGCACTCGACCACCTCCGGCGTGTCCCGCGCGAGCTCGGCCACCGCCGCGATCTGCCGCGGTGCCGGCCGGATCCGCACGATCGCCGACAGCGCGTAGCCGACCGCGCGCGGGTCGACCTCGGCGTGGAAGCCGCGGATCACGCCCTCCTCGGTGAGCCGAGCGACGCGCTCCGCGACCGCCGGGGACGAGAGGCCGACGCGGCGGCCGAGCTCCGCCAGCGACAGCCGCGCGTCGCGTTGCAATTCGGTCAGGAGAGAACGATCGGTGGAATCGACGATTTCCCTTCGATTCATAGCCACAACAGGGCAAACTACCTTATGAAAGCCATATACGAAAGTCATCTCGCGCGTGATTCTGCATCATGCCGATGCCACCGCAGGCCTACTTCGTCGTCAGCGCGGTCTTCCACTACCTCGGCCCGGCGTTCGCGGTCCTGCTCTTCAAGCGCGTGGACGTGCTCGGCGTGGCGTGGCTGCGGATCGCGTCCGCGGCGCTGATCTTCGCGCTCTGGCGGCGGCCACAGCTCACGAAGGATCCGCTGCTGGTCGCCTGGGGCGGCGTGCTCGCCCTGATGAACTGCTGTTTCTACATGGCGATCGACCGCCTGCCGCTCGGCACGGTGGCGGCGATCGAGTTCGTGCCGGTCGTGGCGCTGGCGGCGCTGGGCGCGCGCTCGAGGCGCAACGCGGTCGCGCTGGGCGCGGCGGTGGCGGGCGTGTACCTCCTGACCGACGTGCGCCTCCACGGCGAGCCGCTCGGCTTCGCGTTCGCGTTCGCCAACGCGGCTCTGTTCGGCACCTACATCGTCCTGGCCGACCGGGCGGCGAAGCGAGCGACCAGCGGGATCGACGCACTCGCCACGGCGATGATCTTCGCGGCGCTGTTCGTGACCCCGCTGGCCGGCTGGGCGGCCGCGCCGGCGTTCGGCGCGCCGACCGCGCTGCTCGCGGGCATCGGCGTGGGCGTGAGCTCGTCGGTGATCCCCTACGTGACCGACCAGCTCGCGCTCCAGCGCCTCGCGCGCGCGACGTACAGCCTGCTCGTGTCGCTGCTGCCCGCGGTCGCCACGGTGATCGGGCTGATCGTGCTGGGCCAGACGCCGACCCTCGTAGAAACCGCGGGCGTGTCCCTGGTGATCGCGGGCGTCGCGGTCCACCGGACGCCCTCAACTCTCAGCCGCTCTGAAGGCGGCGCTTAGGAACGGGTCCGATGATGGGGCCATGACCTCGCTCCGCTACGACCTCGGCCCCGCCCGCGATCTCGACGCCGAGCGCCCCACGATCGCCCAGCTCCAGCGCGCGCAGGCACACGCGCTGGCCGCCGGCGACCGGCGGCGCGCGGCGCTGTACGCCGTGATCGTGCGCCGCCGCATCGAGGCGGCTCAGCACGTGGCCGCCGCGTAGCCCACAGCAGGGGCTCAGGAACTTCCCAGCTTCGCCCGCCAGACTCCGGCTCATGGCGACCGACACCGAGCAGCACGTCCGCGTCCTCGTGGTCGACGACGAGCCCAACATCGTCGACGTGATCGCTATGGCGCTGCGCTACCAGGGCTTCACCGTCGAGTCGGCGGCGAACGGCCGCGACGCGCTCGCCGCGGTCGCGGACTTCAAGCCGCACCTGATGCTGCTCGACATCATGCTGCCCGACATGGAGGGCTTCGACGTGGCCAGGCGCCTGGGCGGCGAGCGCGCCGAGCTGCCGATCATCTTCCTGACCGCGCGCGACGCCACCGAGGACAAGGTCCGCGGCCTCACGAGCGGCGGCGACGACTACGTGACCAAGCCCTTCAGCCTCGAGGAGCTGGTCGCGCGCATCCGCACGATCCTGCGCCGCAATGGGCTGGCCGACTCCGACTCGAGCCGGCTGACGTTCGCCGACCTCGAGCTCGACGAGGACACGCACGAGGTGTCGCGTGACGGCCGGCCGATCGAGCTGACCGCAACGGAGTACCGGCTGCTGCGCTACCTGATGCTGAACCCGCGCCGCGTCCTCACCCGCGCGCAGCTTCTCGACCACGTGTGGGAGTACGACTTCGGCGGCGATGCGCGCGTGCTCGAGACCTACATCAGCTACCTGCGCAAGAAGGTCGACGTCGACGGCCGGCCGCTGATCCACACCGTGCGCGGAGTCGGCTACTCGCTGCGGCTGCCGAGGTCGTAGCGGTGTCACTGCGCGCGCGGCTCCTGGCCGTGCTCCTGCTGGTGACGGCGCTCGGCCTCGTGGCGCTCGCGGCGATCACCTACGCCGAGCAGCGCTCGTTCCTGCTCCAGCGCGTCGACGACCAGGCGCGCGCGATCGTGCCCGCTGTCGAGCACCGTTTCGAGCCGGGCCGTGCGTTCGGCCCGGGGCCGCGCGGCGGGCCGCCTCCCGGAGCGCGCGGGCCGGACCGCTTCGACCTCGCGTCGGGGGTCTACGGCGAGCTCCGCGATGCCGACGGGGCGGTGGTGAAGAAAGCGTTCCTGCTCGGCTTCGGCCAGACGGCTCCCGCGCCCCCGCAGCTGCCGAGCACGATCCCGATAGGTGAGGCCGTGAACGTCGACTCGGGCGGGCGGCACTACCGCGTGCGCGCGTTCCCGATCGACGACACCGGCGGGACCACCGTGGTGGCGGTGCCGCTGGGTGAGGTCGACCGGACGCTGAACCGGCTGCTGGTGGTGGAGGGGCTCGTGATCGCGGGCGTGCTGCTGGCGCTGGCGCTGCTGGCGTGGTGGCTCGTGCGCCTGGGCCTGCGGCCGCTCGACCGCATGGCCTCGACCGCGGACGCCATCGCCGCGGGCGACCTCTCGCGGCGCGTCGAGACCGCGGACGAGCGGACCGAGGTCGGGCGCCTGGGTCTCGCGCTGAACGCGATGCTCCACCAGATCGAGAGGGCATTCGACGAGCGCGCCGCCAGCGAGAGCCGCCTGCGCCGCTTCCTGGCCGACGCGTCGCACGAGCTGCGCACGCCGCTCGCTTCGATCCGTGGCTACGCCGAGCTGTTCCGCATCGGCGCCACGCGCGAGCCGGGGGAGACCGAGAAGGCGATGACCCGGATCGAGGATGAGTCGGCGCGCATGGGCGTGCTGGTGGAGGACATGCTCACGCTGGCGCGGGTCGACCAGCTGCCGGAGCCCGCCCGCGCGCCCGTGAACCTCGGTGAGCTGGCGAACGACGCCGCCGACGACGCGCGCGCGGCGGCGCCGGACCGCACGATCGAGGTGCACGGCGGCGACGTGGTGGTGCAGGCCGACGAGGCGCAGATTCGCCAGGTGATCGGCAACCTCGTCCGCAACGCGCTCGTGCACACGCCCGACGGCACTCCCGTCGAGCTGCGCGTGGGGGCCGAGGGCGACGAGGCGCTGCTGGAGGTCCGCGACCACGGGCCCGGGCTGCCGACCTCAGACGTGAACTCGCTCTTCGAGCGCTTCTGGCGCGCCGACCCCGGGCGCGGCCGCGGCCCCGCCGGCGCCGGGCTCGGCCTCTCGATCGTGGCCGCGCTCGCGCAGGCGCACGGCGGCTCGGTGACAGCGGCGAACGCGCCGGGCGGCGGCGCCGCGTTCACGGTGCGGCTGCCGAAATAACGCGCTACTGGAAGTGCTGCGGCGTGTACTGGAACGCCGACGCGCGGGTGTAGAGCTCGTAGAGCAGGAATCCCTGCGCGTACGCCGCCGCGCACGAGCGTTGGAACAGCGAGTAGGCGGCAGCCGAGCTGAGCGTGGTGCCGACTCCTCCGGGCGTCGGGCCGCCCACGTCGCGCGTGAGCGCGGCGATCACCGCCGCGCGCTCGTCCGGCGAACCGGCGAGCCAGTCCGCGCAGCTCGCCTGCTGGAGCGGCTTGCCGCCGATCAGCTCGAGCGGCGACTGCGCCGACGCGACGGTCGGCCCCGAGTCACCCGACGACGCGACGGCGATTGCGATGCCCGCCACGAGCACGATGAGCGCCAGCGCCAGCCAGGGCGCCGGGCCCGGCCTCAACCGCCAAGCCGGTGCTGGAACGGACTGCACGTGAGGGTGCCTCCCTCACCGCCGATCAGGGTGCACATGTCAGGCGGCGCCGTGGAAGCCGCGTCGGGGCCGAGCTGCGCCTCGATCGCGGCCTGGCGGCGCGCCTGCGCCTGCGCCTTCGCGCTGCCAGGCTTTGCCGGCGGCACGAACCAGTCGCATGCGTGCTGGTCGTTCGAGGTGCCCTCGACCTCGCCCGCGCATGCCAGCAGCACGGCTTCCTTCTGCTCGTTGCCCTTGCCGAAGTTCGACGACGAGCGGCAGTCCTGGACCGGCAGGAAGCCGGGGAGGGTGGCGTTGCCCGGAGCGCGTGGCGGGTCGCTCGTGAACGTGCCGGGCTGACCGTCCTGGCCCACGTTCGTGAGGTCCCAGCAGTTGGCCCCGTTCGTGGGGAACTCGTCCCACCAGAAGTCGACGCCGTTCGGCATCACCTGGCCAGACGGGGTCCGGCCCATCACGTTGCCGGTGTAGTGGTTGTCGATCGACGTCGTTGCCGCCTTCTGCGGCGTGCACGGCGGCGCTCCCTCGTCGGCGTTCGGGGCGCACGAGATCGCATCGGGGACCGCGAGCAGCATCGTGCCGCGGCGCCAGTTGTCCCAGATGTGGTTGTTCAGGACCGTGTCGTAGTTGCCGCCGGCGATCAGGACGCCGACGCCGATCGGCACCGGCGTCACCGACTTCACGTCCGACTGCGGCCCGTAGATGTTGAAGTTGTTCGAGTAGAAGTTGTTGTCCTCGTAGACGGCCGAGTCCTGTGGGAAGCCCGGGTGCCCACCGGCGTAGAACGAGTCGGTGGCGAGGCCGGTGGCGTTGTCGTAGAAGTTGTTCCTCACGACATGCGTCGCGTTGCCCATCGTGCCGGAGTAGCCGAGGTTGTTGTGATGCGAGTCGCACAGCGTGATCGTCTGGTTCAGGCGCCGCTCGGGGTAGAAGCTCGTGTCGCGGTTCTGCCCCGTGTCCGGCGCGCCGCCGGGGTACACCCCCGAGTCGCCGCTGCCGGCCGCCTCGCAGATGCGCGTGAGGCCGTGGTCGGAGGTGAACATCAGCGCGCCGTACTCGCCCGCGTACATGTAGCGGCTGCGCTCGAGCAGGTAGCCGTCGGTCTCGAGCACGTAGACGTCGTGCTCGGCGGCATGGCGGACCGTCATGTCGCGCAGCACGAAGCCGTCGGCGCGGTCTGCCTTGAGCCCGACGTCCTTCGCCGAGCCGATCGGTGCGCCGTCGCCTGAGGCCACGCGCCCGGCGTCGATGATCGTGTCATCGGGGGCGGGCCCCGACCCCTCGATCTGGAAGTTGCAGCGGATGCAGGGGCCGGCATTGGGCAGGCCGTGTGGGTCGGGACGGCCGGTCGGCGTCAGGGGCGGATCGGGCTTGCCGGTGTCCGCGCGGCCGATGACTGCGATCAGGTTCTGCGCGTTCGGGCAGTGCACCTGGTACGCGTAGGACACGGCGCCGGCGCCCTTCTCCGAAGTCTCGCGGTACTTGTCGCACTGGGGCGGGAAGCTCGGCTGCTTGCGCGAGGTCGGCTCGGTGTAGATGCCCGGCATGACCACGACGCGGTCGTTGTTGCGCGACCTGGTCACCGCGGGCTGGATCTGGTGGAAGCGGCACTTCTTGAAGAAGCGGCGGTTGAGCATCAGCCAGCGCTTGGCCTGGCGCTTGCTCAGCTTCTTCAGCCGTGCAGTCGGCCGGTTGCGATAGCCCTGCTTGTGCGCACGGCGGATCTCCCGCTTCGCGCGCCTGAGGGATCCGCGCTGGCAGACCACCCGGACGTGCGGCGTGCCCTTCACCTTCCGCAGCGCGGACGCCAGCGAGCGCGCCTTCGGCACCGAGCCGCCGGCGGGCGGCGAGACGGACGTGTCAGGGGCCGGATCCGGCCAGTACGCCGTCCGTTCCACGTGCGCGAGCGCAGGCACGGCGAGCACCAGAACGGCAATCATCGCGGCGGCTAGAAGCAGGCAAAGTCGTCGTGCGGCCATTCGGCGTCTCCCAGGTATCGAAGGCGGCCGCAACGTACCAAGCGTCTGCGCGCCACGCGCCGGTTGGTCAGGCAGCCGCGGGCACGAGCTCGTCGGCCACGTCGGGCAGCCGCGAGAGGTCCGGCAGCTCGCGCGTCGGCGGCGGGTCGCCGGTCTCGCCGAGCCGGTTGATCCAGATCGACGGCATCCCGAGCTCGTTCGCCGCCACGATGTCGTGGAAGTACGACTGCGCGACGTGCACGTGGCCGCGGCGGTCCGCGCCCGTGCGCTCGAAGAAGACCTCCCAGTGACGGTGCGCCGGCTTGTAGGAGTCGATCTCGCCGGCCGGGATCACGACGTCGAACGGCACCCCGATCGCCTCGATCGACGCCTCGATCAGGTCGCGGTCGCTGTTGGTGAGCGCGCCGAGCTTCCAGCCGCGGCGGCGCATCTCCGCAAGCGCCGGCGACACGTCGGGGAAGACCGGCCACGAAGGCAGCGAGCGCCCGAGCGCGTCGCGCTCCTCGTCCGGCAACCCGGCGCCGTTCTCGCGCGCGAGCTCCTCGAGCACGCGTGCCATCACCGCGCGATAGGCCAGCGACGGGTCGTCCGCCTGCACACGCGGCTCGACCTCGTGATAGCGCGCGAGCAGCGCGGCCTCGTCGCCGCCCAGCAGGCGCGCGAGCTCGCGGCCGATGCCGGCGTTCCAGTCCACGAGCGTGCCGTAGCAGTCGAAGGTCGCCCATCTCTCCATGCGCGCCAACCTATAGGAGTGGCGGGCATCCGCCGGCTGTGGGAGGCTGGGGCCGAGGTGCCAGGTCGATGAGCCGCGCTACTGCAACGACATCGGAGTTCGAGCGACTGGTCGACCTGTCGGTGGACATGCTCTGCGTGACCACGCTGGCCGGCCGCTTCCTCATCCTCAACCCCGCCTGGACGCTCACGCTCGGCTGGTCGGAGGAGGAGCTGCGCGGGCGCAGCGTGCTCGACTTCGTGCACCCGGACGACGCCGACAATGCGCTGGCCGAGGCCGCCCGCCTGCGCGAACGCGGCGCCGAGGTCCACGACTTCGAGCTGCGCCTGCGCCGCCGCGACGGCAGCTACCGCTGGATCATGTGGAGCTCGCGCAGCGACGGCGAACGGATCTACGCGGTGGCGCGCGACGTCACCCAGCGCAGGCTCGCCGACGACGCGCTCCGCGCGAGCGAGCAGCGCTACCGCAACATCGTCGAGACCACGAGCGAGGGCGTCTGGATGATCGACGCCGACCACCGCACGACCTACGTGAACAGGCGCATGGCGGAGATGCTCGGCTACACGGTGGCGGACATGATCGGGCGCCCGGTGAGCGATTTCGTCGCGCCCGCCGATCGTCACGACGTCAGGCAGGGGCTCGAGCGGCGCCGCAGCGGCGTGAGCGAGCAGCGCGAGCTCTGCTACCTGCGCAAGGACGGCTCGAAGATGTGGGGGCTGATGTCCGGGAGCCCGCTCAGCGACGGCAACGGCGGCTACGGCGGTGCGCTCGCGATGATCAGCGACATCACCGAGCGCAGGCGCGGCGTCTAGCGCGCGCCGTCGTCCGGCCAGTGGCCGTGGACGTCGTAGAAGAGGCGCGCCTGCTCCTCCGCCTCGCGCTCGGGGTCGCCCTGGGCGGCGAACCAGACCAGCGCGACGATGCCGAGGACCCCGACGACGCCGCCGGCGATGTTGATGACGTCGAGCACGCTCACGGTGATCGCCGAGCGTACCTACAACGACTGAAGGGCCTGCACCACGGACGCAAGCCGGCGCCCGCGTGCCGTGAGCCGGTACTCGGCGTAGGGCGGGCTCGCGTCGACCACGCGCCGCTCGAGCACGCCCGCCTGCTCGAGCTCGCGCAGCCGCTCCGACAGCGTCTTCGGCGGCACGCCGGTCACCGACTGGCGGAACTCGTTGAATCTGACGGCGCCAGAGGTGGACGCCCACAGGATCGCGATTGCGTGGCGCCGCTCGAGGAGGCCCGCCGCGCGGCGGACCTCCTCGGGGACCGGCGTGCAGCTACGACAGCGCACCGTGCGCCGCCGCCGGCTGGGGCTCGAGCGCCAGGTTCAGCAC
>JAICRZ010000168.1 GCA_025937135.1 Thermoleophilaceae bacterium
CGCCACGCTGCCGTGCGGGTCGTGCTCGAGCGTGCGCCACGGGACGCCCGCGGCGTCGGCAAGCCGGCGGCCGATCTCCACATCGGGGTGGCCTGGCTCGCCGCCGGTGCGCGTCTCGAAGTCGATGCCGGCGGCCAGCGCGGCGGCGAGCACCAGTCGCGAGTCGCGCCCGCCGGTCACGGGCACGATGCTGGGGCGGCCGGGCCAGTCGGCCAGCGTGCGCAGCTCGTCCACGAGGATCGATGCGGCGCGCTCGGGATCGAAGCCGTCGGTCTCGATCGCGCGCGGCGCGGGCGTGTTCAGCCGGCGCACGCCCTCCCACATCGGGTCGCCGTCGAGCGGCCAGCCGCCGCCCAGCAGCCCGGCGACCGAGTCGAGCGCGACCTCGCTCGTCCCGCGCAGGGCGCGCAGCAGCTCGGCGTTGTTCGACACGTAGCGCGTCCCGCCCGCGGTGGTCTCGTAGACCGGATACGCGCCGAGCGCGTCGGCCTGTACGTGCAGCGCCCCGTCCCAGCGCACGCGCACGAAGCGCCCCGCCTGATGGCCGGCCAGCAGCTCGAACTGCGGCTCGGTGCGCACGTAGTCGAGCCCCTCGTGCTGAACCCATGCGGCCGAGAACCCATGCGCCTGCCACGTCTCCACCGGGCGGCCCGGGAAGAACGGCAGCCGCTCGTTCAGAGCACGCAGGGCAGCGGAGGGCGAGCCGCCGCCGACGGCGACAACGAAGAGGTTCACGCGATAGTGGCCAAGTCGTAATACATATCGTGGTACGATTTGTGCGTGGCTCGCACAATCCAGGCCCGCCTCGACGCACGCGCTGAAGACGACCTCTCCGTGCTCCGCAACGAGGGGCACAACGATTCCGATGCGATCCGGCTCGCGCTGAGTGAAGCAGCAGAGCGGCGGCGTCGCCGGTCCAGCCTGCGGGCGGAGGCGGAGGCCGCGGTGACCGACCCTGTTGACCTCGCCGAGGCTCGCCGTGTTCGTGAGGAGATGGACGCCATTGCCCTTCCGTGGCCGGAGGCCTGAGACGTGGTCCGCGGCGAAGTGCGCCGGCTGCGGCTACCGGGTGGCCGACGGGGCGGCGAGCAGCGCGGCGCCCGCTTCGCCGTCATCGTCCAAGCTGACGAACTCCTCGCCTTGAGCACGGTGCTCATCGCGCCGACATCGCGCTCAGCCGCGCCGCGCTCGTTCCGTCCGGCCATCGAGGTCGGCGGCAACGCGACACGTGTTTTGGCTGAGCAGACGACCGCTGTCAGCACCGACCGCATCGGTGCGAGCGCCGGGCGGTTGAACAGCGAGGAGCTGCGCGCCGTGGACGACGCACTGGTTACGGTCTTCGGTCTCTAGGACGTCGCTCCTAGCTGAACGCCGCCGACTGCGGCGACCACTGCGTCACGCGGTTGCGCCCGCCGTGCTTCGACCGGTACAGCGCGGTGTCCGCGGCAGCCACGAGTGAGTCGGCGGAGTGCGCGTCGCGCGGGTATGTGGCCACGCCCAGCGAGGCAGTCACGTCGCAGCCGTTGCCGGCGATCGCCTCGCGCACGCGCTCGGCGGTCGAGGTCGCGTCCTCGGGCTTGAGCCCGGGCATGACGAGGCAGAACTCCTCGCCGCCGTAGCGCGCGGCGGTGTCGTACTGGCGGCGCTGCTCGCGCAGCGTGGCGGCCACGCGGCGCAGCACCTCGTCGCCCGCCTGGTGGCCGCGCGTGTCGTTGAGGCGCTTGAAGTGGTCGATGTCGAGCATCAGCAGCGTCACGCAGCCGCCCTCGCGGTCGGCACGGGCGAGCTCGCTGTCGAGCGTGTCCTGGAAGGTCATCCGGTTGGCGAGCCGCGTGAGCGCGTCGGTCGCGGCCAGCTCCTGCACCTCGTCGAGCAGCCAGGCGTTGCGCAGCGCCAGCGCGCCGTGGGAGGCGAAGCGCTCGAGCATGTTCACGATCCGCTGCTCGATGCGCGAGCCCGCACGGATCTTGTGCTCCACCACCAGCATGCCGATCGTGCGGCCCTCGGTGGTCAGCGGGACGATCACGAGGTTGCGCGCCTTCGGCATCAGCGCGTCGAGCCACGGGTCGGCCGCCGGATCGAGCTTCGAGAAGAGCTGAGTGCGCTGCGCCTCGGTCACCGCGCGGAGCACCGAGCCGGGACCCGGCTGCGGGTACCCGTCGGCGTCTGCGCTCACCTCGCCGTGGTGGGAGAGCAGCGTCAGGGTCTCGCCGTCCGCGGCGCCGAGCAGCAGCGCGCGCTCGAGGCCGAAGGTGTCCACGATCGCGCCGAGCAGCGCGTCGGCCACGGCCTGCGAGTCCGACTCGCCCTCGATCCGCGTGGCCATGGCCGCGAGCGCCTCGAGGTCGTAGCGGCGGCGGCGGAGCTCGCGCTCGTTCACTGCAGAGAAGCTCGACGTGGCGATCGCGACGAACCAGAAGATCGCCGTGAACACGATCAGCTGCTGGAACGGCGTCCCGAGCCCACCCTTCGAGAAGTCGTGCAGCACGTGGCCCTTCTGCGCGTAGTAGGTCACGAGCAGGAGCAGCGAGTGCCACATCGCGAGCTTCATCCCGGTTCGGTGCGAGGCCAGCAGCGAGACCGTGAGCAGCTCGAGCACGATCACGTAGCGGACCGGGCTGATCGAGCCGCCGGTGGCGTACGCGGTCCAGGCCAGGAACGCGCCGTCCACCATCAGCATGAAGCCGAACAGCGCGACGCCGCCGCGGCGCGAGACCTTCCACGCGAGGTGGGTGAGCGTGGCGAGGACCAGGAAGCCGCCGGTCGCCATCGCGAGGACCTCGGCCGGCACGTACAGGCGCTTCCACGCGAGCAGCACCGACAGCCCGACGCTGAGCGCGACCAGCACGCGGAATCCGAGCATGTAGCGCAGCCGGTCCGCGATCGGGACCAGCTCGCCGGCGGCGGTGCTGTTGGTCGTCTGGCTCATGCTTCGGTGGGGGGAGGTAGGAACTCCAGGTCTGGATCGGCAGTTAGGGGCGCGAGCGCAAGCTTCGGATCGCTGCGGTCGATCCGGCTCTGGATTCCGAGGAAGAGGAAGACGATCAGGACGAGCGAGAACGGGAAGACCGATTTGTCCGCGTTCTTGGTCACGACCTCGGCCGCCTTGCCGAGCGCCGCGGTCACCGCGTGCGCGGCCGCGCCGGCGGCGGAGCGCTTCTTCTCGTGGTGACCCGACCCGCTGCCGCCGGCTCCGGACGTGCTTCCCGCCGCTCCGCTGCGCGATCCGGCCTGGCCGGGCGCACCCGGCGCGCCACTGGGCTTCGCGCCGTTGGTCGTGGCGCCGGGCTTCTTGCTCGCGCCCTTGCCGGGCTTCGCGGTGGACTTCGGGTTGGCCGCGCTGCCGGGCGCGGACGGCGCCGGTGCCGCCCCCGGCGTAGGGTCGGTCGGCGTGCTGCCGGGACTCGTGCTGCTGCCGGGCGCCGCGCTGTCGGTGCCCGTGGCGGCGGCGGTCACCGTGAACTGGTCGGTGCGCACGCGGCTCGTGTTGCCGGCCTGGTCGGTGGCCCAGACCGAGAACGTGTAGACGCCCGGCTGGAGCCCGGTCAGCTTGTATGTCATCGGGCTCGTGCAAGCGGCGCGCTTCTCGATCGAGTCCGAGCCGCGATCGAGCGCACACTCGTAGGCGGCGCCGTCCTCGCCGGAGAACTTCCAGGTCGGCGTCGCGTCGCCGTTCGTGTTCTGCGGCGCGGTGTCGATGCTGGGGGGCGTGGGGTCGGTCGAGTCGAGCTCGTAGTCGTCACTCGCGTTCGCGCTCACGTTGCCGGCGGCGTCGCGCGCGCGCACGAGAAGCCTGTAGATCGCGTCGTCCTGATCGCGCAGGCTGTAGGTCTTCGGACTCGTGCATGCGGCCCAGTCGAACACCGGGTTGCCCCTGCGCTGGAGCCGGCACTCGATCGTCGCGCCGGGCTCGGCCGTGAACGCCCACGTGGGCGAGCGGTCGCGGCTGGGGGTGGCCGGCGTCGACTTCAGCACCGGCTTGCTCGGCACGACGGAGTCGAGCGTGTAGCTCTGGGTGACGGGCGAGCCGAGGTTGCCGGCGCGGTCGCGCGCACGGACGGCGAACACGTAGGCGCCGTCGGAGCGTCCGCTCAGGTCGTAGGTGCGTGGTGAGGTGCAGAGCGCCCAGTCGAACACGGTCGCGCCACCCGAGCTCAGGCTGCACTCGAACGTCGCGCCGGACTCGCCCCCGAACGCCCACGACGGCGAGCGGCTGTTGCCGATCGGCCCCGGCGTCGCTCCCAGCAGCACTCCTGCCGGCGCGCGGTCCAACTCGTAGGCCGCGCTGCCGGCGGGGCTGACGTTGCCGGCGCTGTCGTGCGCTCGCACCTCGAAGGTGTAGGAGCCATCGGGCAGGGCGTTGAGGTCGTAGCTGCGCGGCGTGGTGCACGACTGCCAGTCCACCGCTCCGATCAGGCGGCACTCGTAGGTCAGCCCGCTCTGCGCGGCGAAGCCGAAGCTCGGCTGCGCGTCGTTGCCCACCGGCGCGGGCGGGGCGTCCACCGCGGGCGCGGGGGGCGCGAGCGTGTCGAGCGTGTATGCCGCGCTGCCCTCGGTGCCGGTGTTGCCGGCCGCGTCGGTGGCGCGCAGGCGCAGCGTGTAGGCGCCGTCGGCGTCGCCGCTGAGGTCGGCCACGTAGGGGCTCGAGCAGCTCGACCACGCGATCACCTGCGTTCCGTCGCGGTCGAGGCGGCACTCCACCTGCGCTCCCGGCTCCGCGCTGAATCCCCACGTGGCGCTGCGCGTGTTGCCGATCGTGGGAGGCGGCGAGTCGACCGACGGTGCGGCAGGGGCGGCGGTGTCGAGAATGTAGTTGTCGCTGTCGGCCGCGCCGCGCGTGCCGCCGGCCGCCACGCCGCGCACCTCGAACGTGTAGCTGCCGTCCGGCTCGCCACTGAGCGAGTAGGCGCGCGGGCTCACGCAGGTGTTCCAGTCGGAGACGATCGTCGCGCCCTGGCGCAGCCTGCACTCGAAGTTCTCGCCCGGGTCGCCGCTGAACGACCAGGAGACGGCCCGCGTCGATCCGGTCACGCCGGGCGTGGTGCCGATAGTGGCCGTGGCGGGCACCGTGGTGTCGAGCACGAAGTCCGTGCTGTCGGCGCTGCCGCGGTTGCCGGCGGCGTCGAAGGCGCGCACCTGGAAGGTGTACGTGCCATCCGGCTCTGCCGAGAGGTCGAAGCCCGCCGGGCTCGAGCAGCTCGACCATCCGGAGACGGGGGTCGCGCCGCGGTCGAGCCGGCACTCGAAGCCGGAACCACCGGAACCGCCGCCGAACGACCACTGCGGCGTGCTGTCGTTGCCGGGCGACGGCGGGCTGACGGTGATCGCGGCCGCCGCCGGTGCAGTCGTGTCCAGCACGTAGTCGCTCGTCTGGGCCGAGCCGGTGTTGCCCGCCACGTCGGTTGCGCGCACCGCCAGCGTGTAGGTGCCGTCGGGCTCGGAGCTGAGGTCGTAGGTCGCGCCGGTGGCGCATGCCGCCCAATCGGACACGAGCGTTCCGGCGCGGGTGAGCTTGCACTCGAAGGTGGCGCCGGCCTCCGACGAGAACGCCCACGTCGGCGTCGTGTCGTTGCCCGGCGAGACGGGGGGCGTGTCGATCGACGGCGGCGACGGCGCCGCGCGGTCGAGCGTGTAGGAGCTCGTCTTCGGATTGCCCTGGTTCCCGGCGCCGTCGGTGGCGCGAACCGAGAACGTGTACGTGCCGTCGATCTCCGCCGAGAGGTTGTAGGAGCGTGTGCTGGTGCACGGCGCCCAGTCCGCGATCTGCGTCGCGCCGCGGTCGAGCCGGCACTCGGTCGTAGCGCCGAGCTCGGTACTGAACGACCAGCTCGGTGCCGTGTCGTTGTCCGGCGACGCCGGTGCGGTCGTGACCGTGGGCTGCACCGGCGCGACGCGGTCGAGCGTGTAGTCACTCGTGCTCACGTCGCCGACGTTCCCCGCGGCATCGGTCGCCCGGACCGAGAAGGTGTAGACGCCGTCGATCTCCGACGAGAGGTCGTAGCTCTTCGACGTCGAGCAGCCGACCCAGTCGGCGACCTGCGTCCCACCGCGGTCGAGGCGGCATTCGAGCGTGGCGCCGGGCTCGCCGCTGAAGTGCCACGCGGGATTGGTGGCGCTGCCGGTGACGCCGGGAGTCGAGCTGATCGTGGGCCCCGTCGGCGCGCTGCGGTCGAGCGTGTAGGCGCCGCTCGTGGCGACGGCGCCCGCGTTGCCGGCGGCGTCGCGGGCGCGCACCTTGAGCGTGTAGGCGCCGTCGGGCTGGAGGCCGAGGTCGAAGGTCTGGCCGCTCGTGCACGTGGCCCAGTCGTAGACCTGCGTCCCGCCGCGCTCGATCCGGCACTCGAGAGCCGCGCCCGGCTCGCCGCTGAACGACCATGCCGGCGCCGAGTCGTTGTCGGGCGTGCCCGGGGAGGTGGAGATCGTGGGCGCGACCGGCGCGGCGGTATCGAGCGTGTAGTTCGA
>JAICRZ010000068.1 GCA_025937135.1 Thermoleophilaceae bacterium
CACCGATGTCCTGCGCGTGCACAACCCCGACGGCAGCTTGGTCTACATGACGCGCGACGGTCAGACGCTGGCGTCGCTGCCGGCGGACGCGGTGATCGTCGACCAACCGGCCGCGCCGCAGGCCGCCGGAGTGCCCCAGCCGCCGGCAACGCAGCCGCAGCCCCCGGTGCAGGCGCCGCCCGCCAAGTGGGATGCCCAGCAGGCGGACGGCGGCGTCACCGGGCTCGCCGAAGCCACCCGCAAGCAGCAGCGCGACGCGAAGCCGAAGGCGAAGCCGCAGACGCACACGGCCCCGCGCCGCGGCCACGCCCCGCAGCCCGTTCAGCCGCAGCCGCACGCTCCCGCGCCGCAGGTGCACCACCCGGCCAAGCCGAAGCCGAAGCCCAAGCATCACAAGCACCCGCGCCACCCGCACGCCCACCATGCGGCGGCGCCCGAGGTCCAGCAGCAGGCGCCCACGGCCGGCGACTCCCTCCAGCAGATGCCGGCGCTGCTCGCCGCGCCCGGAAGCGACGACGTCAAGCTTCAGTCGCTCAACCGCGTGGCCGACACGGCGCACGGCGAGCACACCGGCCGCGAGGTGCAGACCGGCGCGCTTCCCGGCAAGGACTTCCAGTCGCTCGGCGCGCTCGGCCAGGACGGCCACACGTCCGCGCCGCCGCCCACCACGGCGATCCCGACGGTCGAGACCGCTCCGCCGCTCGTGCCGATCGACCCGGAGCAGCCTCCGGCGCCGCAGTCCACCGATGGCCGCAAGCAGCACCGCACGCGCGACCACCGCCACGCTCCGGCGCCCCAGCCGACCCAGCCGCAGAAGCCGGCCGCGCCGAAGGCGCCGCTCCAGCACAGCGACGGCACGCCGACCGCCTCGAACCCCACCTTCGTCGACGCGCTGCCCGGGCCGGCCACGCCCGGCGCCGTGCCCGACTTCGTGATCTCGAAGTTCCGCGTCCCGCCGTTCCTGCTCCCGATCTACCAGGCCGCCGGCATCCAGTACGGCATCCGCTGGGAGGTCCTCGCGGCGATCAACGAGATCGAGACCGACTACGGCCGCAACCTGAACGTGTCCTCGGCGGGGGCGCTCGGCTGGATGCAGTTCATGCCCGCCACGTGGCGCATGTACGGCACCGACGCGAACCACGACCACAAGAAGGACCCGTTCAACCCGGTCGACGCGATCTTCGCCTCCGCGCGCTACCTCAAGGCCGCCGGCGGCGACAAGGACATCCGCCGCGCGGTGTTCGCCTACAACCACGCCGGCTGGTACGTCGACAGCGTCATGCTGCGCGCGCGGCTGATCGCCGGCTACCCGCCCGACCTGATCGGCTCGCTCACCGGCCTCACCGAGGGCCGCTTCCCGGTGGCCGCGCACGCCAAGTACGCCGAGGCGAAGAACAAGCGCGAGCTCGACATCTACACGCGCCGGCAGGCGCCGGTCGTGGCGGTGAACGACGGCGTCGTGAAGAAGATCGGCAACACGAAGTCGAAGGGCCGCTACGTCGTGCTCCAGGACGTGTACGGCAACCAGTACACGTACTCGCACCTCGGCTCGGTGGCGAAGCTGCACCCGGTGCCGAAGAAGGACGCGAAGGCGGCGTCGGAGGCGAACGTGAAGGCCGTCGGCGCCAACGACCCGAAGCCGACCGCGCCCGCCAGCGCCGGCGCGCAGCGCCCCGCGACGCCGCAGGCGCATGCGCACGCGCACGCGCCGAAGCCGCGCAAGCTCGTGGCGCCGAAGGTCACCGCGCCGGCGCCCGTGGCCGCGATCAAGAAGCGCTTCTTCGCGCACCCTCAGCGTCCCGCGGCGCAACGCCACGGCGGCTTCGAGCAGGTGCTCGACTCGCAGGCGAAGGGCTTCGAGACCTACGACTCCTACTTCACGAGGCCGCTCGGCCTGAACTCCCGCAACGCCACGCTGCGCCGCCTCAAGCCGGGCTCGCACGTCCTCGCCAGCACGGTGCTCGGCCGCGTCGGCGGCAAGCAGGGCAAGGAGGCGCCGCACCTGCGCTTCGAGATCCGCCCCGCCGGCAAGGGCGCGCCCAAGATCGACCCGAAGCCGATCGTGGACGGCTGGAAGCTGCTCGAGTCGACGGCGATCTACCGCGCCAAGGGCCGCAACGTGCTCTACGGCGACGGCAACTTCTCGATCGGCGAGGTCATGCTGCTGCCCAAGCCGCTGCTGGCCAAGCGCGTCCTCTCCGACCCGCGCATCAACATCTACCCCGGCGGCCGCGAGGACATCCGGACCGGGCAGATCGACCGTCGCGTCCTGGTCGTGCTCGAGTACCTCGCCGAGTCGGGCCTCAACCCGACCGTGAGCTGCCTGAAGTCCGGCCACAGCCTGATGACCGCGTCGGGCAACATCTCCGAGCACTCGTCCGGCAACGCGGTGGACATCTCGGCGATCAACGGCACGCCGATCCTCGGCCACCAGGAGCCGGGCGGCATCACCGAGCAGACGGTCCGCCGCCTGATGCTGCTCCAGGGCACGATGCAGCCGCACCAGATCATCTCGCTGCTCAACCTCGGCGGCAACACCATGTCGCTGCCCGACCACGCGAACCACATCCACGTGGGCTTCCACCCGCTCTTCGGCGACAACAAGCAGCTCGGCCGCGAGGCGATGTCGGTGCTCGAGCCGCGCCAGTGGAACGACCTCGTGCAGCGCCTCGGCCAGATCGACAACCCGACCGTGCCGACGAAGCCGTCGAAGTACGCGATCCCTGACAGGAAGGGCGATCTTTAGATGGACACGAGCGCTTTCCAGAAGCGGCGCTGGCTGATCGAGTTCGGCCTCGTCTGCCTGATCCCGATCGTCCTGCTCGGGCTCTTCCTGCTGTCGACGCTGAAGTCGAACGTCGAGTCGCGCGCCATCGCGGACGCTCGCGAGCAGGCGCGCCTCGTCACCGACGTCGGCGTTGCCGGGCAGCTCTCCGGCGTCAGCGACCTGAGCCACGGCCTCACCGGTGGCCAGCAGTCCGCGCTCGACCGCAACCTCGAGTCGATCCGCTCCGGCAGCGGAATCGCGCGCGTCGTGGTCCGCAACCGCGCCGGCCGCACCGTCTACGCGGACGACCACAGCCTGATCGGCAAGGGCGAGGCGCCCAGCGGCGCCGCCGACGCCGCCCAGGGCACGATCGTCTCCGGCATCTCCTACGCGGGTGACGCCGGCGAGGTGCTGGCCGTCTTCGTCCCGCTCACGGTGAGCAAGGCCGACGGGCCGCTCGGCTCGACCGAGATCGGCCTGCCGTACGCGCCGATCCAGGCGTCGATCGCGAGCCAGACCCATCGCATCGAGCTCATGCTCTTCCTCGGCCTGCTCGTGCTCTGGGGCACGCTGCTCACCGTGGTCTCCTACGCATCCCAGCGCCTCCGCCGCCAGGCCGCCGAGAAGGAGGAGCAGGCGCTCTCCGACTCGCTCACCGGCCTGGCCAACCGCACCATGTTCCAGGAGGCGATCGGGACCGCGATCTCCGGGTCCGGCCGCCGCAAGGTCGCCGGCGCGGTGATGCTGATGGACCTCGACCGCTTCAAGGACGTCAACGACACGCTCGGCCACCACAACGGCGACCTCTTGCTCCAGCGCATCGGCGCGCGGCTCGACAGCGTGCTGCGCAACAGCGCGACGGTCGCGCGCCTCGGCGGCGACGAGTTCGCGATCCTGCTGAACGAGACGCACGACCGCCAGTCGGTCGTCCCCGTGGTCCGGCGCGTGCTGAAGGTGCTCGAGGAGCCCGTCGTCGTCGGCGGCCTCGCGCTCCAGGTCGAGGCCTCGATCGGCATCGCGATCTTCCCCGAGAACGGCCGCACGGTCGACTCGGTGATGCGCGCCGCGGACGTGGCCATGTACGTCGCCAAGGAGCAGCGCTCGGGCTACGAGTTCTACGACGAGGGCGGCCACGAGCATCGCCACGACGCCGGCCGCCTCGCGCTGATCGGCGAGCTGCGGCGCGCGATGGACGAGGCCGAGCTCGTGCTGCACTACCAGCCGAAGGTGGACCTGCGCACCGGCCAGGCGAAGGGTGCCGAGGCCCTCGCGCGCTGGACCCACCCGGAGCGCGGCATGCTCTCGCCGGACGAGTTCATCCCGCTCGCGGAGCGCTCGAACCTGCTGCGCCCGATGACGCTCTACGTGCTCGACACGGCCATGCGGCAGGCCAACGCGTGGCGCTCGCAGGGGCTCGAGGTGACGGTGGCGGTGAACCTGTCGATGCAGAACATGCTCGACCTGCGACTCCCGAACGACCTCGCGCGGCTGCTCACCTCATGGCGGCTTCCCGCCGGCTCGCTCGAGCTCGAGATCACCGAGTCGACGATCATGGCCGACCACCGTCGCGCACAGACGATCCTCGGCCGCCTCTCGAAGATGGGCGTGCGGCTCTCGATCGACGACTTCGGCACCGGCTACTCGTCGCTCCAGTACCTGCAGGAGCTGCCGGTGGACGCGATCAAGATCGACAAGTCGTTCGTCATGTCGATGGAGACCGACCCGGGCAACGCGACGATCGTGCAGTCCACCGTCGACCTCGGCCACAACCTCGGCCTCGAGGTGGTCGCGGAGGGCGTCGAGGACATGCACACCTACAACAAGCTCGCCGCGCTCGGCTGCGACTACGCACAGGGCTACTTCCTCTCGAAGCCGCTGTCGCCGGACAAGCTGACGATCTGGCTCGAGGTGTTCGGCGGCTTCCCGTCGGAGACCCAGGTGAAGCGCGAAGAGCGCGAGGAGCAGGCGCTCGAGCAGTGGCAGCTCGCGCCGCCTCAGGACGTTCCCGCGACCGACGGCCAGGAAGAGGCCTGATCCAGCGGTAGCCCTCCGGCGCGTTGCTCGGCCGCCGCGAGGTCGGGAAACAGCCGCGCCATCTGGGTCCGCATCCACTCGACGGCCAGGTCCTTGGCCTTGGCCTCGATCATCACGTCGACCGGCCGCGCTGCTGCCGACAGCAGCTCGCTCAGGTCCCACGGCGTGGCGAAGTCGGCGTGCTGGTCGAGCAGCGGCGGGCGCACGCGGCCGCCCACCAGGCGCAGCTCGGTGCGTGGCGAGGACAGATGCACCTTCGGGCGCACCCCGGCGGGCCACGTGGCGAGGGCGGCCGCGAGCGCCTCGGCCGTCCGCCCGTAGCCGGCGGCGACGTTGCAGCGGTGATGGTGGAGGTCGAAGATCACGCGCGCGCCCGTCCGCTCATGCAGCCAGAGCACGTCGGCGAGGTCGAAGGACCGCTCGTCGTGCTCGACAGCCACGCGGCGCCGAGCCGCGGGGGAGAGCAGCGCGTGCCGGCGCGCCCACCGCTCGCGTGCGGCGACGGGGTCGCCGTAGGCACCACCCACGTGCACGACCACCACGGCCTCCTCGCCCGCGCCGAGCGCGTCGAGCAACGCCGCGTCCTGCTCGAGATCGAGGAGCGACTTGGCGGCGAGCTCCTCGTCCGGCGTGCTCAGCACCGTGTACTGGCCGGGATGCGTGGACAGCCGGATCCCGCAGCGCAGCGCCTTCGCTCCGAGCTCGGCGAGCGGCTCGGCGCAGTCGGCGATCTGGCGGCGGTAGCCGAAGGCGGGAAGATCGGGGTGCGTGCCGTACGGGACCGTCGAGCTGGAGAGCCGGAACATCCGCAGATCGCGGCGGTCGAGCGAGTCGAGCGCGCGGTCGAGCAGCTCGATCGAGTGACGCAGGTGCGGCTCGTTCTGCCAGCGCCGCGAGTCATTCGTCCTGAGCCCGCCGTCGCCGAGGATCTTGACGGCGAAGCCGAGCCGGAAGGGATGCGACGCGGCCGCCCGTGCGGGAAGGGCGCTGGCGGTGCTCATTTCGGGGCTACGGAACCGCGGCGGCCGCCGGATCACATCGGCGTCAGGCGGCCCGGCCGAGGTCGGCGCGCAGCTTGCCGAGGCCGAGGCGCAGACGCGAGCGTGCCGTCGCGCGACCGACGTGCGTGCGCCGGGCGACCTCGACCGAGCTGAACTCGGCGCCGTAGGCGAGCTCGATCGTCCGCCGCTGCGCGGGCGGCAGCCGCAGCAGCGCGCCGCGCAGTTCGGCGTTGCGGGCGCGCCGATCGAGCGCGTCGGCCGGGCCCTCCACCGTCGCGGGCGCGATCGCCTCGACCTCGGCCAGCCGGTCGCGGGCGCGCTCCGCCGCTCCGTCGGCCCGCAGCCGGTCCAGGGCCCGACTGCGGGCCATGACGGAGAGGAGGGCGGCGAGCGACCCGCGCTTCGGGTCGAAGATCTGCGGCCGCTGCCAGAGGCGGATGAACACGTCCTGCGCGACGTCCTCGGCGGCAGCGGCGTCGCTGAGGACGCGCTGTGCGGCATGACGGACGCGACCTGCGTGCTGGCGGTAGACCTCCTCGAACTGGCGCGGATCGCTCAAGTCCATAAAGGGCCCGGAACGGTACGGCGGCGCGGGACGTTCGAGTAGGCCCGATCTGGGCCTTGCAGCCCTAACCAGGGGTTATGACGTCGGCGCGCAGCGCAGCGGCCAGAGCGCGGGCCGCGGGACGCAGCGTCGCCTCGGCGGCCACGACCATCGCGAACGTCCGGCGGAAGCTCAGCCCGTCGGGCCGCCGGACGACGAAGCCGAGGTCGGCTGCGCCCAGCGCGAGCGACGACAGGAGCACCGGCGCGCCCTCGCTCATCGCCGTCGCCTTGGCCGCGCTGGTGGACCCGACCTCCGCCAGCGGGGGCGCGAGCGCCAGGCCGCGCTCGGCCAGCGCCTCGTCCACGACGCGGCGCGTGTTCGCGCTGGGGTCGCGCATCACGAGCGGCGTGGCCACGAGCTCGTCGAGCGGGACGGACTCGAGCTTCGACCACCGGTGCGCGTCCGGCACGGCCAGGATCACCTCGTCGTCGCAGAAGGGGGTCTCGGTGAGCTCGCCGACGCCGCGCGCGAGCCGGTCCACGGCTGCGATACCGAAGTCGGCGCGGCCGTCGCGCACCAGTTCGCGCACCACGATCGAGTTGGCCACCATCAGCTCCACCGAGAGGTGGCGGTCACGGCGGCGCTCGAAGTCGACGAGCGGGCCGGGGAGGACGAACTCCGCGATCGTGTGGCTGGCCGCGAGCCGGACCGGCGCCTCCTCGCCGGACAGCCCGCGAACGAGATCGTCGACGGCCTCGGCCTGCACAAGCAGCTTGCGCGCCTCCACGTAGAGCTTCTCGCCGGCGGGAGTGGGGGTGATGCCGCGCGGCGAGCGCTCGACGAGCGGCGTGCCCACGACCGCCTCGATCACCCGCATGCGCTTCGACAGCGCCGGCTGCGATACGCGCAGTAGCCGCGCGGCCCTGCCGAGGCTGCCCAGGTCGACCGCCGCGCAGAACGCGCGCAGCTCGCCGAGATCGAGCGAACGGACCGGACCGCTCATGCCTCCAGGTTAGACCCGGAGGACCTCCACGCCGCCTTCCGGGGTTCCGAGGAGCGCCTCGCTCGCCATGCCCAGGAAGAGCCCGTGCTCGACCACGCCGACCGTGGCCTTGATGGCGGCCGCGAGCGCCGCGAGGTCGCCCTCGGGCGGAAGCTCGCAGTCGAGCAGCAGGTGGCCCTCGTCGGTCACGACCGGAGCATCGCCGTCGCGGCGCAGAGGCGCGTCCGTGATCCCGAGTTCGAGCAGCCGCCGGCGCGTGTCCTCCCAGCCGAAGCGCACCACCTCGACCGGCAGCCCGCGCGTCTCGCCGAGCCGCTCGACCTTCTTCTTCGTCTCCGCCACCACCACGAACCGCCTCGCGGCCGAAACCACGATCTTCTCGCGCAGCAGCGCCGCGCCGCCGCCCTTGATCAGGCCGAGTTGCGGGTCGACCTCGTCGGCGCCGTCGATCGCCACCGCGAGGCGGGTCCGGCCGTCGAGCTCGAGCGCGGTGATGCCGGCCTCGTCGGCGCGCGTGCGCGTCACGTCGGACGCGCACGCTGCCCGGACCGGCGGTGCGCCCCCATGGCGCTCGGCCAGCAGCTCGATCACCCGCCAGACTGCCCGGCCGGAGCCCAGCCCGATGGCGGAGTCCGGCTCGATGCGCTCGAGCGCCGCGCGGGCGGCGGCGTCGCGGGCGAGCTGGTCGGGCTCGGTCACGCGCGCAGCATGCCATCCTGCCCGGCGGATGGGCTCGATCGACGACCTCCCGCACCGCATCCGCGAGGCCAGCGGCGAGCCCGAGGGGGCGCTCGTGCTGCTGCACGGCCGCGGCACGAGCGAGGACGACCTGTTCCCGCTGCTCGACGAGCTCGACCCGGACCGGCGCCTGGTGGGCATCACGCCGCGCGGCCCACTCAGCCTCCCGCCCGGCGGGGCGCACTGGTACATCGTGCGGCGCGTCGGCTTTCCGGACCCGTCGACGTTCGAGCCGACGCTCGAGAAGCTGACGGGCTGGTTCGACTCACTCCCGGACGCGCTCGGCGTGCCGGTCGAGAAAACGGTCCTCGGGGGGTTCTCCCAGGGTGCCGTGATGACCTACGCCGTCGGCCTCGGCCAGGGCAGGCCGAAGCCGGCCGCGATCGTCGCGCTCAGCGGCTTCATCCCCACGGTCGAGGGCTACTGGGCGCTCGACGAGGAGCTCGACGGCTACCCCGCGGCGCTCGGGCACGGGCGCTTCGACCCGATCATCGAGATCGGCTTCGCGCGCGAGGCGAAGGAGCGGCTCGAGAAGGCCGGGGCGGACGTGACGTGGCGCGAGTCGCCGATGCAGCACACGATCGATCCGGAGTACATCCCGGAGCTGCGGGAGTTCGTGGCGCGGCACACGGGGGGCGAGTCCTAGACGTCCCGTCCTTAGGGGCGCATGGACGCCTTCGACGAGCTCGCGGAAGCGCTGCGGCGGCGGCTGATCGAGCGCGCTCGGCGCGGTGAGGTCGCCGCGAACGGCGAGCTCGCCACCGAGGTGCGCGCGCTCGTGGACAGCGAGGCGGCGGCGCTCCCCGACGCGGACCGCGAGGCGCTCGCCGCGCGCGTCGTGCGGCTGACCACCGGCCTCGGACCTTTGGAGCCGCTGCTGGCGGACTCGGACGTGGACGAGGTGATGGTGAACGGTCCCGGCGAGGTCTGGGTCGAGCGGTCCGGCCGGATCGAGCCGACGGCGGTGCGCTTCGGCGGCGACGGGGAGTTGATGCACGCGATCGAGCGGATCCTCGCGCCGCTCGGGCGGCGCGTGGACGAGGCGTCGCCGCTCTGCGACGCGCGGCTGCCGGATGGCTCACGGGTGAATGTGGTCCTACCGCCGCTCGCCCTCGGGGGCCCCTGCCTGACGATCAGGCGCTTCCGGCGCCAGGGCTTCTCGCTCGACGATCTGGTCGAGGGCGGCACGCTGCCGGGGCACCTGGCCGAATACCTGGCGGCGTGCGTGCGCTCGCGCGCGGCGATCCTCGTGAGCGGCGGGACCGGATCCGGCAAGACGACGATGCTGAACGCGCTGTCGGGCGCGATTCCCGACGGCGAGCGGATCGTGACGATCGAGGACGCGGCGGAGCTGCGTCTGCGCCAGCGCCACGTGGTCCGCTTGGAGGCGCGCCCGGCGAACGTGGAGGGGCGCGGCGAGGTCACCATCAGGGCGCTCGTGGCGAACGCATTGCGCATGCGGCCCGACCGGATCGTCGTCGGCGAGGTACGTGGCGCCGAGGCGCTCGACATGCTCCAGGCGCTCAACACGGGCCACGAGGGGTCGCTCACGACCGTGCATGCGAACTCGCCGGCGGATGCGCTGCGGCGCGTGGAGACGCTGGCGCTGATGGCGGGCGTCGGCTTGCCGCACGCGGTGATCAGCGAGCAGGTGGCGAGCGCTCTCGACGTCGTCGTGCACCAGTCGCGCGCCCGCGACGGCTCGCGCCGGATCGACTCGGTGGTGGAGGTCGTGCGCGTGGCCGGTGGGACCGGTACGCGCGAGGTCTACCGGCCGGCGGCATGAGCGTGGCGCTCGCGTTCGCGGCCGGCTACATGGCGGTCCTGGCCGCGGCCGAGCTGGCGCCCGGCCTGCTCGCTCGCGCGCCGCGCTGGCTCGCGGTGGTGGACACGGTGCTGAGGCTCGGTCGCGAGGGGCGGGATCCCGGGACGGCGGAGCGGCGGCGGCTGTTGGCCGCGGGCGCTGCGTGCGCGCTGCTCGCCGGCTGGTTCGTCGCAGGCCCGCTGCCCGGGATCGCGCTGGCGTCAGCGGGGCCGTGGCTGGTCGCGCGCGTGCTGCGCGCGGCACGCGAGCGCTATCGCCGCGCCGTCGAAGGGAGCGCCGCGGCGATTGCGCTGGCACTGGCGGACGCGCTGGGCGGCGGGCATTCGCTGCGCGGAGCGGTGGAATCGGCGGCGAATGGCCTGGGCGGAGCGGGTCGTCAGGAGCTGAGGCGCGTGGCGGGCGAGCTGGCGCTGGGCGCGCGCACCGAGGCCGCCCTGGAGGCGATGCGCGCGCGGGCGCGCTCGCACGCGATCGACACGATCGTCGCCGCGTGCCTGCTCCAGCGCCGCTCCGGTGGCGACCTCGCGCGGCTGCTGCGCGAGACGGCACGCGGGCTCGAGGACCAGGAGCGCCTGCTGCACGAGGCGCGCGCCGCCACCGCCCAAGCGCGCTTCACGGGCGCCATCGTCGTGGCGCTCCCCGTCGCGGGCGCCGCGCTGGCGGAGCTCGCAAGCCCCGGCTACCTGCGCTCGCTCGCCGGCTCGTTCATCACCGCCTGGCTGGGCGGCCTCGCGATCGCGATGCAGGTCGTGGCCGCGGTGCTGATCCGGCGGCTCGGGCGGGTGCGCGCGTGAGCTCTGCGCTTGCGTTCCTCGCCGCCGGTTCGTTCGTGCTAGGGCTCGGAGAGCTGTCCTCATTACGACCACGGGCCGGTGCGCTCCGCACCCTCGTGGCCGTGGGCTCGTTTCTGCGCCGGTTCGGCGGGGGAGGGGTGCCGCTTTCGCTGGAGGCGCGGATCGTGGCCGCGGGCAGGCCGGCGGGGATCTCCTCGCGTGAGCTGCTGGCCGCGAAGCTGGCGACGGGCGCGCTCGGAGGGTTGCTCGGCACGGTGCTGGCTGCCGGCGCGCCGGGACGGCTCGGCCTCCTGCTCCTGGTGGCGCTGCCGCTCGCGGGGTTCCTGGCGCCCGACTGGTGGCTGCGCCGGCGCGCGGCGGAGCGGGCGCGGGCGGCGCGACGCGAGCTGCCGGCGCTGCTGGATCTCCTCCGTGTGACCGTGGAGGCGGGGCTCGCGCCCGGCGCCGCGTTCGCAGCCGTGGGGGAGCGCGCGAACGGCGTGCTCGCGGCGGAGTGGCGGGCGGTCGGGCGCGAGGCGGCGTTCGGCGTGCCGCTGCGCGAGTCGCTGGGTGAGCTCGAGCGGCGCCTGCCGCTGCCCGAGGTGCGGGCGCTCGTGGCCGCGCTGGACCGCGCCGCGCGGCACGGCGCGCCGCTGGCGGACACCCTTGTCGCCCAGGCCCGCGACGGCCGCCTCCACCGTCGCCGCGAGATCGAGGAGGAGGCCGCGCGCGCCGGGCCCAAGATCCAGCTCGTGGTGGCGCTGCTGCTCGTGCCGTCCGTGCTGCTGCTCGTGGCCGCCGCGCTGGCCTCCGCGCTGGTCGACGGCGGTGGCCTGCCCCTGGGGTGACCGCAGTTTGGTCTCGCCACGAGCCCAAAGCGCGGTCACCCCCCCCGTGGACCCGGGGCGTACGATCGAGATATGGCCACCGAGCTGCCGATCCTTCGGTGCGCCCTCGACGCCGAGGGAGCCCGGCAGCAGGGTGCCCGCTACGCCGAGGTCGCCCGCCACGTGAAGAGCATCACCCGCACGGATCGCTCCCTCGTTGCCGCAGTAGACGTGGAGGTGACCCAAGAGCTCATGACCGAGCTGATCCAGACCGAGCGGGCGTGCTGCGCCTTCTTCACGATCGACTACGACGGCGAACGCCTGAGCTTCGCCGTCGCCGACGCCGAGCACGCACCCGCGCTCGACGTCATCCACGAAGCACTCGCGCGCTAGCTCGCTTGCAGACCCACCGCATGGGCGCAATCGCCCATGCAGCGCCGTGATCTGCAAGGAAACGCCCGCATCAGCGGCGTCATGCCCCACCGCTGCCCACCGATCGCGATCGCGCTCATGGAGCGGAATTCACGCGGACGCCGACAACCAATGCACGGCACTCGGACGACAAAGTGGCGATTTGTGTTGCACGGTGGGGGAAGGTGGGGTACTGTGTCGATCACTTGACACGGCCGGGGTGGCGGGGCTCCTCCCACTCCGCCACCTCGGCCCAAACAAGACCCGGTCCAATGGATGACCTTCCGCGGGCAATTCGACCACTCACTCGACGCGAAGAACCGGCTCAACGTGCCGGCCAAATTCCGTCCCTCCTTCTCGGGTGGAGTGGTTCTCGCGAAGGCGCTCGAGCCCTGCGTGGCGATCTGGGCCCCCGACTCCTTCGAGCAATGGACAGAGAGCTTCCTCAGCAACCTGAACCCGGTGAGCCGCGAGCGGCGCAGCCTCACGCGCTACTTCGCGGGCAACTCGTGGGACGTCGAGCTCGACTCGGCCGGCCGGGTGACACTCAACGCGCCGCTGCTGGGGCATGCGGGCATCTCGAAGGAGGTCGTCGTGATCGGCAACCTCGACCACATCGAGGTCTGGGACCGCGGCCACTGGCTCCAGGACCAGGAGAGCTTGGATAGCGAGATCGTCGGGATCGCGGAGAGCCTTGGCCATCCTTCTTGACATGACACGCGCGCACGTACCGGTCCTGGCCGGCGAGCTGATCGACCTGCTCGACCCGCACGCGGGCGAGACGGCGGTCGACTGCACGTTCGGCGACGGCGGCCACGCGCGGCTCGTCGCGGACCGCATCGGGCCCGAGGGCACGCTCATCTGCGTGGACCGCGACCCGGCCGCCGAGGAGCGCTTCGACGCCTTCGCGCGCGAGGTCCAGTGCGACACGCGCTTTCTCCGCATGGATTTCGCGGACGGCCTCGAGCAGCTCTGGGGTGAGCACGTGAGCGCGGACCTGGTCTACCTCGACCTCGGTGTCAGCTCGATGCAGATCGACCAGTGGGAGCGCGGCTTCTCCTACTCCTACGACGCGCCGCTCGACATGCGCATGGACACGACGCAGGACCTCGACGCCCGCGAGGTCGTGAACACGTGGGACGAGCGCCGCCTCTCGCAGCTCTTCCGCCGCTTCGGCGAGGAGCGCTTCTCGTCGCGCATCGCCCACGCGATCGTGCGCGAGCGGAGCCGCCATGAGATCGAGACCACGCACGAGCTGGTCGAGGTCATCAAGAACGCGGTGCCCGCGCCGGCGCGCTTCGGCGGCGGCCATCCGGCGAAGCGCGTCTTCCAGGCGATCCGCATCGCGGTGAACGACGAGCTGGACTCGCTCGATCGCGCCCTCCCCGCCGCGTGGGGCGTGCTGCGCCCGGGCGGCAGGCTCGGCGCGATCTCCTTCCACTCGCTCGAGGACCGGCGCGTCAAGCGTTTCCTCGTGGACCGCGCGCGCGGCTGCATCTGCCCGCCGGACCTGCCCGTCTGCGGCTGCGGGCGTGAGCCCGAGGCCGAGCTTCTCACGACGCGCGCCGTGGCCCCGACGTCCGGCGAGGTGGCGCAGAACTCGCGCGCCGCGTCCGCGCACCTCCGCGCCGCCCGCAAGATCGAGGAGCACGCCTGATGGCCGCCGTGGCCACGCGCGCCGCGCGGAACGCTCGGGCGATCGAGCGCGCGCGCACCGCGCCGGCC
>JAICRZ010000257.1 GCA_025937135.1 Thermoleophilaceae bacterium
GGGTCGCCCGGGCGGACGCCCTCGGCCAGCTCGACGGTCCAGCCGCGGCGCTCCGCCCGCGTGACCGACTGGCGCACCTTGCGGATCGCGCGGCCGTCCAGGCTGAAGCTCGCCGGATCGGCGACCGCCTCTTGGCCGATGCAGAGCGCCCGCAGCCCGAGCCGGCGGTATTCGTCGAGGAAGCGATCAGAGACGCCGGTGAAGACCACGTCCCAGCCGCGCTGAGCCGCGAACGCGAGGAAGGACGCGGTCAGGCTGCGCGCGCAACCGGGCGGTCCGATCGGATCCCCCGAGACCACGGCCGTCTCGCGCAGCGTGCGGTAGGCGAGCAGGCCGCCGTAGCCGAAGTGGAACGCCTTCTCCTGCCGCAGCGCGAACGGGTCGAGTGAGTCCGTACCCCAGCGCGCGACGATTCCCGCGGCGCGCCAGTGGTCCGGGGCGCTGTGGCCGTCCGTCGCCTGTTCGGGGCGCAGCAGCGCGCGCAGGAACATCGCCGCGGCCACCAGAGCGGTGACCATCAGCAGGTCGAGCACCACGGCCACGGGCTCGCCCGAGCTGAGCCACCAGGCGCCGTCGTCGAAGCTCTGGACCGCTCCCGATACGGCGGCGCCGAGCTGGTCACCGTGCTGTGAGACGAGCAGGAACACGAGCTCGACCGCGAACGCCGCCGCCGCCGCGCCGAGGGCGACCATCGCCGCGAACAGGCCGCGCGTGGGCGACGCGCCGCGCACGCAGTCACGCCGATTCGCCCAGAGGAGAGCCGCGACCGCCAGCGCGACCGCCGACTCCTCGTAGTCGAGCCCCTTCACCACGTGCACCAGCGCGAGCGCGAGGAGGATCGCGATCAGCAGATCGACGGCACGGCGCCGGCGCCGGACCGTCGCCCAGCCGAGGTAGATCAGCGCGAGCCCGCCCGCGGCCGCGGCCACGTGGCCGAGGCCCATGATCGGGCCCGGCTCCACCGCCAGCAGCAGGTGACGGCGCCAGGGAACGTCGTCTGTGAGCGCGGAGAGGCACGACAGCGCGCCGGCGATCATCGCCAGCAGCCCGCCCATGACGCGCGCGTGCGAGGCCGTCGCCATGCTGCCGACTGTGTGTGAGAAGCGTTAAAGGATGCTGGGCATCCCGTGAGACATCTCTAAGGGCGCAGCGCGCCGACGACCGTGCCGCCCAGGACGCGGTAGCCGATGTCGTTGGCGTGGTCGTTGAAGCCGGCGGGCAGCCGGTTGCACGCCCACGTCCAGTTGCATACGCGCGCGACTGCACGCGGGAGCACGCCGTGCCCGGGCGCGTTCTCGCGGTGGGTGAAGTCGGTGGTCGCGAACTCGGGACCGGCGTCGGCCACGCGGAGGCCGGCGCGCCGGTAGATGGCGGCCACCGCGTCGTTGAGGTCGCCCACGATCGTCACGGACTGCGTGGCGAACTTGCGCCCCGTGCGGCCGCGCAGCCAGTACGCGAGGAACTGGTCGTAGTCGGTGAGGCCGACGATCCGGACGCGCGGTCCCGCCGCCGAGCGCAGCGCCTTCGCGATCGCGGGCAGGCGGGTCTGGAGGACCGCCATCTGGCGGCTCACGCACGCGCTGTCGATCGACCCCTGCGTCAGGCACTGCTCGACGTCGTTGTCGCCGATGTTCACGGTGACGGCCGCGATGTTGCCGCGGTGCGCGCGCAGCACGTGCACGGCCTCGGCGAGCTCCGACCCCGCGCCGTACGAGCAGATCCCGCCGCGCATCATCGTCGTGGTGGTCTCGCCACCGCAGCCGAGCTTGACGCTCACCAGGTTCGCCTCCTTGCGGCTCAGGTAGCGCGCGACGAAGTCCACGTATCCGCGGTTGGTGCGGCGCGAGTGCCCGCTCGCGTCCGGCTGCCAGCCCTGCGCGAGCGAGTCGCCCAGCGACACGTAGTAGCTGCGCGGCGTCTCGCCTGCGTCGCCGGCCGGCGCCAGCGATCCGAGCCCGATCAGCGCCGCGATCGCCACGAGTGCCTTCGGCCGCCTCACCGGAACACCCCGGTGTGCCCGAGCGAGTAGCGCCCCGGCTGGGGGAAGACGCACAGGCCGTGCGGCCCGGCGCCCACGCGGATGCGTTTGATCAGCCGCCCGCTGCGCGTGGAGATCGCGTACACGACGCCGTCGTAGCGGCCGCTCAGCCACAGCACCCTGCCATCCGCGGAGACGCCGCCCATGTCAGGCGAGCCTCCGCCCGGGATGCGCCACTTGCGCACCGGCCGGCGCGTCTTGAACGAGATCAGCGAGATCGATCCCTCGCCGCGATTCGACGCGTACAGGTAGCGCGCGTCGCGGCTCGCGTAGAGGCCGTGCGTGCCGAGCCCGGTGTGCACCAAGCCGAGCTTGCGAAAGCTCTTCGCGCTGATCTCCCATACGCCGTTCGCCATCATGTCGGCCACGTAGAAGACCTTGCCGTCGGGTGAGAGCTTCACGTCCTGAGGCGCGCTGCCGGGGCGCAGGTCGATCGTCCGCACGAGCCGCCGCCGCGCCAGGTCGACGAGGATCATCCGGCCGCCGAACTCGCAGCTCGCCAGCATCAGCCGGCCGTCCGCGGTGAAGTCGGCGTGGTTGACGCCCGGGCACGACGGCACGCTCAGGATCTGCTGGATCCGCATCGTGTGCGGGTCGCGGAAGTAGATCCGCTGCAGCTGCTCGGCCATCACGAGCGCGCTGCGCCCGTCGGGCGTGAAGTACAGGTTGTACGGGTCCGCGACCGCCACCGGCTTGCCCGGCCTGCCCGTCATCGGGTCGATCGGCGTGAGGCTGTTGCCCTTGTCGTTGTTCACCCA
>JAICRZ010000083.1 GCA_025937135.1 Thermoleophilaceae bacterium
ACCCGATCAAGGTGCGCGAGCTCGACGACGACATGGCCGAGGCGCGCTACGTGGTCGGCGAGCTCGACCGGCTCGTCGACGAGGGCGTGTCGCTCGACGAGGTCGCGATCTTCTACCGGGCGAACGCCCAGTCGCGCGTGCTCGAGGACATCCTCGTGCGCTTCAACGTGAGCTACCAGGTGATCGGAGGCACGAAGTTCTACGAGCGCGCCGAGATCAAGGACGCGATCGCCTACCTGACGCTGCTCGTGAACCCGGCGGACGTGGTCGCATTCGAGCGCGTCGTCAATTCCCCCAAGCGCGGCATCGGGCAGACGACGCAGGCCAGGATCGTCTCGCACGCGAACACCCTCGGCGAGTCGGTGTGGGACGTCGCGCTCGACCCGGAGGCGATTCCGGGGCTGGGCGCGGCGGCGATCAAGGCGGTGCGGCGCTTCATGTCCTCGATGGAGCGGCTGCGCGAGCGGATGGAGAACTCGGACGTCGACGAGCTGCTCCAGGAGACGCTCGACGAGAGCGGCTACCTCGAGGCGCTGCGCGCGGAGCGCACGATCGAGGCGGAGGGGCGGATCGAGAACCTCGAGGAGCTCGTCGGCGTCGCGCGCGAATACATGGCCAACTCCGACGAGCCGTCGGTCGAGGAGTTCCTCCAGCAGCTCGCGCTCTTCTCGGAGCAGGACAACCTCAGCGACGACGAGGGCATCGTCACGCTGATGACCCTCCACAACGCCAAGGGCCTCGAGTACCCCGTCGTGTTCATGATCGGCGTCGAGGACGGGATCTTCCCGCACATGCGCTCGATCGAGGCCGGCGACATCGACGAGGAGCGGCGCCTCTGCTACGTCGGGATCACGCGTGCGCGCCGCGAGCTCTACATGACCTACACGCGCGAGCGCGCGCTCTACGGGCAGCGCAACGCGAGCGTGCCCAGCCGCTTCATCGGCGAGATCCCGGAGTCGCTCACCGACATGGAGTCACGCTCGCAGCACCTCTCGCAGACGAGCTGGAACCGCTGGGGCACGGGCGCGCCGCCGCCGTCCCAGCCGCGGCGGCCGTCGGCCGCGGAATCCGGGGCGTCGTTCGCGGTGGGAGACGACGTCGAGCACGCGACGATGGGCGACGGCGTGGTGATCGGGCTCGAGCCCGGTGGCCTGGTGGTCGTCCGCTTCGCGGTCGACCGCAGCGAGCGCAAGCTGATGATGGACTACGCCCCCATAAAGAAGAAGGCATGAACGACAACGTGATCGACGGCAGGGCCGTCGCCCAGGAAGTGCGCGACCGCGTCAAGCGGGAGGTGGCGGAGCTCGTCGACTCCGGCGGGCCCCAGCCGGGTCTCGCGACCATCCTCGTGGGCGACGACCCGGCCTCGCAGGTCTACGTGCGCAGCAAGCACGAGAAGTCGCGCGAGGCGGGGATGCAGTCGTTCAACCACACGCTGCCGGCCGACACGCCCCAGGACGAGGTGGCGGACCTGATCGTGCAGCTCGGCGACGACGACTCCGTGCACGGGATCCTGCTCCAGCTGCCGGTGCCGGACCAGCTCGATTCCGACGCGCTCATAGCGCTGATCGACCCGCTGAAGGACGTCGACGGCCTCACGCCCACGAGCGCCGGCCTGCTCGCGCTCGGCAAGCCGTCGATGGTCCCAGCGACGCCGTCCGGATGCATGGACCTGCTGCGCGCGGCCGACACGCAGATCGAGGGGGCCGACGCCGTCGTGATCGGGCGCTCGATCCTCGTCGGCAAGCCGATGCACCAGCTGCTCCTGGCCGCCAACGCCACCGTCACCCACTGCCATTCGCGCACGCGCGACCTCGCCGGACACGTCCGTCGCGCGGACATCGTCGTGGCGGCGGTCGGGGTGCCGAGGATGATCACGGGCGACATGGTCAAGGACGGCGCGACGGTGATCGACGTGGGGGTGAACCGCACCGACGAGGGACTCGTTGGCGACGTCGACTTCGACTCCGTGGCTCCCAGGGCGCGCGCGATCACGCCCGTCCCGGGCGGCGTCGGCCAGATGACGATCGCGATGCTGCTCGTGAACACGCTCGAGGCGGCACGCCGCCAAGCGGGCGTGGCCGTGGCCCGCCGGGGGTAGGAAGCGAGCATGGACTTCCGCCGCGTCCGCGTATGGGACTGGCTCACGGCACTGACCGGGGTCGTGCTGCTGATCTCGCTCTGGCTGCCGTGGTACGGCGTGGTCGGGATCAACGCCAACGCGTGGGAGGCGTTCGCGTACGACGACATCATCCTCGCGCTCGCCGCTCTCGGCGCGATCGCTCTCGTGCCGATCACCGCGTCGCAGCGCGCTGCGGCGTTCCCCCGGCTCTGGGCGCGCTGGCTGATGTGGCTGGCCCTCGTGGCCGCCATCCTCGCGGTCATCCGGCTCATCAGCCTGCCCGGCGTGGACACGATCCTCGCGGGCGGCGCGGCGCACATCACGCGCAAGGCGGGGGTCTTCATCGGCACCGCGGCGGCGATCGTCCTGGTCGTGTTCGACTGGCGCAGCCGGCGCGATACGAGCCTCCCCGGGCCACTGCGCACGCATCCGACGGTCGAGCCGCTGCCGCCGCCGGCGGCGAACGAGCCGCGCCGCGACGTCCAGTAGTTACCCTGCCAGCGTGGATATCCGCCGCGTACGGACGTGGGAGTGGCTGACCGGGCTGGGGGGCGTCGTGCTGCTGGTGTCGCTGTTCCTGCCGTGGTACTCGGTGGGCGGCGAGTCGGCGAACGCGTGGGACTGGTTCACGGTCGTGGACGTGATCATCGCGATCGCGGCGCTCTGCGCGATGGCGCTGCCGATCGTCACGGCGTTCCAGCGCACGGCCGCGGTGCCGCAGGCGCTGAGCTCCACGATCGTCTGGATCCTCGCGGTCGCAGCGGTGCTGGCCGTGATCCGGCTGCTCAACCCGCCCGCCGACGGGGTCAGCCGCGACGCGGGCGTCTGGATCGCCGCGATCGCCGCCCTGTCCCTCATCGCCTTCGACGTGAAGAGCATGCGCGACAAGCACTTTCCGAGCTCGATGCGGCCACGGCTCGACATCGAGACGATCCCGGCGCCCACGGCCGACGGCACGCGCCGCGACATGCAGTGAGCTTCCGCAGGCTGACGCCCGGTCACGCGATCGCCCTCATCGCCGCGCTCGCGCTGCTGCTCGTCATGGCGCCCGACTGGTACACCGACAAGGTCGGCGAACAGGACCGTTTCTTCCAGCACGACGTGGTCCCGCAGCTGAACACCCAGACCGTGCCGAGCGTGTCCCAGGAGCAGGCGTACGCCGCCGAGGCGCACGAGAAGAACGCCTGGCAGGCGTCGGGGGCGATCGACCGGGTGATCCTCATCGGCCTGCTCGCGACGGCCGCGCTGGCGATCGCGGCGGCGTACATGCGCGCGGCCGGGCGGAGACGGACGCCCAGCCCGATCGCCACGCTGACCGGCCTCGCGACCGCGGCGCTGATCGCCTACCGGATCATCCAGCCACCGGGGCTGAACGAGGCGGCCGTGGTCAAGTGGGGCGCGCCCGCCGGACTCGTCTGCGTGGGAATCGTCGCGATTGCGTCGCGGGTGGCCACGCGCGCAGAGCGCGAGCCCCAGACCGCCGCGCCCGCCGCCGATGCGCCCGCGTAGCGGGGCAGCAGCGCTGGCCGCGGCGACCGTGGCCTGCTCGCTGATCGCCTGCGCCAGCGGCGGTGCTGCCCGCCCGCCGGTGCCGACGCACGCGAAGCGCTCGCCGGGGTCCCGCGTGGTGGTCGTGATGATGGAGAACAAGGAGCGCGGCAGCGTGATCGGCTCGCGCAGCGCGCCGTACGTGAACAAGCTCGCCCGGCGCTACGCGTCGCCGCGCAACTACTTCGGCGTCACGCACCCGTCGCTGCCGAACTACCTGGCGCTGATCGGCGGCTCGACGTTCGGGGTCGACTCGGATTGCACCGGCTGCAACCAGGGCGCGTCCAACCTGGTCGACCAGCTCGAGCGCGCCCATGTCTCGTGGAAGGGGTACATGGAGGGGATGCCGCGCGCCTGCTTCGGCGGTGGCTCTTACAAGCGCTACGCGAAGAAGCACAACCCGTTCGCCTACTTCACGACCATCACGAGCGATCCGGCACGCTGCGCCAAGATCGTCCCGGCCACCCGGCTGAAGACCGACATGGCCCGCGGGTCGCTGCCGCGCTTCGTGTTCATCACGCCCGACCTCTGCAACGACACGCACGACTGCTCGGTGGCCCACGGCGATGCCTACCTCGCGAAACTGATCCCGCCGCTGCTCCGCCAGCTCGGGCGCAACGGGTTCCTCGTGCTCGCCTGGGAGGAGGGCTCGACGAACGCGAGCTGCTGCGGCGGGCTCGCCCGCGGCGGGCGCCTGCCGGTCGTGGTGGCCGGCCCGCGCGTGCGCCGCGGCGCACAGCCGGCCGTCGGGTACTCGCACTACTCCACGCTGCGCACGATCGAGGACGCCTTCCGCCTCCCTCACCTCCGCAACGCGGCCAGCGGTGCGACCCGCCCGCTCGACGCGCTGTTCGAGAAGCCGCCACGGCTGCGCTGAGCGGGCCTTCCTAGAATCGCTCGCGTGATCGACCGCGAGCAGGTCCTGCACGTGGCCAAACTGGCCCGCCTTCGCCTCAGCGACGAGGAGGTCGACCGCATGTCCGACGAGCTGTCGTCCATCCTCGAGCACGTCGAGCGGATCAACGAGCTCGACCTCGAGGGCGTCGAGCCGACCTCACACGTGGTCGACGTGGAGAACGTGCTGCGCCCGGACGAGCCGCGGCCCTCGCTCCCGCGCGAGCGGGCGCTCGAGAACGCTCCCGAAGCCACGGACGACGGCTTCCGCGTCCCGAGCCCGGGCGCGTGAGCGACGACGTCGTAGCCCTGACGGCCGCGCAGGCCGCCGAGCGCGTGCGCGCGGGCGAGCTCTCCTCCCGCGACCTGTTCGACACCTATCGCGACCGCTCCGCGAGCGATGAGCTGGGCGCATATCTCTGGGTGGCCGAGGAGGCTCCGGACGTCGAGCCCGGCGCGCCGCTCGGCGGCGTCCCGCTGGCGGTGAAGGACCTCTTCTGCACCGAGGGCGTGCCGAGCACCTCGGGGTCGCGGATCCTGGCGGGCTACAGGCCGCCGTATACGGCCACCGCCGTCGAGAAGCTGGTCGGCGCCGGCGCGCCGATGCTCGGCAAGACGAACATGGACGAGTTCGCGATGGGCTCGTCGAACGAGAACTCCGGCTACGGCCCGGTCCGCAACCCGTGGGACACGAGCCGCGTGCCCGGCGGCTCGTCCGGTGGCAGCGCCGCGGCGGTGGCCGCGGGGCTCGCGCCGTGGGCGATCGGCACCGACACCGGCGGCTCGATCCGCCAGCCCGCCGCGCTCTGCGGGATCGTGGGGCTGAAGCCCACCTACGGGAGCGTGAGCCGCTACGGGATGATCGCGTTCGCGTCCTCGCTGGACCAGTGCGGGCCGCTGACGCGCGACGTGACCGACGCCGCGCTGCTGTACCGCCACATGGTCGGCCGCGACCCGTGCGACTCGACGTCGCTCCAGCATCCGGAGGCGATCCGCCTGCCGAGCTCGGAGTCGCTCGACGGCCTGCGCTTCGGGGTGCCGCCGGCGCTGCTCGGCGAGGGGATCGAGCCGGGCGTGCGCGAGGTCTTCGACTCCGTGATCGCGCGGGTCGAGGAGCTGGGCGGCAAGGTCGAGGAGGTCGAACTGCCGAGCGCCGGCCACGGCCTGTCCGCCTACTACGTGATCGCGCCCGCCGAGGCGAGCGCCAACCTCGCCCGCTACGACGGCGTCCGCTACGGGCAGCGGGCCGGCAACGGCGACCTCGTCTCCATGTACGAGGAGACACGCCGCGACGGCTTCGGCGCCGAGGTCAAACGCCGCATCATGATCGGCACCTATGCGCTGTCGTCGGGCTACTACGACGCCTACTACGGCACCGCCCAGCGCGTGCGCACGAAGATCGCCGACGACTTCCGCGCGGCGTTCGGGCGCGTCGACCTGATCCTCACGCCGACCTCGCCGACCGTCGCGTTCGAGCTGGGCGCGCGCACGCAGGACCCGCTCGCGATGTACATGTCCGACTTCCTGACGGTGCCGATGTCACTCGCCGGGCTGCCCGCGATCTCGATCCCCGGCGGCCTCGCGGACGGCCTGCCGGTCGGCATCCAGCTCGCCGGCCCGGCGTTCAGCGAGAACAGGATCTTCGAGGCGTCGTACGCGCTCGAGCGCGCTATCGGGTTCGAGGGGCTCCCGCGGTGAACGCGGTCGAGTACGAGCCGGTCATCGGCCTCGAGATCCACGTCCAGCTCCGGACGCGCACGAAGATGTTCTGCGGCTGCGCGCTGTCCTTCGGCGACGAGCCCAACGTCCACACGTGCCCGGTGTGCCTCGGGCACCCCGGGTCGCTGCCGGTGACGAACGCGCAGGCCGTGCACTACGGCCTGATGATCGCGATGGCTCTCGAGTGCACGATCGCGCCGCGCTCGATCTTCCACCGCAAGAACTACTTCTATCCGGACCTGCCGAAGGGCTACCAGATCAGCCAGTACGACATCCCGCTCGGGCGCGACGGGCACCTGGGCGACGTGCGCATCCACCGCGTGCACCTCGAGGAGGACGCCGCCAAGCTCGTGCACGCGGGCAGCTCGGGACGGATGCACACGGCCGAGGCCAGCGTGGTCGACTTCAACCGCGGCGGCACCCCGCTCGTGGAGATCGTGACCGAGCCCGACATCCGCACCGCCGAGCAGGCCGGCGACTTCCTGCGCCTGCTGCGCGCCACGCTCAAGCGGACGGGCGTCTCCGACGTGAACATGGAGGAGGGGTCGCTGCGCTGCGACGCCAACATCTCGATCCGCCCGGTCGGCGAGTCCAATTTCGGCACCAAGACCGAGCTGAAGAACATGAACTCGTTCCGCTTCATCGAACGGGGGATCGATGCCGAGGTGGCGCGCCAGCAGGAGATCCTGCGCGGTGGCGGCGAGGTCGAGCAGGAGACCCTCCACTACGACCCGGCGACGGGTGCGATCAGCTCGCTGCGCTCGAAGGAGGAGGCGCACGACTACCGCTACTTCCCCGAGCCCGACCTGGTGCCGATCGTGCCGACCGAGGAGATGCTCGAACGGGCGCGCGCGGAGCTGCCGGAGCTGCCGGCCGCCAGAGCGGAGCGCTTCGAGCGGGAGCTCGGGCTGAACGCCGAGACGGCCCGGCTGCTGTCGTTCCGCGGCGAGCTCGGCGACTTCTTCGAGGACGCCCTGGGTGCCGACGGCGAGGTCGAGCCCGCCACGCTGGCGAACTGGGTGACCGGCGATCTGGTCGCGCGCCTGGGGGACACCGAGCCGCAGCAGTCGAAGGTGGAGCCGCGCGCGCTCGCGCGGCTCGTCGAACTCGTGTCGGCGAAGACGATCTCGCAGTCGGCGGGCAAGACGGTGCTCGACGTGCTGGCCGCGGAGGGCGGCGACCCGGAGCGGATCGTCGAGGAGCGCTCGCTCGGGATGGCCGGCGCGGACGAGCTCGAGGGCATCGTGGACCGCGCGCTCGAGGCCAACCCGCAGGCCGTCGAGGAGCTCAGGGGCGGCAAGGCGAAGGCGATCGGCGCGATCGTCGGCTTCGTGATGCGCGAGACGAAGGGCCGCGCCGACGGCGGCGAGGTGAACCGCCTGGTGCGGGAGAAATTGCAGCTCTAGACCAGGGCGTATCATCGCCTCGGGGACCCCCGAGCAGGAGGTACGCGATGTCGCGGCTGATCCGTATGGACCACACCGGCCACTCCACTCTCGCCGAGTGGGCGACCGAAGATCAGACGGCGTACGACGCCGCCGTCGAGGAGTTCCGGCGCCAGCTCGACGAGGGCTACATCGGCGTGGTGACCGAAGGCCCCGGCGAGGCCACGCAGGTACGCGAGCTGCCGCGCGAGGCGGACCTGGTGATCATGCGCCGCCCGATAGCGGGCGGCTGAGCCGACCGCGATGAGCACGGAGGCGGTACTCCCCGAGCTCGCCTCGGTTCCCTGGCGCGAGCGCACGACGCCGACGACGCTCGTCCGCCGCGGGCAGTGGTGGACCGCCTATACGGTCGGACACGTCGTGCCGTTCATGGCCGCGGCCGCGGTCCTGGTGCTGCTGAACCCGATCGCGCTGCCGGTGGCGCTCGCCTGCTTCGCGCACGCGTGGATCATCCCGGAGCTGTACGCATTCCGGGGCGCGAACGTCGTGCGCCGCAAGCCGGCGGCGAACGCGCGGCCCGAGCGCGTCGCGCAGGGGCTGCTGGGCGACCTGCTCGGCCACGATGAGCGCGAGCTCCAGCGCACGACCGGGCTGGCGCTCGAGCGCGGCGCGCTGGGCGTGTGGCTGGTCGGGGAGTCGGGCGCCATCCTCGTCCGCCGCGGTGGACGCCGCGTCCATTGCTATTGCGTCGGCGTTCCGGACAGGGACCTGCCACCGTCCGACCGCATCGCCCACCTGCTGCTCGCGCTGCGCACGGACGAGTCCGGCTTCGCGACGGTCGCCAACCACGCCTTCTCGGGCGCGCCGTGGCGGCTGCGGCGGCGGTTGAGCGCGGAGGCGCGCGCCGCTCTGGACGCCGCGCGCCGGGCTGCGCTTGTATAGGGACATGGCCTGGAACGTCGTCATAGCGGGCGGCGGCTTCGGCGGCTTCTACGCCGCCCGCCGCCTCGAGAAGGCCCTGCCGCGCCAGAGCGCGCGGATCACGCTCGTCAGCGACGTCAACTTCCTGCTCTACACGCCGCTGCTGCCGGGCGCCGCGTCGGGCACGCTCGAGCCGCGCCACGTGGTCGTGCCGCTGCGCGAGGAGCTCGACTCCACGAACATCCGCCTCGGCCGCGTCACGGGCCTCGATCCGGACGGGCAGCGGCTGCGCTTCACGGGCCCGCTCGGCACCGAGGAGTCGCTCCCCTACGACCAGCTGATCCTCGCGCTCGGCTCGGTCTCGCGCGTGCTCCCGATCCCGGGGCTGGCCGAGCACGGCCTCGGCTTCAAGACGATCGCGGAGGCCACCGCGCTCCGAAATCGCGCGCTGCTGAACCTCGAGATCGCCGAGGCGATGGACGATCCCGCCGAGCGCGTGCCCTACCTCAGCTTCGTGTTCGTGGGCGCGGGCTACGCGGGCGTCGAGGGCATCGCCGAGATGCAGGACTTCGTCGCGGACGTGATCGAGCGCTATCCGCGCTGCCGCACCCAGGGCACACGCTGGGTGCTCGTCGAGGGGCTGCCGCGGATCATGCCGGAGATCCCCGACGGTCTGGCCGAGTTCGCCACGCGCGAGCTGCGCGGACGCGGCATCGAGGTGAAGACCGGCGTGCGGATGAACGGGTGCACCGAGGACTCGGTCGAGCTGGCAGACGGCGAGGTGATCCCCGCGCGCACACTCTGCTGGACGGCCGGCGTGAAGTCGCCCGGCGTCGTGCGCGACCTGGGGCTGCCGCTGCACGAGAGCGGGCGCCTGGACGTGGACGCGACGCTGCGCGTGAAGGGGCGCGACAACGTCTGGGCGGTCGGCGACTCCGCCGCGGTCCCCGACCCCGCCCAGGGCTACAGGGGCATCTGCCCGCCGACGGCCCAGCACTCGATGCGCCAGGGCAAGCTCGCGGCCGACAACGTCGCGGCCTCGCTCGGCCACGGCCGGATCAAGAAGTTCCGCTACAAGACGCTCGGCGTGTTCGTCGACATGGGGCGCAACGAGGCGGTCGCCACGATGGTCGGCATCAAGCTGCGCGGGTTTCCCGCCTGGTTCGCGGCGCGCACCTACCACCTGATGCTGATGCCGGGCAACGCGCGGCGCGCGCGCCTGATGTTCGACTGGACCGTGGGCCTGCTCTTCGGCCGCTCGTCGTCGGAGCTCGGCCAGGTCGGCCACCCGCCGGACCTCAAGGGTTACGTCGAGACGCCCCCGCACCAGCCGGCGAGCCACGAGACCGAGTCGGGCGAGCGGCCGGTCCGCGCCCTCGAGGGCTGACGAAGCCATGTCGGCGGTCGAGCTGACGATTCGCGACGGCTCGGTCTCGGACCTCGAGACCACCTTCGCGCTCTCGGAGCACGCGATGCACGACTCCGGCACGCGCCAGGGGATCATCCCGCCGGGCCGCGAGCTCACGCGCGAGCACATCGAGGCGGACTGGGGACGGCAGCGCTCGGTCGTCGAGTTCATCGCCGCGCAGCCGGAGGGCCGCTACGTGATCGCCGAGAACGGCAGCGGCCCGATCGGCTACGCGCGCGTGGTGCGATTCCCGCACATGGAGGAGCTGACCGAGCTGATGGTCCTGCCCGAACACCAGGGGCGCGGGGTGGGGCGGCGGCTGCTCCAGGTGGCCTGGCCGGGCGACCCGAGTGCCGACCTCGGCCGCGTCGTCGTGGCCGCCGGCGCGCCGAGCGACCTCTCGCTGTACCTCGAGTTCGGCGTGATGCCCGTCGCGGGCCACTGGCACATGCGCCAGCGCACCGACGTCTACCTCGAGCGCCGCGCGCAGGAGATCGAGACCACCGACCCCGGCGTGCACCTGCTCAAGCCGGACCGCGCGGTGGCCGAGTGGATGCGCCTCGAGCCGCAGGCGATCCGCCACGACCGCCCGGCGCTGCACGAGTTCTTCGCGCGCGACCGCAACTGCCTGGCCGCGCTCGACCCGAGCAGCGGCGAGACCAAGGCGCTCTGCTGGGTCTCGAGTGACGGCGACATCGGCCCCGCCGTCGCCCAGCAGCCCGGCGGCCTCGTGCCGGTGATCATCGCGGCGCTCGACCGCGTGGCGATGACGCAGGAGCCGCGCTACCTGAGCGTGTTCGTCACGTCGCTGTCGTGGTGGCTGATGCGCCGGTTGCGCACGCTCGGCTTCGGCGTCTTCTGGCCGAGCTGGATCCTGTGCTCGGTGCCGCTGCCGGGGCTAGACCGCTACGCGCCGACCCGGCCCGCGCACCTGCTGTAGCTCTTTAAGAGCGCTTTCACGCGCGTGCGACAATTACCGCATGAGCAATGCAAGGGCTTCGCTGTCCGGACTCGCGCTCAAGGCCCTCGCCGTGGTCGTCCTGCTGATCGCCGCCTGGATCCTCTTCAAGGTGGTCATCGGCGTCGTGTCGGCCGTGGCGTGGGTGGTCGTGATCGTGCTCGCGGTCATGGCCGTCCTCTGGGCGATGTCCATCCTCAGCCGGCACTGACTCCGGCATCTAGGCTTACTCCGTAATGGAGTTCCTCGTCCTGATGTTCTTCTTCGGGCTCTCGGCCGGCGCCATCGGGAAGATCAAGGGGAGCTCGTTCTTCATCTGGTTCCTGATCGGCTTCGCGCTGCCCCTGATCGGGACGCTCGCCGCACTGCTCTACCGCTTCGAGCGCAACGACCCGCGGCGGCGCTGCCACGAGTGCGGCTTCATGATGCCGATCACCTCGCAGGTGTGCAGGCGCTGCGGCGCCGACCAGGAATACCCGGATCAGATCTACGTCCGCACGGCTTAGGCGCGGCTAGACTCGATCCCCCAACCCGCCACCTCGAAAGGAGGTTCGCTACATGCGCGCAGTTGACGCCATCATGGAATGTCTCAAGGCCGAGGGTGTCGACACCGTATTCGGCATCCCCGGCGGCGCGAACCTCCCGACCTACGACGCCCTCTACGACGGCGGCATCCGGCACGTGCTGTGCCGCCACGAGCAGGGCGCCGGTCACGCGGCGGAGGGATACGCGAAGGCGTCGGGAAAGGTCGGCGTGGCGCTCGCCACCTCCGGCCCCGGCGCGACCAACCTCGTGACGGCGATCGCCGACGCGGTGATGGACTCGGTCCCGACCGTCTTCATCACCGGCCAGGTGCGCACCGACCTGCTCGGCACGGACGGCTTCCAGGAGG
>JAICRZ010000039.1 GCA_025937135.1 Thermoleophilaceae bacterium
CGACAGCACGCAGGCCGACATCGGCACATAGCCGCTGGTCAGGCCCTTCGCCATCACCACCATGTCCGGCCGCAGGCCCCAGTGCTCGGCGCCCATGAAGCGGCCGGTGCGGCCGAAGCCCGTGATCACCTCATCGGAGATCAGGAGGATCCCGTGACGGTCGCAGATGTCGCGCAGCGCGGGCCAGTACCCCGGGTCCGGGACCTTGATCGCCTCGCGGAACGCCACGGGCTCGGCCACGAGCGCCGCCACGCTCTCCGGCCCCTCGCGCAGCAGCGCCCGCTCGACATCCTCGGCGCAGTCGAGCGTGCAGCGCCCGCCGCGCGGGCAGTAGCCGCAGCGCCCGGGCGACGGCTGGGTGACGCGGACGAACCCCGGCGGCAGCGGCGCGAAGGGCTCGCGCGCCGCGGGGATGCCCGTGGCGGCCATCGCGGCGAACGTCGCGCCGTGATAGGAGCCGGCGCGGCAGAGCAACTTGTGGCGCCGGGGCTCGCCGCGCGCGGCGTGATAGGCGCGCGCGACCTTGAAGGCGGTCTCGTTCGCCTCGCTGCCCGAGGCGCCGAACAGGAACAGCGGCTCGCCGGCCAGCGGCATGCGGGGCGCCAGCCGCTCCGCCAGCGCGAGCGCGTAGGGATGCGCCAGACCGCCGTCGAGCGTCGTGAACTCGAGCGCCGCGGCCTGCTCCGCGATCCGCTCGGCTACCTCGCGGCGCCCGTGGCCGATCTGGCATGCGCCCATGTGGGCGCCGCTGTCGAGCAGCCGGCGGCCGTCCGCGTCGACGAGGTACGCGCCCTCGCCGGCCACGATCATCCGCGGATAGCGTCCCGGGAAGTGCTCGTCGAGCAGCGCGAAGTCGGCGGTCGAGAGCCGGACACGCCCACGCACGGCGCCGCGGAGATCGCTGCTTGACGCCACGAGGCCGTGAGCCTAACGTCATCCTGTCGATACAGCAATGGAGGTGGTGGATTGGCCGTCGCGGAGCAGCTCGGGGTGCCCGAATTCGAGGCGATCTTCGAGTCGGTGAAGAACTGGGGGCGCTGGGGGCCCGACGACGAACTGGGCACGCTCAACCTCATCACGCCGGACAAGGTGCGCGAGGCGGCGGCGCTGGTGCGCTCCGGCCGGCGCGTGTCCATGGCCATCCCGATCAACAAGGTCGCCGGGCCGGACAACCCGCAGCAGGCGATGCACTTCGTCGTCCAGTCGCATGACGTCCCCGTGGACGAGAGCAAGGTCGGCTTCGCGCTCGACTACCTCGGCATGGCCTGCCACGGCGACTGCCACACCCACGTCGACGCGCTCTGCCACATCTCCTACGGCGGGCTGACCTACAACGGCCGGCGGGCGGCGGACGTCGTGCCCTCGACCGGCGCGACGACCCAGGACATCACCGCGGTCAGCCTCGGCGTGGTGGGGAGGGGCGTCCTGCTGGACATCCCGCGCCTGCGCGGCGTGGACTGGCTGGAGCCGGGCGAGGCGGTCACCCGGGCCGAGCTCGAGGAGTGCGTGCGGGCGCAGGGGGCGCGGCTCGGCGAGGGCGACATCCTCGTCCTGCGCACCGGCCATCATGCACGCCGGCTGGCGCTCGGTGCGTGGACCAACAGCCCGCCCCCGGCCGGCGAGGGCAAGGCGGGCATCCATGTCGACGCGATCCCGTGGATGCACGAGCTGTCGATCGGCGCGTTCCTGCCCGACGGCGACGGCGAAACGGTGCCGAGCGTGGTCAACGGCATCACCTATCCGATCCACCCGCTCCAGGTCGCGGCGATGGGGATGCTCGTGTCCGACAGCCTGCAGTTCGAGGACCTCGCGGTGGCGTGCGCGCAGGAGGGCCGCGACGAGTTCATGGTCGTCGGCCTGCCCTTGCGGCTGCCCGGCGGGACCGGCTCGCCCTGGAACCCGATCGCAATCTTCTAGGGCGCCGCGGCTCGGGCCCGGACGGCGAGGCCACCCACCATTGACTGTACGGACAGGATGACGTTATGCTCCCGAGGGTCGGAGGAGAGCCACGAGCCGGCGACACCGGGGCGACGGCGCTCCTGGGGGCCCGGAGTGGCCGAGGAGACGATCCCTAACGGGGGGATATATGCCTGACGGTGCAGCCGTGCACGAGCACGATCACGTAGTCGCCGAGACGGAGCTGAAGGCCGGCGCGATCGGGCTGCCCGGGGTGCTGATGCAGAGCGTGACTGCGATCGCCCCGGCGATCGCGGGCATGTTCACGATCCCGTTCATCGTGTCCAACGCCGGCGTGGCGGCGCCGCTGGCCTATCTCGGCGCGTTCATCATCGCCGTGCTGCTCGGCTATGTGCTCTCGCAGTTCACCAAGCACATGACGTCGGTCGGCACGTACTACACGTTCGTCACGCGCTCGCTGGGCGTGCGCTGGGGCTTCCTGGTCGCCTGGGTCTACCTGCTCTTCTACCCCGTCGTGGTGGCGCAGGTCGGCAGCTTCATGGGCGACACGCTGTCGTCCACGCTGAAGTCCGAGTACAACGTCACGTTCCACTGGTGGTACCTGATGGTCTTCCTGATCGCGCTGGTGGCGTACACCTCCTACCGCGGGATCGAGCTGTCGGCGCGGCTCGTGGTCACGCTGGGCCTGATCGAGACGGCGATCGTGTTCGCGCTCGGCGTCTCGGGCTTCATCGACCCCGGCCAGGGCGGCATCAACGTGCACTGGCTGAACCCGGGCAATGCTCCGAGCGGCCACGGCCTCTTCCTCGGCGTCGTGTTCGCCATCTTCGCCATCACGGGCTGGGACGCCGCCGCGCCGCTGGCCGAGGAGACCGAGGACCCCAAGCGCACCATCCCCCGCGCGGTCATGGGGTCGATCCTGCTGCTCGGCGTCTTCCTCGTCTTCGTCTCCTGGGGCCAGACCGTCGGCTGGGGCACGGACAGGATCGGCTCCTTCGCCGGCTCCAGCGAGCTGCCCGCGTTCGTGCTGGGGCACCGGCTGTGGGGCGGCGCCTGGGTGCTGCTGCTGTTCGCGCTGTTCAACTCGGCGCTCGCGGTGTCGATCGCCGTCATGAACGCCTCGGCGCGGTTCCTCTTCGGCATGGCGCGCACGGGCGCGATGCCGACCGCGCTGCGCAAGGTGCACCCGCAGTACAAGACGCCGGTCACCGCCGTCTGGTTCCTCACCGGCGTGAACATCGTCCTCGGCGTGCTGCTGCCGATCGTCATCGGCGTCTCCAACGTCTACAACCTCACCGGCACCTGGTTCACGTTCGCGCTCGCGCCGGTGTACGCCGTCTCCAACGTCGGCCTGTTCATCTACTACCGCCGTGAGCACCCGGACGAGTTCAGCTGGTTCAAGCACGCCGTCGTCCCGGCGCTCGGGATCGTCGCGCTGGTCCTGGTGGTCTATGAGTCGGTCAACCCGCTGCCCGACTACCCGATCAGCCTCGCGCCGTTCATCGTGCTCGGCTGGATCGTGGTGGGCATCGGCGTGCTGACGTGGCTCGTGTCGAGCGGCCGGGCCGGGCTCCTCCGCCACGCGGGCGACGCGGCCGCCGACCGCATGGAGAGCGACGAGGAGCACACGGCCCGCTCATCGTTCGTCTAGACGGCGGTCATGCCGCCGTCCGCGGCCCACAGCGCCCCGGTGACGTAGGACGCGTCGTCGGAGGCGAGGAAGGCCATCACCGCGGCGACCTCCTCGGGCCGGCCCGCCCGCCCGAGGGGGATCGTCGTCAGCAGCGCGTCGTGCTCCTCCGGCGTCACCCAGCCCGTCATCGGCGTGTCCATGTAGCCGGGCACGACGCCATTGACGCGGATCCCCGAGCGGGCGTAGTCGGCGGCGAGCACGCGCACGAGCCCGGCGACGCCGCCCTTGCTTGCGCTGTAGGCGTCATAGCCCGGCGCGCAGCCGAACAGCCCCGTCGGCGAGCACGTGCAGACCACCGCGCCGCCGCCCGCGGCGAGCAGGGCGTCGATGCCGTGCTTGCAGACGAGGAACATGCCGGTGAGGTTGATGTCCACGGTGCGCCGCCAGACGTCCAGCGACAGGCGCTCCGCCCGGTCGTCCTGGCCCGCCAGCTGCACGCCGGCGTTGCCCACCACCACGTCGAGGCCGCCGAACGCCTCGACTGCGCCGGCCACCGCCGCGCGCACCGCGTCCTCGTCGCGCACGTCCGCGGGCGTCGCCAGCGCGGCCGGACCGATGCGCGCGGCCGCGGCAGCGATCGCCGCCTCGTCGACGTCCAGCAGCGCAACGCGGGCGCCCTCGCTCGCGAACCGCTCGGCGGCGGCGAGGCCCATGCCGCTGCCCGCGCCGCTGATCAGCGCCCGCTTGCCGTCCAACCGCTCAGCCACCTGCCGCCTCCGGGATCCCGAGTACCTGGCCGCCGTCGACGGGGACGATCGCCCCCGTGGTCCATGCCGTGTCCGGAGAGGACAGCCACCAGATCCAGCGGGCGACGTCCTCCGGGGTGCCCATCCGCCCGAGCGGGACGCGCCTCGCGAGGTCGGCGTACGCCGCCTCCAGGTCGTCCGCGTACGTGGCGTGGATGGGCGTGTCGACGGGTCCGAGCGCGACGGCGTTGACCCGGACCCCGTCCTCGGCGAGCTCGTATGCGGTGGCCCGCGTGAGGTACTCGAGCGCGGCCTTGGTCATGGCGTAGAGCGTCGTCTTCGGCTTGACGATGCTGCCGATCGAGGAGCTCACGTTGACGATCGCCGGCGACCGCCCCTCGCGCAGCGCGGGCAGCGCGGCCTGCGTGAGCAAGAACGGCGCCCGCACGTTGACCGCGACGTGCTCGTCGAACTGGGCGAGCGTGAAGTCGGCGAACGCGCCGTTCCAGATGACCGCCGCGTTGTTGACGAGCACGTCGACCCCTCCGAACGCCGCCCGCGCCGCCTCGATCAGCCGCCCGGGCACGGCGGGATCCGCCAAGTCGTCGGCCACCACGAGCGCGTGCTCGAGATCCGCCGCCACCTGCTCGAGCAGCGCGCGGCGCCGCCCCACCAGCACGACCGCGTGACCGTGCTCGGCGAACAGGCGGGCGGTCGCGGCGCCGACGCCGGTGCCGGCGCCCGTGACGATCGCGGTCCTCACGCCGCCGCCCGCTCGAGCATGAAGCGCGCGTTGGCGCCCGCGTCGCCGCCGTCGAAGACGGCCGAGCCCGAGACCACGAGCCTGGCGCCCGCGGCCACCACGCGGTCGACGTTGCCGCGGTTCACGCCGCCGTCGAAGCCCACGCAGACCTCGCTGCCCGCGACCATCTCGCACACCCGGGCCAGGCGGTCGAGCGCCGGCGGCTCGAGCCGCTGGCCCGCCAGCCCGGGGATCACGCCCAGCACCAGCACGAGCTCGACGTCGCCCAGCAGCGGCTCCAGCCAGGGCAGCGGCGTCCCGGGAGCGATCGCCACGCCGCGCTCGACGCCGCGCCCGGCGAGCGTGCGCAGGACGCGCAGCGGCTCGGCGGCGCCCTCGAGCTGGAAGGTGACGATCCGCGCGCCGGCGTCGACCCAGGCGTCGACGTGCGCCAGCGGATCGCGCACCATGAGGTGGACGTCGGCCGCCAGCGGCGCCGCGACAGCCCGCACGAGCGCCGGCGCGGCCGTGGCCACGACCGGGCAGTACGCGCCGTCCATCACGTCGAGGTGCACCAACTCGACCCCCGCGCCGGCCAGCCGGTCGAGCTCGTCGCCGAGGCGCAACGGGTCGGCGGTGGCGATGCCGACGCTGAGCCGCGTCATACCCCGACCGGCTCGCGCGCGAGCGACTCATAGAGCGAGAACGCGCCGGCGGGGTCGAGGTCCGCGTGGACGACCCGGGTCACCGCCTCGAGCATGGCCGCGGGGTGCTCGCTCTGGAAGATGTTGCGCCCCATGTCGACGCCCGCCGCGCCCTCCTGGACGGCGCGGTAGGCCATTTCCAGGGCGTCGCGCTCGGGCAGCTTGCGGCCGCCGGCCATGACGACCGGCACGGGGCAGCCGGCGGTCACGCGCTCGAACCCCTCGGCCGTGTAGTACGTCTTGACGAACTGGGCGCCGAGCTCCGCGCACATGCGCGTGGCCAGCCCGAGGTAGCGCGCGTCGCGCACCAGGTCCTTGCCCACCGCGGTGACGCCGAGCACCGGGATGCCGTAGCGATAGCCCGCATCCACCAGCCGCGTCATGTTCTGGATCGAGCGGCTCTCGTGCTCGCCGCCCACGAACACCTGCACGGCGACGGCGTGGACGTTCATCCGGGCGGCGTCCTCCATGTCGAGCGCGATGTGCTCGTCCGAGAGCTCGCGCAGGACGCTCGGGCCGCCGCTCGCGCGCATGACGATCCCGCCGCGGTGCGTCGCCGGGATGGTCGAGCGCAGGATGCCGCGGGTGAGCATCAGCGCGTCGGCCTGCGCGGCCAGCGGCACGATGCTGAGATCGATGCGCTCCAGCCCGGTGGTCGGCCCCTGGAAGTAGCCGTGGTCGATCGCCAGCATCACGGTGCGCCCGGACGACGGCCGGAAGATCCGCGCCAGCCGGTTCTGCATTCCCCAGTCGTAGCCGCCCGCGCCCTTGACCGCCAGGGCGTCTCGGCGCACGGGGACCTCGGGCTGGAACTGCTTGTCGCCGTAGGCGTCGGCCTCGGGCATCGTGCCTCCTGGTTGAGTTACGTGTTCGCGCGCGTCGCGTGGTCTCGGCGGGCGGCGAAGGCCTCGATCGCCTCGGCGATCATGGTCGCCCCGCGCAGCAGCGTCTCGTAGGTGGCGCCGCCGATGTGCGGCGTGATCACCACGTTGTCGTGGCGCAGCAGCGGGTGCGGGGCGCCGGCCGCCTGCCGTACCACGTCGAGCGCCGCGCCGGCCAGCCGGCCGGAGGCCAGTGCGGCGTCGAGCGCCGCCTCGTCGACCAGCGACTCGCGCGCCGTGTTGACCAGGTACGCGTGCGGTCGCATCGCCGCCAGGAAGCCCGCGTCGACCATGCTCTCGGTCTCCGCCGTGGCGCGGGTGTGCAGCGACACGACATTGACGCGCGCCAGCAGCTCGGCCAGCTCGCCGACCTGCTCGGCGTGCGGGTCCTCGACGCGCACGAACGGGTCGTACACCAGCGTGCGCATCCCGAAGGCCGCCGTGCGCCGCGCCACCGCCCGGCCGACGTGGCCGAAGCCGACCAGGCCGGCGGTCAACCCGCCGAGGTCGTGGCCGAAGAACGCCGCGCCGTCAAACGTCCCGGCGAGCCGGCCGCCCTCGAGCAGGAAGCGCTGCGCCGTCGTGAACCGCCGCGCGAGCATGATCATGAATGCCAGCGCCTGGTCGGCCACGGCCTCGGCGTTCTTGCCGGGCGTCGTGGCGACAGCGATTCCCCGGGCCTTCGCCGCCGCGACGTCGACGTTCACCGGCCCGCCGCGCGCGCAGCCCACGAGCTCGAGGTCGGCGGACGCCGCGAGCACCTTGTCCGTGACGGGTGCGCCGTGCACCACGAGCACCTCGACGCCGGCCATCCGGTCGACGATCTCATCCGGGTCGCCGGCGTACTCCCGGAGCGCTCGCTCGGCGTCCGTGACCGGGACGAAACGCCGCGACTCGTCGAGTTGCAGGAGCTCCAGCTCGTGCCGCCGGGCCAGCCGCGCGAGCCCCTGCTCGAACGTGGGGACGCCGAGGTAGGAGTCTCCGACCGCGAGGATGCGCATCTACGCCGGGTAGACGTAGCTCGGCCGCAGGTCGACCGCGTGACCCGTGCCCGACTCGAAGATGGCCTTCAGCTGCGGCTGGGAGTCGACGTAGTAGAAGTGGATCCCGTCGCCGATCCGGCCCTCCATGAGGATGTCGGCGCCGGCCTCCTCCAGAAACCGCCTGCGGGTCTCCTCCGAGGTCTCGAGCGTGGGGCGCATGACCGCGATGTGGTGCAACCCCTCACCGTGCTCCTCGAGCCATTCCGCATAGATGCTCGGGCCGCTGACCGGCTGGATGAGCTCGACCACGATCGGCCCGACGTGGGCCTCGGCGCCGATCATCGTGTACTCGACGTCCTTGCCGCGCACGCGCGTGTGGTGCAGCAGCGGCGGCTTGTGCTCATAGACGTTGAACGGACCCCAACCCAGCACCCGGTAGTAGCGCTCCAGCGCCTCCTCGATGTCGTTGACGACGAGCGCGATCTGGCTGATCGGCAGTGGCTCCATACTCAGCTCCTCACCCGCTCCCGGCGCGGTCGGCGTTGCACTGTAGTTCCCGCATCCTGTCCGTACAGGATGTCAGAGGGCTGGACCACCGTCAAACCTGCGGTTAACGAGCCGGCTGCTACTACAGCCATATGGCTTCTTGAGTAGCCACCTGGCTGCTAGAGTAGCCAGTGTGGATCTGTCCTCGCCGCACCGAGCCGTTGCCTCTGGGCTTGAAGGCGACATCTTGGTATTGCTCGCGCGGACGACGCAATCCATGAGCGGACGGGAGATCGCGGAACGGCTGGGATTGCGATCACACGATGGCGTCCGTAAGGCGCTGAAGCGCTTGGTAAGGCAAGGCATCGTTCTGCGCGAAGGCTCGCGCAGCGCGTTCTTGCACCAGCTCAACCGGGAGCACCTCGGGGCCGCGGCCGTGCTCGCGCTCGCGGGAATGCGTAGCGAGCTGTGGCAGAGGATCCGCGACGCGGTCGCCGAGTGGGAACTGCCTCCGACCCACGCGTCCGCATTCGGCTCCGCCGCCCGTGGCGACGGCAATGAAGCGTCAGACATCGACATTCTGCTCGTCAGACCCACCGCCACGCCAGAAGCCGATCCGGCGTGGGGCCAGCAAGTCGACGCGCTGCGACGCCGCGTCGAGATATGGACTGGAAACCGCGCCAGTATCGTCGAAGTCGGTGAGCAGGCGCTCCAGGAGATGCTGGCCCAGAGCCAGCCTCCACCGGTACTCGGAGCCGTGCTGCGCGACGGCATCGAGCTCGCGGGCGTGCCGGCTCGCCGGTTGCTCGGGACGCCCCTTGCCTCGTAGAACCACTCGCTTGCAGGAGTGCGGCCGCACGCAGGCGCGAGCCCGCCTTCGGGACGCGCGAGCACAACTTGATCTGGCCGAGATCGCCGACGTGAACAGCAGCGCCGAGGAGCGGAAGGCCGCGGCATCGTGCGCCGTGGTCGCCGGCATCGCCGCTGCCGACGCTGCCTGCTGCGCCGCATTGGGTCAACGCAGCCGCGGGCGAGACCATCGTGACGCTGCTGACCTGCTGCGCATGATCACGCCCCGGGGAGATGACGCCGCGCGGCAGTTCGCGCGGCTGCTCGGTCTCAAGGACGCCGCGCAATACGGCTTTGACGACATCAGCGGAGCGATGCTCACCGCTGCTCAGCGGCAGGCGAAGGCGCTCGTCGACTTCGCGGCCGACGTCCTCGCGCGATAGAGGCTGGAGCGCGGGGTCCAATCCGGGGTCCAAACTGAGCGAAACTCACAGCAACTCAGAGCAGCGAGCGTCGCTTTAGAGCACCGAGCGTGAGCCCACAGGCCTGGATCGTTCCGGCTGGGGGCCGGGCGGTCGCAGGTTCAAATCCTGTCTCCCCGATCAGAGTGTCCCTGCAAAATGCAAAGAGCGCTTTGCGGGTGTATAGAGGCGGGGTCCAATTTGGGGTCCAAGTTTGGACCCTGTTTGGCACCTCGGCTGTCTCGATTTGGCTCTGTGGTGTGAGCGGAACCGCTTTCGCACCGCGGTTCCGGACCGGGTGGTCGCTGCCGTACGGCGCGTCGTTCGCGCGCTCGCGTGTCGCCCCCGCGAGGCTTGCGTACGCGGAGAGATGTCGTCGAGTCCGGGCGCCGTGGTCGCTCGGCTCAGCGGACGTAGTCCGCGCCGTTGATGTCGCTCGTCGCGCCGGTGGTGTGGCGCGAGCGACCGGTGGCGAGGAAGGCGATCACCTCGGCGAGGTCCTGGGACCGTCGGCTCTCCTAGCGGGAGGCTCGACAGGTCGGTGCCCGCCAGCGCGTTGGAGGCGAGATTCGTCCCGACCCACTCCGGCGCGACCGCGTAGGGGAGGACCCTGTCGCCCGCGAACGCGCGGGGGATGCCCTTGGTGAGGCTCACGAGCCCGGCCTTGGCGGCGCCGTAGGCCAGGTGCTCCGCGTCGCGCTCTACAGCGCCGGGCGTGAGCCCACAGACCTGAATGTTCCTGCTGGGCGCAGGGCGGTCGCCAGTTGAATCCTGTCTCCCCGACTCAGCTTAGATCTCCTGCAGATTGCCTTGCTCCTACGGCGTATCGCGGCGCTCGGCCAGCGGGCTCGCGGAGCTCGATCGTGTCTGGGCCTTCGCTGTGGGTGCCGTTGACAGCCGCTGGAAGGCCGCGAGCGAGTGGGCGAAACCATCGACGGCGAGTCCGCGAGTGATGAATACGATCTGTGGGAGCTCGGTGAACCCGGAGCCTGGTGGCAGGTGCTGGGGGCGGTGAACGACGTGCTGGACGGCGTTGACCGCCACGTGACCGCGCGGTTCGATCTCAACGACGCCCTTCACACGCAGTACGCGCTCGCCATGCGCATGCAGCAGCATGCTCAGCCAAACCGAGAACCCCAGCCAGTCGACGGCTTTATCGAGCTCCAAGCTCAGCTGGTGCACGTCGTCCGTGTGGCCGGTGCTCATGGCGTCTCCAGGCTCGGAATCGCGCGGCGTCGAACGGGCGCGCAGCTCGTGGTTCGTGACGAGTCCGTGCAGCGCCGTTCGGATCACCGCCGAGGGGTTGAGCGCGGAGAGGGCGGTGGCGAGGCGCTGCAGGGTCTCCGCTGTCACGAGGTCGGTCTTCGTGATGATGAGCTCGTCGGCCACCGCGATCTGCTTGGCGGCCTCCGGCTGGCTCGCCAGCTGCTCGTGCGCGTTGACCGCGTCGACGGTGACGATCACGCGGTCGACGACGAAGTGGTGGCGGAGCATCGGGTCGGTGGTCACGGTGAACACGATCGGTGCGGGATCGGCCAGGCCGCTCGTCTCGATCACCACGCGGCCCAGCGGCGAGCGCCCGCGGTCGCGGTCGTCCAAGAGCCCGCGCAACGCCGCGATCAGGTCTGTGCGGCGCGCGCAGCAGGCGCAGCCGCCGCCGACCAGCTCCACCCGCTCGTGCGCGGTCAGCAGCAGGTGGTGGTCGAGCCCGACCGCGCCGAACTCGTTGACGATCACCGCGGTGTCCGCCGCGCCGCAGAGCGCCTCGCGCAGGTACGAGGTCTTCCCTGAACCAAGGAAGCCGCTGACGACGGTCACCGGGATCGACATTGCTCAGCCGACAGCGCCCAGCCGATCGAGCAGCGAGGGATCCAGCGGGTCCAGCCGATGCCCGCCGACCTGCTCGGCCGCGGCCCACACCTCGCCCAGGCTCCGGGCCACGGCGACGCTGCCTTTGCGGTTCGAGACCAGGGACGTGAGCCCGGTCGGGTCGTCGCTGTAGTCGAGTCCGGCCGCGTCGAGAACGCGCGCGAGGATCTGCCGTCGGCGCGCCTTCAAGGAAGCCGCCGGCTCGTCGCCGATCGGTGCGTCGGTCCAGTGCTCGTCGCCGATCAGGGCGTAGCAGAGCACGCACATCGGCTCAGCCCGGGAATGGATGGCGACGGCGGAAGTCGTCCGCGATGTCCTCCATCGTCATCCAGGTCACGCCGTCGTGCTCGTTGATGTAGCGGATCAGCCGGTCGAGCATCAGCAGGACCTGCGGGCGGCCGCTGACGTCCGGATGGATCGTGATCGGGAACACGGCGTAGTCCATGTTGGCGTAGACCCAGTCGAACTGGTCGCGCCACATCTCCTCGAGGTGACGGGGATTCACGAAGCCGTGGCTGTTAGGTGACTTCTTGATGAACATCATCGGCGGCAGGTCGTCGAGGTACCAGTTGGCGCCGATCTCGACCAGGTCGATCTCGCGGCCATGCACCAGCGGCTTCATCCAGGACGCGGCGTCCTGGGTGTAGTCGATCTTGGTCCACTCGTCGCCCACGCGCGAGTAGAACGGGCTGAAGTCGTCATACCCCTGGCTGTGGTCGTAGCGGAAGCCGTACTGGAGCAGCAGCTCGGCGGTGACGCCCGACATCTCCCACCACGGTGCGACATAGCCGCGCGGCGGGCGCCCGGTGACCTGCTCGATCAGCTCGATCGACCGCACGAGTACGTCCTCTTCCTGCTTGGGCGACATCGCGATCGGGTTCTCGTGCGAGTAGCCGTGCGCGCCGATCTCATGCCCGGCGTCGACGATCCGCTTGACCGACTCGGGGAACGTCTCGAGTGAGTGGCCGGGGATGAACCAGCTGACCGGCATGTGGTGCTTGGCGAAGAGGTCGAGCAGCCGCGGCGTGCCCACCTGGCCGGAGAACACCCCGCGCTGGATGTCGGACGGCGAGTCCTCGCCGCCGTAGGACCCCAGCCAACCACCGACCGCATCGATGTCCACGCCGAACACCGCCATGATCTCCTTGGGCATCTCTCTCTCCTTCGGTCATCGTATGTGCCTATGAGCCATCGCTTCCCGAGCACCGACCCCGTGATCATCACCTGCGCGCTGACCGGCGGGATCCACGGCAAGGAGGCCAACCCGCACCTGCCCGAGCAGCCCGACGAGATCGTGGCGCATGGCGTTGCCGCGGTGGCCGCCGGCGCGGCCATCCTGCACGTCCACGCGCGCAATCCGGACGGCTCGAACACGATGGACCCGGAGATCTATCAGGAGCTGCACCGACGGCTCTGTGCGGAGACGGGTGCGGTGGTCCAGCTGACCACGGGTGGCAGCCCGCGGCTGCCGGTCGAGGAGCGGTTGAACACCGTGTTGCTCGCGCCCGAGATGTGCTCGCTGAACATGGGGCTGCTCAACTTCTTCATCCGTGGCGAGCAGGCGTTCTTCGCGAATCACCGCTCCGACATCGAGCGCTTCGCGCGCGAGATCGCGGCACGCGGTGTGCGCCCCGAGCTGGAGGTCTACAGCGCGGCCATGCTCGAGGAGGTTCAGCATCTGCTGTCGCTGGACGTCCTGCGGCCGCCGTATGTCATCAACTTCGTCCTGCACACCCCGACGCAGGGCGGCTCGCGCGGCACGCCGGAGAACCTGCACGACCTGATGGCGCGCGTGCGCGCGCTCGGCGTGCCGTGGGAGCAGCTGCGCCTGAATCTGTCCGCGATGGGCCCGACCCAGCTGCCGATGACGACGATCGCCATGGCGATGGGCCTCAATATCCGGGTCGGGATGGAGGACAACGTCCTGTTCCGGCGTGGGGAGCCGCTCACTGACAACGCGCAGCTCGTTGCTCGCGCCGTCCGGATCGCCGCCGAGCTGGACCGGGCCGTGGCCACGCCCGAACAGGCGCGGGAGATCCTGGGTCTGCGCGGCCGGCCGACGGGCGAGTTGCCCGTGGGCAGCGCGCTGCCCGTCATGAGCTGAGCACCGTGGCGCGCGCCAGCGCAGCCGCGCCGGACGACTCGAGGTCGCGCACGGCGGCGATCATCCGCTCCCCGGCGCGCGCGCCCGGCTCGCCGGCTTCATGGCAGACCGCTCGCGCCCAGGTCTCGACCGTCTCCACGTCCCAGGCGTAGGTCGCGTGGTCCGGGCGCAGCTCGCCGCGCAACATTCGCCCGTCCGTGGTCTCGATCTCCAGCCATGCGGCGAGGCGCGGCAGCGCCGGGTCGGGCACGACCTCCACGCGCGCGGTCAGCGCCGACGTGTCCGGATCGTCGTGGCGGGCGAGTCCTTCCAGCGACAGGCCGCCGTGGCGCAACGCGGCCGCGACGCAGAACACCACGCTCATCAGCGGCCCGCCGGTGCCGTGAAACGGCCCGCGACCGAGCGTGCCGGGATAGTCGCGGTCCTCCGGGTTCAGTGCGCAGCGCACACGGACCACGTCGCCGGGACCGAGCGTGTGGCGAGCGGCGAGCTCGGCCGCCACGGCCACCGGCGCCTGCGCGATGTTGCATGCGGGATAGGGCTTGTAGATGACATCGCGTACGCGCCAGGAGTCGCCCGCTTCCAGCGGCCATTCCGGCGCGTCCAGCGGCGTGCCGGCGAATGCCGAGGCGAATCCGTAGGCGCCTTCCAGCGCGCGCTCCGCGCCGCGCACACCCTGTTCGGCCAATAGCGCCGCCGTGACGCCACCGCGGGCCGTCGTGCCGAGCTGGTAGGCCCAGTCGTCAGCGCCGTCGATCCAGGTCTGCGTGAGCCCGGCTGCGAATCCGGCGCCGAGGGCGATGGCGTGTCCCGTGCGTTCCGCATCCAGCCCGAGCACGGCGGCGCTTGCCGCTGCGGCCCCGAGCGCGCCGAACACGGCCGCGGCACGGAAGCCGCGTGCCACCACCGGGTCGACCAGCCGCTCGCCGACGCCCGCGGTGACCTCGTATCCGGCCACTATGGCGGTGAGCAACGTGGCCCCGTCGGTCCCGCGCTGCTCGGCCAGCGCGAGCGCGGCCGGCAGGATCGCCGCGCCGGGATGGGCCTGCGACGCGTAGTGCGTGTCGTCCTGGGCGCGCGCGTGCAAGGCCACCGAGTTGGCGAATGCCGCCTGCTCGACGTGCACCCGCCCTCCGTCGACCAGCAGCGTGGCGTCGGCCGGTCCGCTGCCTCGGGCCAGCGCCCAGGCGGGACGCGCACGCTCGCCCGACGCGATTGCGCAGGCGAGCTCGTAGACGAGGTTGGCCTTCGCCTTCGCGGCCACGTCGGGCGGCAGGCCGCGATCTCGCAGTACCGTCACGTACTCGCCAGCCGCCGCGGCGAGTCCATGACCGGGCATGGTCAAGATGGAGCAACCGCGGCGGCGGCGAACCCGGTCCTCTCGGCTCCCTTGAGGCCCAGGATTCGCCGTGCATCCTCCGGCGTGGCGACGGGGCGGCCGAACTCCTCGGCCAGGCGGGCGATGCGCGCCACGAGCTGGGCGTTGGACGTCGCGAGCTCCCCGCGCCGGTAGTAGATCTGGTCCTCCAGGCCCACCCGGACGTGCCCGCCGAGCGGGATCGCAGCCATCGCCGTGACGAGGCTGTGGCGGCCGATGCCTGCGACGCTCCACGGAGAGTCCGGCGGGATCAGCGACCGCAGGTGCAGGATCTCCGCTGCCGTTGCCGGAGCGCCGCCCGGCACCCCGAGCACGAACTGGAAGTACAGCGGCGCGGCGATCAGGCCCTCCGCCGCGAGCTGCAGACAGGCGCCGATCATGCCGTCGTGGAACACCTCGAGCTCCGGCTTGGTGTCCGCGTCCCGCATGCGAGTGGCGAGGTTGCGCAGGAACGGCAACGACCCGTCCATGACGCGTTCCCCCCAGGACATCGTGCCGGCGTCGAAGGAGGCGAGCTCGGGCTCGAGGTCGAGGGAACGGGGTCGCTCCTCGTCGGTCGTCTCGCCGCCCGGATCGGTGGTGAGGTTGACGACCATGTCGCAGCGCTCGCGCAGCCGATTGGCCACGGACGCGTAGCGCGCGAGGTCGTGCACCGGCCGCTCGGCGTCGTCACGCACGTGCAGATGTGCGACGGCCGCTCCGGCCACGTGCGCTTCGTACGCCGACTCCGCGATCTCGGCGGGGGTGACCGGCAGGTGCGGCGTGGCCTCGCGGCCATGCTCGCCGCCGGTCACCGCCACCGAGATGATCAGTGGGTCCATTCGTCCGTCAGGCCGTCATGTCGGGCCGGGCCGGGCCGGCGTCGCCACGCTGCAGCGCGGGCCGGACATGGGCGAGGTACCAGAGGCCGCCGACCGCGATCATGGCCAGCGTCGTCCAGCCGATCGACTGATTGATGTTGGGCAGCGTGAGCGTGCCGACGAGGAACAGCTGCCAGATGACCGCGGCCCACCCCACCGGCTCCGCCCAGCGGCCGAGCGAGAACTTGCCGAAGCTCGGCGGCAGCGTCTTGCGGCGGACCTTGTAAACGAAGATCACCGCGACGAACAGGTAGACGAGGTTGTAGCCCACCGACGCGGTGCCGACGACGTACGAGAGCGCCGTAGTCGAGATCAGCGCCGGGATGGTGAACATGGCGATCGCGAAGATCGACACGCCGATCAGAGCGTAGTGCGGCGTCTTGAAGCGGTGCGAGACCTGCGAGAAGCTCGAGGACAGCGGCACCATGTTGTCGCGCGCGAGCGAAAACAACAGGCGGGCCGCGCCGGCCATGATCACCAGGCAGACGGCCACGAACGAGATCAGGAACAGGATGTCGATCAGGCTCCTGGCCGTCCCGCCCCACTGGTACTCGATGATGTCCAGGACCGGGGTGCTCGAGTTGACGATCGCGCCGATGTTCGGTGCGGCGTAGGCGTACCCGACCAGCAACAGCATGCCCGCCACGCCGACCGACACCAGCGACCACAGCATCGTCTTCGCGGCGACGTTGGGGGCGTCCTTGGTCTCCTCGGCCAGGTCGGCCGGGAGCTCCCACGCGGCGTAGGTGAACGCGCCGAGCAGGAACGAGAGCACGAACGCGCCCGCGTAGCCGCCGCTGGCCCCGGGCTGCTGATGGAACAGGAACGACACGGGGTGCGGGTGCTTGACGATCGCGTAGATCAGGATCGCCACGGAGATGCCGACGCCGCCCACGATCTCGGTGACGACGGCCATGTTGTTCAGCCGCGACGCCAGGCGGATGCCCATGATGTTGATCGTGGCCACGATCAGCGTGAGGACGATCGCGCCGAAGATGTTGGCGTTGCGGGTGACCGTGATCCCGAACTCCGACAGGAAGTACGGCGTGACGCCGTAGATCGTGCCCGCGCAGCCGACGGCGAAGCCGATCAGGCCGGCCACCGCGACGAACCAGCCAAGCCTCGGATTGGTCAGGCGGCTCGACCACTGGTACGCGTAGCCGGCGACCGGGATCCGCCCGACCAGATCGGCGAACACCAGGCCGACGAGCAGTACCGCGACGCTCGCGATCGGCCACGACCAGATCCCGGCCGTGCCGGCGTGCGTCATCACGAACCCGATCGTCAGGAAGATCGCGGCGGTGATCGACATCCCCGAGAACGACACGGCGTATGAGGAGAAGCTCCCCATCGCCCGCTCGAGCTTCTGCTCGTAGCCGAAGCTCGCCAGGACATCGGCCTCGCTTGCCGTGCCCGGTGTCGAGACCACGCGCTCCGTTTCAGCTGACATGTTGCCCTCTCTCCTCTCCTTGACGCATTGACCGCCCGGCCCGCCCACGGCCGCGCGGCTCCTTCCTCTCACGCGGGCTGGACGACCTCCTCGGCCACGCGCGCGGCGGCGCGCCTCACCGCCGCCACGGCCGCGGCCGCACTCTCCTCGTCCAGCACCGTCGACACGTTGAGCGTCCCGCGCGGCGCGAAGTACACGCCCTCGTCCAGGCCTGCGAGGTGCAGCCGCGCGAGGTGCTCGCTCTCCAGGTTCACGTCGGCGAACGTCCGGATCTCCGGCGCCGCCTGGAGGTGAAGGTGCAGCAGCGAGCCCGCCACCGTGACAGGCCCGGTGAGGCCGTTCTCCTCCAGGGCCTCGTGCAGTCCGGCGCCGAGCCGGGCCGCCACGTCGTTGATCCGGTCGACCTCCGGCGCCGTGAGCAGGTCCAGCGACACGCGGCCGGCGGCCATGGTCATCGGGTTGCCGTTGAACGTGCCGGAATGCGAGACGAAGCCGGCCCGGTTGGGCGCGAAGCGCTCCATCACGTCGGCGCGGCCGGCGACGGCGCCGACGGGCAGCCCGCCGCCGATGATCTTGCCCAGCGTCGTCAGGTCCGGCCGAACGCCGAGCACCGACTGGTAGCCGTGCCAGGCCAGCCGCAGCGTGACCACCTCGTCGATGATCAGCAGCGCGCCGTAGCGGTCCGCGAGCCGGCGGGCGGCAGCGAAGAACGCGGGGTCGCCGGCGATCACGCCCTCGCCGAGCACCGGCTCGAAGATCAGCGCGGCGATCTGCTCGCCGCGCTCGGCCATGACCGCCTCCAGCGCGTCGACGCTGTTGTACGGGACCATGTGCACGAGGTCGCGCACGAAGTCCGGCGTGCCGGTCGAGGCGGGCCCGAAGGTCATCGGCACCTGCTCCCAGGAGCCGTGGTAGCCGCCGTCCGCCTTCACGATCTCAACGCGCCCGGTGTGCGCGCGGGCCACCCGCACGGCCTGCAGGACGGCTTCCGAGCCCGAGTTGGTGAAGCGCACGAGGTCGGCGGACTGGATCCGCTCGAGGATTCGCTCGGCCACCTCGGCCTGCAGCTCGCTGGGCGCGGGGAAGGCGGTGCCGAGTGGCGCCTGTGCCGTGAGCGCGGCCACGATCTCGGGGTGCGCGTGGCCGTGTACGAGCGAGGTGTAGTTGTTGAGCAGGTCGATGAAGCGGTTGCCGTCCGCGTCCCAGATCGTCGCGCCCTCTCCGCGCGCGATGGCCAGCGGGTACGGCGGGTGATAGGTGACCGAGCGCGTGTCCCCCGCCGGCATCGCCCGCTTCAGGCGCTCGGACAGCGCGCGCGAGCGCGTAGTGTCGATCCGGTAGTTCATGTCGTTTCCCTCCGTGTCGCGATGGCCGGCGCGAGCCCGCCGCCGGCGAACTGCTGCAGCGTGAAGATCTCGGCCTCGCCGAGATCTTCGATCGCCGCGTCGAGCTCCTCCCAGCTGTCGGCGCCCAGCCTGAGCAGCCCGCCGCCGATCGGCACGCAGCCGGCGGGCAGCTCGGCGGGCAGCGGACCGGTGATCCGCAGCGTGGCCAGGCAGGTGGTGGTCGGCGGCGCGAGCGCGGCGGCCGCCACCGGCGGGCTGGTGTAGGTGCCGGCCAGCTCGCGGCAGCGGGGTGCGCAGAAGCCGTCCTCGAGGCGGACCGCGAAGCGTCCGCACAGGTGGCAGCGCTCACTCATGTGCGCGCCTCGGCCGGGCCGTAGAGGCG
>JAICRZ010000216.1 GCA_025937135.1 Thermoleophilaceae bacterium
CGGCGTGAAGGGGATCTGACCGGAGGTGACCTCCTCGCCCGAGCCGACGATGCGCACGACCTGCGCGCGCACGCGCTCCACGGTGATGTCGAGGCTCTCCAGCACGCGAGCTGCCAGGCCCTCCTCCTCCCGCAGGAGGCCGAGGAGGATGTGCTCCGTGCCGATGTAGTTGTGCTTGAGCGTCCGGGCCTCCTCTTGGGCGAGGACGACCACCTGGCGGGCTCGCTCTGTGAATCGCTCGAACATGGGTGCGACGTTCCTTCCCTACTGGGCGGTGAGGCGGCGGGATGGTCGAGAGGGACGCGGACGCCCCCGCTCGCTCATGTCATCGGCCGGAAGCGGCCTCAGGTGGAGCGGACGGGTTCGTTCGCCGGGCATACACCAGTCTACCAACAGCCTCGCGGGCACTTCGGCGCAGTCTTTGCGCGCATCTCCGCCGATGTGGCGCTCGTACATGCCACGGATATGCCGCGGCGTCGCACAGGCAACTGGCGCGTCAGTCGCGCATCGCCGGAAACAGGACGACCTCGCGGATCGATCTGCGTCCGGTGAGGACCATCACGAGCCGGTCGATGCCGATCCCGACGCCGCCCGTGGGCGGCATTCCCTGCTCGAGCGCCTGCACGAACGCCTCGTCGTAGGGCTGGGCCTCCGAGTCGCCGGCCTCGGCGTGCGCGCGCTGCTGCTCGAAGCGGCGGCGCTGCTCGTCGGGGTCGTTCAGCTCGGTGAACGCGTTCGCGATCTCCATCCCCTCGCAGTAGGCCTCCCAGCGCTCGGCGAGGCGCGGGTCGTCGCGATGGCCCTTCGCGAACGGCGAGAGCTCTACGGGATAGTCGAACAGGAACGTCGGCTCGACCAGCGTCGGCTCGACGTGCTTCGTGACGAGCTCGTCGACGAGCTGCGCCCACGTGTCTCTCGGCGGGGCGTGCAGGCCACGCGCCTCCATCTCGGCGGCGAGCGCGTCGCGGTCGCGCGCGGCGAGGATGTCGATCCCGCCCGTCCGCTCGCGGATCGCCTCGGCGAGCGTCTCGCGTCTCCACGGCGGCGCGAAGCTCAGCGGCCCGTCGTAGCCCATCCGCTCGGCGGCCGCGGCGACGATCTGCTCGGTGCGCGACGCAATGTCCTTGTAGTCGGCGTAGGCCTCGTAGCACTCGACCATCGTGAACTCGGGGTTGTGCTTGTGCGAGATCCCCTCGTTGCGGAAGTCCTTGCCGAGCTCGTAGACCTTTTCGAGGCCGCCGACGATGCAGCGCTTGAGGTAGAGCTCGGTCGCGATCCGCAGGTAGAGCGTGCGGTCGAGCGCGTTGTGGTGGGTCGTGAAGGGGCGCGCGTTCGCGCCGCCGTAGAGCGGCTGCAAGACCGGCGTCTCGACCTCGACGAAGCCCTCTTCGTCGAGGTAGCGGCGGATCCCGGCGATGATCGCCGCGCGCGCGATGAACAGCTGGCGCGACTCCTCGGAGGCGATCAGGTCGAGCTCGCGGTGGCGGAAGCGCGTCTCGACGTCCTGCAGGCCGTGGTGCTTCTCCGGTGGCGGGCGCAGCGACTTGGCGAGCAGCGCCCACTCCTCGACGCGCAGCGACAGCTCGCCGCGCCGCGAGCAGAAGACGGTGCCGTCGATCCCGATCAGGTCGCCGAGGTCGAGCCCGACGAGCCGCTCGAACGCCTCGGGCGCGAGGACGTCGGCGCGCGCGTGCAGCTGGATGCGGCCCGAGCGGTCGACGAGGTCGATGAAGGCGGCCTTGCCCTGGCCGCGGCGCGCGGCGATGCGCCCGGCGACCCGGTAGCGCGCGTCGGTCTCGGCGCCGGCCTCCAGGTCGGCGTGCGCGGCGCGCACCTCCGCGATCGGCGCCACGCCCGGATAGGCGTGCGGGAACGGCTCGACGCCCTCTCCACGCAGCCGCTCCAGCTTCGCGCGGCGCGCGGCGAGCACCTGCGGCAGCGCGTCGTCCGAGGCGCCCGGCGCGGTCGGTTCCTCGTCCGTGGCGGCCACCGCCGGGAGGCTACTTCAGCCCGACGTCGATCTTCGTGATCTTCAGCTCGCGCTTTTTGCCGTTCGGCAGCGTGACCGTGACGATCTCGTTGCGCTTGGCGCCGATCAGCGCCTTGCCGACGGGCGACTCGTTCGAGAGCTTGCGCTCGGCGGGGTTGGCCTCGGAGGAGCCGACGATCGTGTACGTCTCGCTTCTGCTCGTCCCCTGGTCCTTGACGTGGACCGTCGTGCCGATGCCGACGACGTCGGTGCCGACGGCTCTCGCGTCGATCACCGTCGCGGCGCGCAGCTTCTCCTCGAGCTGGGCGATCTTCGACTCGAGCATCGCCTGCTCGTTCTTGGCGTCGTCGTACTCGGCGTTCTCGGAGATGTCGCCGAACTCGCGCGCCTCCTTGATGCGCGCGGCGACCTCGCGCCGCTTCTCGGTCGAGAGGTACTCGAGCTCGTGCTTGAGCTTCTCGAGGCCGTCCGGCGTGAGGATGACGTCCTTGGGCATTGAGCGTTGACCTTGGCAGTGCGAGGGTGGGCGAGGCGAGCCGGCTCTTCGGAGAAAGCAAACCCCGCTCGTGGCGGGGAATTCCGGCGAGTCTGGCTCGGCGGCGAGGCAGTATAGCGGGGCGCTCGCGCAGCAAAGCCACGCCCGACGGCGACGGCAGCGCCTTGCGCCGGCGCGCCCCCTTCGGGCATATTCGCTTCTATGGGGGAAGCCTTTGCGAGGGGGCGGGTCGCATGCGCGTAGTCGTCCTCGCGGCCACGTCGATAGTGAACGCGATATATCGCGCGATCGTCCTGGAGGAGCTGCGGCTGCTCGGGCACGACGTCACGGTCGACTACGACGCCGCCGCCGTCGCCGGTGGGCGGATCCGCGCATCCGACCTGGACGTGCTGCACATCCACCGCTACACCGATCCGCTCACCTACAGAGCGGCGGCACGGCTGCGCGAGGAAGGCGTCGCGATCGTGTGGGACAACGACGACGACATGACCGGATCGCCGCTGATGGCGAGAGGGGGAATGCGCTCGCAGCAGGAACAGCGGCGCGCGCGGGTGATGCTGGAGCTGGCGGACCTCGTGACCGCGCCCAACGTCGTCCTCGCCGAGCAGTTCGCCGGGCTCGGGGCCCGCGAGACGCGCGTGATCGAGAATTATCTCCCGGCCATATTCGCGGCCGAGCGGGCACCCTCGAACGGGACCGTGACGGTCGGCTGGATAGCCGCCGGCGAGCACTACCACGATCTCACAGAGCTGGGTCTGCGCGACACGTTCGCCCGGCTGCTCGATGCGCACGAGCGGCTGCGCTTCGTATCGATCGGCGTGAAGCTCGGCCTCCCGGCGGATCGCTGCCGCCATGTGGCGCTCGCGCAGTATGAAGACCTCGCGCGACACGTGGGAACGTTCGACATCGGCATCGCGCCGATCGCCGACATCCCCTTCAACCGGGCACGCTCGAACGTGAAGCTCAAGGAGTACGCGGCGGTGGGCGTTCCGTGGCTGGCCTCGCCCATAGGCCCGTACGCCGGCCTCGGCGAGAATCAGGGCGGGCGGCTCGTGCCAGACGACGGCTGGTTCGAGGCGCTCGACCGGCTGGTGGGCGACGAGCGCGGTCGCCGCAAGCTCGCCAAGCGCGCCCGCAAGTGGGGCGAACGGGAGCGCGCACGGCGCAACGCGCGGGTCTGGGAGGCGGCCCTGAGACGGGCGCTCGAGCAAGCGGCGGCCCGCTCGACGTCAGGGGGCGCGCCGCGGTGCGCGTAGTGGTGGTCACGAGCCAGCGGGTCGTGAACTCGGTCTACCGCGCGCTGCCGCTGCTGGAGCTGCGCCGCGCCGGCTGGCAGGTGGAGCTGGACGCCGAGGGCACGGCGATGGCGTCAGGGCAGCTGCGCGGCTTCGACGTCGTGCACGTCTTCCGCTACCACGAACGCGAGACGCGCCGGGCGCTGCGGGCGCTGCGCGAGGCGGGGACGGCGATCGTGTGGGACAACGACGACGACTTCGGCCACATTCCGGGCTCTGACCGGATCCACGAACAGGTCGCCGAGGTGCTGCGGCTCGCGCACGTCGTGACGACGACGTCTTCCGCGCTGGCCGAGCAGTACCGCGAACGCGGCGCGGCCGAGGTGCGGGTCGTGGAGAACTACCTGCCCGACTACTACGCCGCCGAGCGCCCCCCGCGCGGCGACGGGCTCACGATCGGCTGGACGGCTGCCGCCGAGCACCGCGCCGACCTCAGAGCGCTCGGACTGCGCGAGACGCTCGA
>JAICRZ010000073.1 GCA_025937135.1 Thermoleophilaceae bacterium
GGAGAGGTGCAGTCGGTGCTCGTGCTGGGCGGCACGTCGGAGATCGGCATCGCGACCGCGCACGCGCTGGTGAAGCGCCGCGCGCGCACGGTGATCCTGGCCGCGCGCGACCCGTCGAAGTGCGCGGCGGCCGCGGACTCGCTGCGGGCGGCCGGCGCCTCGCGCGTGGAGGCGGTGGCATTCGATGCGACCGACACGGCTTCGCACCGCGCGTTCGCCGACGACGTCTGGAGCCGCTTCGGCGACATCGATCTCGCACTGGTGGCGTTCGGCGTGCTCGGCGACGAGGACGAGGCGCAGGAGATGTTCGACGTCAACTTCACCGGCGCGGCGTCGGTGATGCTGCCCCTCGCCGAGCGCATGAAGGGCCAGGGCCAGGGCACGATCGTGGTGCTCTCCTCCGTCGCCGGCGAGCGCGTGCGGAAGTCGAACTACGTCTACGGCGCGACGAAGGCCGGCATCGACGCGTTCGCGCAGGGCATGGGCGACCGCCTGGACGGCAGCGGCGTGCACGTGATGGTCGTGCGCCCCGGCTTCGTCCACACGAAGATGACCGAGGGCATGGAGGCCGCGCCGCTCTCGACGACTCCGGAGGCGGTGGCCGAGCAGATCGTGCGCGGCCTCGCACGCGGGGCGCACACCGTCTGGGCGCCGCCGCCGCTGCGGCTCGTGATGTCGGTGCTGCGGCACGTGCCGCGCCCGATCTTCAAGCGGCTGCCGATCTAGGCGGCGGCCGCGCGCCGCCGTCGGGCCAGCACGGGCGTGACGGCCGCCCAGCTCAGCTCCACCCCCATCTGGAGCAGCCGCACCGCGATCGCCACCGCCACGGCCACGGTCCACGGCAGTGCCGCCGACAACCCCAGGGCCACGCCCGCCTCGCGCGCGCCGAGCGAGCCGGGGATCACGAAGGCGATGACGCCCGCCACGTACCCGAGGCCGTACGAGGCGACGGCGGTGTAGGTGTCGCTCGCGGGAAGCGCGTGCAGCGCATGCGCCATCCCGAGCACAGCCACGCCCGCGACCACGAACGAGACCACGTACATCACGGTCAGCTCGAGCACGCGGCCGAACGGGATCGACAGCGGCAGGGGCGGGCGGCGCAGGCGCCTGAAGACGTAGTCGGCGAAGCGGTGGAAGATCGCCGGGTGCAGCGCGGCGATGCCGAGGATGGTGGCGGCCGTGGCCAGCCAGCGGACCCAGGCGTGGTCGTCGAGCGCCGGCAGGCGCCACAGCAGGTAGACGCACAGCGCGAGCGAGGCGATGACGGTGAACGCGAGCTCGTAGACCACGCTCGCCAGGGTCACGCGCTTCGGCACCCCCTCCCGCTCGGACAGCGCCACGCGCCCGACCGCCATCAGCGCGCTGGTGGGCACGTAGCGCGCGAGCAGGGTCGTGCTCCAGATCGCCCGCGCGCGGCGCGGCTCGATCTCGCGGCCCAGCACGCGCATGATCAGGCGCCACAGCTCGATGTGCAGGAACTGGAACAGCACCAGCGCCGCGAGGCAGAGGGCGAGCCAGCCGGGCTGGAAGCGCCAGTTGATGTCGCCGACATGGCCCGCCTCCTTGACGATCGCGAACGCGACGCAGGCCACGACGAGCGCGACGACGCCCACCCGCAGCGCGAGCCGCAGGCCGGGATGCTTGGGCTCGAACGAGCTGTAGGCCGCCATCGGCGCGCAAGGATCGCAGCTGGTCGCCCGCCCACCGCGTTGTAGGGTCAATCGCCATGCCACGACGGGCATTGATCACCGGAATCGGCGGCCAGGACGGCAGCTACCTCGCGGAGCTCCTCCTCTCGAAGGGCTACGAGGTGCACGGCGTCGTGCGCCGCGGCTCGCCCGGGTCGCTCGACCGGATCGCGCACATCGTCCGCGACGTGTCGATCCACGCGGCCGACCTGCACGACACCGACTCGCTCAAGCGGGCGATCCGCGACAGCCGGCCCGACGAGGTCTACAACCTGGCCGGCACGTCCTTCGTCGGGACCTCGTGGCTCGACCCGGTCACGACCGCGGACCTCACCGCCACGGGCGTCATCCGCCTCCTCGAGGCGCTCGCGAGCGCCGCCCCAGACGCGCGCTTCTACCAGGCGTCGTCGTCGGAGATCTTCGGCCTGCCGAGCGAGGTGCCGCAGACCGAGCGCACGCCGGTCACGCCGCGCACCCCCTACGGCGTGGCGAAGACCTACGGCCACCTGATCACGATCACCTACCGCGAGACCTACGACCTGTTCGCCTGCGCCGGGATCCTCTACAACCACGAGTCGCCACGGCGCGGGACCGAGTTCGTCACGCGCAAGATCACCCACGGCGCGGCGGCGATCAAGCACGGCCTCCAGGACGAGCTGAGGCTCGGCAACCTCGACGCGCGGCGCGACTGGGGCTACGCCGAGGACTACGTCGAGGCGATGTGGCGGATGCTCCAGCAGGACGAACCCGAGGACTACGTGATCGCGACCGGGGTCGTGCACTCGGTGCGCGACTTCGTGAACGCGGCGTTCGGACGCGCCGGCCTGGATCCCACCGAGCACGTCGTGCAGGACGAGAGCTTCATGCGGCCGGCCGACATGGAGGACCTGGTCGGCGACTTCTCGAAGGCGCGCGAGCAGCTCGGCTGGGAGCCGCGCACGAGCTTCGACGAGCTCGTGCAGCTCATGGTCGACCACGATCTCGAGCTGCTCGAGAGCGGACTGGCCCAGAAGCAATCGGGCTGACCGTGGGTCGGGACCTCGCGGGGTTCTACGACTCGGCCTACGCTCGCGGCGGGGAGCGGCACGCACGCTGGCGCGAGCTGGGCGCGCGCCGCAAGGCGGACCACGTCGCGGAGCTGGCGCCGCGCGCCGCACGGGTGGTCGAGGTGGGCTGCGGCGACGGCGCGCTGCTCGCGGAGCTGTCGCGGCGCGGCTACGGCGAGGCACTCGCGGGGTTCGACATCTCCGAGGCCGCGATCGAGCTGGCTCGTGCCCGCTCGATCCCGCACGTCGCGCAGCTCGACACCTTCGACGGCCGCGCACTGCCCGCGCCCGACGGCGCGTTCGACCTCGGCCTGCTCTCGCATGTCCTCGAGCACGTGCCGGAGCCGGCGCCGCTGCTGCGCGAGACCGCGCGCGTGGCGGCAACGGTGATCGTGGAGGTGCCGCTCGAGCGCAACCTGTCGGGCGGTCGCGCGGCGAGTCGCGAGCGCGCCTCCGAGGCCGGTCACCTCGACGCGCTCGATCGCGCCGCGGTGCGCGCACTGATCGACGAGGCGGGGCTGCGGGTCGAGCGCGAGCTGCTGGACCCGCTGCCGCGCGAGGTGCACACGTTCTTCGCCGACTCGGCGAGAGCGCGTGCACGCGGCCTCGCGAAGGCGGCGCTGCGGCGCGGCGTGTTCAGGCTGTCGGAGTCGGCCGCCGAGCGCGCCTTCACGCTGCACTACGCGTGCGTCTGCGTGCCGCGGTAGAGCGCGAGCAGGTCGCGCACGTAGCGGTCCTCGGCGAAGCGCTCGCGCGCGCCGGCCAGTTGAGCCTCGCCGAGCGATTTGCGGCGTGCGGGGTCGTCCCACAGGGCGCGCATGGCCGCCGCGAGCGCGGCCACGTCGCGGCGTGGGACGCAGTTCTCGGGGCCGACCAGCTCGGGCAGCGAGCCGCTTCGGAACGCGAGCACGGGCACGCCGAACGACATCGCCTCGAGCGCGGCGAACGGCATGACGTCCGGGCCGACCGAGGGCACGATCGCCATCGCCGCGCCACGCAGCAGCGCCGGCACGTCGTCCACGTGCCCGAGCATCTCCGCGCCCGGGTAGGAGGCGTCGCCCGCGCCCGCGATCTTCAGCGGCACACCGGCAGCCCGCGCCGCCTCGGCCGCGTGCTCGAACCCCTTCTCCGGCGACAGCCGCCCGACGCAGACCGCATACTCGCCGCGATCGGCGTTCGACTCCGATGCGAACTCCGGCACGTAGTTGGGGATCACGACCGCGCCGGACAGGCCGAGCTCCTCCAGCTGCCCGGCGGCGTAGCGGCTCGGCGTGACGAACGCGTCGACCGACTCGAATACCGCCGGCTGGTGCAGCGCGAGCGACGAGGTGTAGATCGCCGACTCCGCGGGCGAGTCGCGGCAGTTGAGCACGAGCCCGGGGAGCGTGAAGCGGCCGTGACAGCGAAAGCACGGCTCGCCGTCGCGGAAGCAGGTGGCGATCGAGCAGAAGAGCCGGAAGTTGTGCAGGTGCAGGACCACGCGCGCGCCCTGCTCGCGTGCCGAGCGCAGCGCGCGCGGCCCGAACTCGGGGTGCATGTTGTGCACGTGAACCACGTCGGCGCCGCCGGTGTCGATCGCGCGGCCACCGCGCAGCATCGAGCGCGCCGCCCGGCCGCGGCCGAGCGCTTGAGAATCCGCCTCGAGCAGCCGCGCCTCCACGCCGGCGCGCTCGAGCGCGCGCATCTGGAGGTCCACGGCGCGCTCCTCGCCCCCGCGCGTCCGGTAGCGGTTGTGCACCACGAGCACCTTCACGACGGCAGCAGCTCCGGGAGCACCCGCTCCTTCAGGGTCGCCAGGACGGCGTCGCTGCGGTACGGCCGCAGCAGCTCCGCGGCGCGCGCGGCGTAGGCGGCGAGGTCCACCGACGCCGCGGCGCGGATGGCCGCGCGCAGGTCGTCCGACACGAGCTCGGGCGCCAGGTCGCGCGCCAGCGGCAGCGCCTCGAACGAGCCGGGCGTGGGCACGGTCACGAGCGGCGTGCCCGCCGACAGCGCCTCCATCGGCGCTATCCCGAAGTCCTCCCAGCGCGACGCGTTCACGAACATGCGCGCGCGGCCGACCAGCTCGAGCCAGCGCGCGTGCGGCAGCCGCCCGGCCCACTCGATGCCCGCGGGCGCGGCCACGCCGTGACGGTCGAGCCAGCGCAGCCCGTCGTCGCGCTCGATCCCGCCGACGACCAGGCGCCCGCTTTGCCAAGCGCGCGCCACGACCTCGAGAGCCCGCTTGCGCGGGTCGGCCGCGTAGGTGACGGCGTCGATGTCGCGCTCGGCGGCGCCCTCGACCGGGTCGATCGGGATCGGCACGCGCACGCCGCCCGCGGCACGCTCGGCGCCGCTGCTCACCGGCATCAGCACCGCCGCGTTCCCGAGCGCGCGCCGCTCCGCCCGCCGCTGCCAGGCGCCGCCGAGGCCGGGACGGTTGATCGCGGCGGTGGCGTCGAAGCGGATCGCGTACGGCACGTCCGGCCGCGCCAGCAGCGCCGTGGTGGTGGACGAGAACACGACCGCGCGCGCCGACACGCCGCGCAGCGCCCGCCGCGCCGCCAGCGCCTCCACGAGGTCCACCGTCGCGGGCCCGCGACGCAGCTTGCCCGCCCGGCCGATACGGACCGGCACCACGTCCACCGTCGCTCCGGCGCGGCGCGCGAGCTCCGCGAACGTCTCGTCGGAACGCACCAGCCCCGGGGTGGTCCCGAGCGAGATCAAGGCAAGGTCTGTCAAGCGGACCGAACAGTAACCTCGCCACCGTGCCAAAACCGGCTGCAACCGTGGTGGTTCCGACCTCGAACCGCGCGGATTACCTCGAAGTGACGCTGCGGTCGCTGGCCGAGCAGGACATCGACCGGCCCTACGAGGTGATCGCCGTGGACGACGGCTCGCGTGACCGCACGCCCGCCGTGATCGCCGCCGCCGGGGTGGGGAGCATCCGCCACGACGAGCCGCAGGGCCCGAACGCCGGCCGCAACGAGGGGATCGCGGCGGCAGAGGGCGACCTGATCGCGCTCGTGGACGACGACACCTGGATCCCGCCGGGCTGGCTGCGCGCGCTGGTCGACGGCGCCGAGCGCCACCCCGAGGGCGACGCGTACGGCGGCCCGATCCGCGCGCGGCTGGAGGGCCCCGCGCCGCGCGCGTGCGGGCGTGAGGAGCCGCCGATCACGAGCCTCGACCTCGGCGATGCCGACCGCGAGGCCGAGCTCGTCTGGAGCGCGAACATGGCGCTGCGCCGCGAGGCGTTCGAGCGCGTCGGCCCGTTCGACGAGCGCTTCACCACCGGTGGCGACGAGGAGGACTGGATACGCCGCCTGCATGCGGACGGCGGGCGCGTGGTCTACCTGGCCGACGCCTGGCTCGAGCACCGGCGCACGGGCGACGACGCACGCCTGCGCTCGCTCATGCGCAGCGCGTACCGGCGCGGGCGCAACATGCGCGCCTACGACGGCATGCGCGGCGTCGAGCCCGGCGTGGGGCGCGAGCTGCGCGTGCTCGCCGGCTGCGGCTGGCACACGGTGCGCCGCGGCTGCCCGCAGGGACTCGTGATGGGCGCCCACTCGGCCGGGCGTCTCGTGGAGGCGGTGCGCGGCCGGTGAGCGCGGTCCCGGCGCCCGAGACGTTCCTCTCGGGCGAGCACGGCGAGGTCGGCGGCAGGCGCGGGGCGCTGCGCCGGATCGCCGATCGCACGCTCGACGGCGCACTCGCGCTGAGCGGCGCGCTGAGGCGCATCGACAGGCTCGAGACGCCGCGCCGCGACGTGCTGGTCAGCGGCATCTACCGCCGGCCGAACGCGCCGCCGCAGCCGCCCAGCGAGCACCACGACGTGCGCCTGGCGGTCGGCGAGATCGAGCCCGGCCTCGGCAAGTTCGAGCGGCTCAACACGCTGATCGGCGACGCGCGGGCGGACTGGCTCGTGGTGATCGACGACGACGTCGAGCTGCCGCCGCGCTTCCTCGATCGGTTCGTCGCGATATGCGAGCAGCGGGGCTTCGACCTCGCTCAGCCGGCGCAGACGCTCGCGAGCCACGCCGCGTGGGGGATCGTGCGCCGGCGTCCGTTCGGGCTCGCGCGCGAGTCGCGCTTCGTCGAGATCGGGCCGGTGACGGCCTTCAGCCGGCGCGCGCAGGACGAGCTGCTGCCGTTCCCGGCGCTGCGTTACGGCTGGGGGCTCGACCTGCACTGGGCGGCGCTGGCCGCCGAGCGCGGCTGGCGGCTGGGGATCGTCGACGCGCTGCCGGTCCGGCACGAGTCGGCGCCCGTCGGCGCGGCGTACTCTGCCGACGCCGCGATCGAGGAGGCGCAGCGCTTCCTCGCCGACCGGCCGTACCTGTCCAGCAGCGAGGTGCGCGGGTGAGGGTCGCGGTGATCGCCGAGTACTACCCGCGGCCCCACCTGCCGGTGAGCGGCGTCTGGGCGCACCGCCAGGCGCTCGCGGCGCGCGACGCGGGTGCCGACGTGCACGTGCTCGCGCTCGACCGGCTCGTGCCACCGGCGCGGGCGGTGAAGAGCCCCGCCGCACTGGCGAGCGCCGTGAGCGACATCGCGCGCCGCCCGCGCCACGCGATGCTCGACGGGCTCGAGGTGGACTACGTCCGCTACGTCTCGCCGCCGCGCGAGCGCGCCTACGCGAGCTGGCATCGCTGGGCTCGCCCAGCGCTCGAGCGCGCGCTCGACGCCGCCGGCCCGTTCGACCTCGTCCACGCCCACTACGCGCACCTGGCGGGCGCCGCCGCGCTGCCGTGGGCGCGCCGCAACGGCGTCCCGCTCGCGGTCTCGGTGCACGGTGGCGACGTGCTCGCCCCGCTGCTCTCGACACCGTCCGCGCGCAAGACCGTGGCGAGCGTGCTGCGGGCAGCCGACGGCGTTCTGTGCAACAGCTACGCGACGCTGCGCAACGCCGCGGCGCTGGCCGGCCGGCGCGACCGGATGCGCGTGGTGCACCTGGGCACCGACCTGCCGGACGAGCTGCCGCCCAAGCACGCGCACCCGACGGTGGCGACCGTGGGCGCCGTCGATCCGCGCAAGCGCCACGAGGACGTGCTGGAGGCGCTGCCCGACGGCGTGCGCTGGGTGGTGATCGGCGACGGACCGGAGCTGGAGCGGCTCGAGGAACGCGCCGGATCCCGCGCGGACTTCAAGGGCGAGCTGCCGCACCACGAGGCGATGCACGAGCTGGCCCGCTGCCACGCGATGGCGCTGCCGAGCGTGGACGAGGCGTTCGGCGTGGCCTACATCGAGGCGCTCGCGCGCCGCGTGCCCGCGATCGGCTGCGAGGGCGAGGGCGGACCGGAGGAGATCGCCGCGCTGGGCGCGGGGATGTTGCTCGTTCCGCCGCGCGACCCGAAGGCCCTCCGCCACGCGATCGAGCGCGCGATGGACGACGACGCGCTGGCCGAGGCTGCGCGCGAGACCGCCGAGCGGCACTTCTCGTGGCCGGCCTGCGGGCGGGCGACCGTGGACGCGTACGAGGCCGCGCTGCGGTGAAGCCGGTCGCGCTGGTCACGGGCGAGGTGCCGCCCTATCGGCGCGAGCCGTTCCGCATCCTGGCCGAGGCCGAGAACGTGGAGGTGCTGCCGTTCGCGGAGCTGGGCGAGCGCGCGGTCGCCCGGCGTGTGGCGAGCGGCGCGTATCGCGCGGTGATCGCCGGGATCGGCGGCCGGCTGGCGCTGCCCGCCGCGTACGCCGCGGCCCGCCGCGCGCGGATCCCGTTCGTGCTCTGGACCTCCCTCTGGGCGCACCCGCGGACGGCGGCGCACGCGCTCTCGTACCTGCCGACGACCTACCTCTACCGGCGCGCGGACGCGGTCGTCACCTACGGGCCACACGTGAGCGCGTACGTGCGCAGGCACCGCCGCCGCGGCGAGGTCTTCGAGGCGCCGCAGGCCTCGACGCTGCCGGCCGCCGAACGCGCGCCGCACGACGGCTTCAGCCTGCTCTTCGTCGGTCGCCTGGAGCGCGAGAAGGGGTTCGACGTGCTGCTCGACGCGTGGCGCCGAGCCGACGTGGACGGCGAGCTGGTCGTGGCCGGCAGCGGCCCGCTGAAGCCGAGCGGACCGGGGGTGCGGTCGCTCGGCTTCGTGACGCGCGAGGAGCTGCCGGGCGTGTACGCCGCGGCCGACGCGCTCGTGCTGCCCTCGGTCCGAACCGCAACTTTCCTGGAGCCGTGGGGCTTGGTTGTGAACGAGGCCATGCAACAGGCGACGCCAGTCATAGCCAGCGATGCCGTGGGCGCTGTCGCGGGCGGCCTCGTCCGTGACGGCCGCAACGGCCTCGTGGTCCCCGCCGGCGACCCGGAGGCGCTCGCCACGCGCATCCGCGTGCTGGCCATGAATCCGGAGCTGCGCGAGCGCCTGGGAACCGCCGCGCGCGCCGACGTCACCCCCTACAGCGACCAGGCCTGGGCCGACGGCATGAGGCGCGCTCTGCGCGCCGTCGGCGCAGGGTCGCCCTGCTAGCTTTGCCCGCTTCGATGCGACCCCGGAAGACCCCCCTCGTCCTCGTCGCACTGGCCGCGCTGTGCCTGCTCGCGGCGACCGCCCCTGCCGCGTTCGCCGACTACCACGCGGTCATTCGCGAGTGCTACAACACCGGCCAGCTCCCGGCCGGCAAGTACAGCCGCCACGACCTGCTCCAGGCGCGCCATCACCTGCCGAGCGACATCAAGGAGTACTCCGACTGCGAGGACCTGATCAACTCCGCCCTGGCCGCGGGGAGCAGGAAGCCCGGCAGCGGCGGTGGCGGCGGTGCGGCCCCGCCTCCGGGCAACCCGGCGTACACCACGCCGAGCGGTGCGGTCGCGAGCAGCCAGAACGACCTCAACGCGCTCGACCGGGCCACCAAGCCGGGCCCGCGCCCGAAGATCGCGGTGGCCGACAGCACCCTCAGCCCGAGCACCGGTGGCGTGATAAACGCCGCCAAGAGCGGCGACGCGAACTCGCTGCCGCTGCCGCTGCTCCTGTCCCTCATCGCCCTCGCCGCGATGGCTGTGCTCGGCGGCGCGTCGGTGCTGCGCGGCCGCTGGCCGGAGATCCGACGTGCCTCGCTACGCCTCCTCCACCGCTAGCGCCCTCCTGGGCGCGGCGCTTGCGGCGGTCGCGTTCGGCGCGGCCGGCGGCTTCCAGCTCGACCGGCTGACGTGGACCGAGATCGCGGTCGTGCTCGCCTGTGGCCTGCTGATCGCGATCGCGCTGCTGCGCGCCCGCGGCGGGCGGCTGCACGGCGCGTTCACACTGGCGGCGTTCGTGGGCCTCGCGGCGCTGGTGGCGATCTCGATCGCCTGGTCGATCGCACCCGGCGACTCCTGGCTCGAGGCCAACCTCACGATCAGCTACGTGCTCGTGTTCGCGGCGGGCGCCGCGATCGCACGCCTGTCGCCCGACGGCTGGACGATCGTGCTGCGCGCGATCCTGATCGCCGCCGGCTCGGTCGTGGTCTACGGCCTGGCCACGCGCGTGTGGCCGAGCCTCGATGCCAACGACATCTTCGCCCGCCTCGGCGCGCCGTACAGCTACTGGAATGCGCTCGGCGCGACGGCGGCGCTGGCCTTGCCGCCCGCGCTCTGGCTCGGCGCGCGCCGCTCCGGCCACGCTCCGGTGAACGCGCTCGCCTACCCGCTGCTGTCGCTTCTGTGGGTGGCGATCTTCCTGAGCTACTCGCGCGCAGCGATAATCGTGGCCGCGATCGGCGCTCTCGTCTGGATCGCGTGGGTGCCGCTGCGGCTGCGGAGCATCACGCTGCTCGGCATGTCGCTCGCCTCTGCCGCGCCCGTGGTGGTGTGGGCGCTCCAGAAGGACGCGTTCACGAAGAACGGCCTGCCGCTGTCGGCTCGCGAGGCGGTCGCCACCCAGTTCGGCCTGTTCCTGCTCGCCACGGTCATCATCTCGCTGGGCGTCGGCCTGGCGATCGGCTTCGGGATCGCGCGCCGGCCGCCGCGCGCGCCGGTACGGCTGCGTGTGGGCGTGGTGGCCGGGATCGTCGCGTGCGCCGTGCCGATCGCGCTGTTCGTGGTGCTCGTGAACTCCGACCGCGGTGTGACCGGGACGATCAAGGCGGGCTACGAGTCGCTCACCAGCACGTCGCACAAGACCTCCGGCGGGCCGGGCCGGCTGCTGAGCGCGTCGTCGTCGCGCGGGCTCTACTGGCACCAGGCGCGCAAGGTGTTCCAGTCGCACTACTGGAAGGGCACCGGCGCGGGCACGTTCGGCGTCGCGCGGCTGCGCTTCCGCGACAAGACCGACCAGTCGGTCTCCCAGCACGCGCACGGCTACGTGCAACAGACGGGCGCCGACCTCGGGACGGCGGGGCTTGCGGTCTCGCTGCTGCTCCTGATCTGCTGGCTCGTGGCGGCGTTCCGCGCGACGCGCCGCGGGTTGTGGACGCCCGAACGCGTGGGACTGATCGCGCTTGCGCTGAGCACGGTGGTTTACGGGCTGCACTCGGCGGTCGACTGGATCTGGTTCGTGCCCGGGCCGACGGTGATGGCGCTCGTGGCGGCCGGCCTGGTGGCGGGTCGTGGGCCCGCCGCGGTGCCCGACGAGCGGCGCGCGCCGGTGGCCGTGGCGGTGGCCGCGCCGATGCCTGCGCCCGTGCTGGCCACGCTCGGTGGGCCGCCGCCGCCTCCTCCACCACCGCCCCCACCGCCGGCCGCGACGAACGGCTCGTCCGACGAGGCGCCGACGGCGATCATCCCGCCGCCGCCACCGCCGCCCCCGCGGTCACGGCGGCTGCCGCGCGCCGTGCGACCGGCGCTCGCGCTGCTGACCGTGGCCGCGGCGGTCCTGTGCGCGTGGGCGATCTGGCAGCCGCTGCGCTCCGACCAGCAGACCGACCACGCGCTCGACCTCGCCGCCGAGGGCAGGACCGCACAGGCGCTCGCCGCGGTCGACCACGCGCAGGACCTCAACCCGCTCACGCCGCGCCCGGCCGTCGTGAAGTCGTCGATCGAGGACGGCGCCGGTCAGCCGGACCGCGCGCGCCGCACGCTGGAGGACGCGGTCAAGTCGTTCCCGGGCGACCCGCAGGTCTGGCTCCAGCTCGCGCAGTACGACCTGAACACGCTGAACAAGCCGGCCGACGCGCTCGCGATCATCATGGGCGCCCTCTACCTCGACCCGCAGTCACGCGCGGCGCAGACGGTCTTCTTCCAGGCGAACGCACTGCTGCACCCGCCGCCACCACCGCCGGCGCCCGCGACTGCCCCGGCCGCTACTCCGGCTCCACCGGCAACCCCGCCGCCCGCCAAGCCTGGAAACCACCATCGAGGTCGGTAGCGCGCTCGAAGCCGAGCTCCTGAAGGCTGGCGGCAGCGAGGCTCGACGCGTAGCCGGCGTCGCACATGACGATCACGCGCCGCTCCGGGCCGCCGACGCGTGGGTCGTACCCCTCACAGCCGGGATCACAGCGCCACTCGAGCACGTTGCGCGGGAAGTACAGGGCGCCGGGAACGACGCCGTCGCTGGCCCGCTGCGTCTCGGACCGGATGTCGATCAGCAGCGCGCCTTCGTCGACCTCGCGCGCGGCGCGCTCGGCGTCGACGCGGTCGAGGGCGGTGCGAGCGCGGGCTAGTAGGTCATTGACGGTCACGGGGCTTTGAAAAGTAGCGGCGCTCCGGTCGGGCGTTGCGCGGCGGGTCATGCCTGGCCGGATTGCTGGGTAGGGAGGGTGGTTGCCGCGAACGTCCGTTATTGGCCCGTATAGGAGCCATAAATGGACGTTCGCCTCCCGTCCTGCACCCCTTACTCGAAAATCCAGCCGCGCCCGAGCCCATGGCGCAGCGCCTGAGCTGAACGCGCCAGAGTAGTTGCGTACGCAACCACCCGCTACACTCCCCGCCATGCAACTCGGCGTCTACACCTTCGCGGACCTCGATCCCGTGCACGGCGCGCAGCAGCGCATGGTCGACCTGGTCGAGGAGATCGAGCTGGCCGACCAGGCCGGCCTCGACGTGTTCGGCGTGGGTGAGCATCACCGCCCCGATTACGTCGTCTCCGCCCCCGCGATCCCACTCGCCGCCGGCGCGGCGCGGACCAGCCGCATCCGCCTGACGAGCGCCGTCACCGTCCTCAGCAGCGACGATCCCGTCCGCGTCTTCCAGCAGTTCGCCGAGCTCGACCTCGTATCGAAGGGCCGCGCCGAGATCATGGTCGGCCGCGGGTCGTTCATCGAGTCGTTCCCGCTCTTCGGCTACGACCTCGACGACTACGACGAGCTGTTCTCCGACAAGCTCCAGAGGCTCCTGAGCATCCGCGCGGGAGAGCCCGTGAACGGCGCGCAGGTACACCCACGTCCCGTACAGGATCCGCTGCCGGTCTGGGTCGCCGTCGGCGGCAA
>JAICRZ010000151.1 GCA_025937135.1 Thermoleophilaceae bacterium
GCTGATCGTCTCGATCCTGCTCTCGCCCAAGCTCGGCGCGATCGTGCTGGTGCTCGGCTTCCTGGGCCTGTGGGTCGGCCTCGCCACGCGCGACTACAACCGGCGCCGGCCGACGAAGCCCGCCGACTCGGGCGATTCCGGAAGCAGCTAGTAGCCGAGGCCCGCGAGGTACTCCGCGCCGACCACGGCAAGGGCCGTGCTCAGCTCACGGTCCGGCTCGTGCCCGTTCGAGAAGTCGATCGCGAAGCCGGCCGTCGGGTTCTGCGCGGCGGCGAGCAGCCAGTCGGCGAGCTCGCGTGAGTCGGCGCTCGTGAAGCCGGGGCCGACCACGATCGTGTAGCGGTCGAGGCCGTTCTCCATGTCGCGGTCGAGTGAGATCTCGTAGGGCACAACGCCCACTTTGCCCGGCATCTCTAAGCAGACTCTCAATTTGTCAGGACGGATACCGTCCCGCCGGTGGCTCGCGAAGGGATCGACGACGTCTCGCGCTTCTTCGGCATCCGCTGGGAGGACCCCTGCACCTCGCGCTTCACGATCAGGCCCGACCTGATCAACGCCGGCGGCCTGCTGTCGGGCGTCGCCACCTACGCGCTCGTGGACTACACGATGGGGTCGGCTCTCTGGGCGCAGACGAGCGACGAGGAGTCGATCGCGACCGTGAACATCGCGATCAACTACGTGCAGACGGCGATCGAGGGTGACGTGGTCTGCGATACGCAGGTCGACCGGCGCAACCGCACGAGCGCCGTGCTGCGCAGCGAGGTGCGCCACGAGGACGGCCGGCTGCTGGCCACGGCGATCGGCAGCTATGCGATCTTCACGCGGCGGCGGACGTGAGGTAGCTTCGGGTCATGACCACAGACACGAAGACACAGACCCCGTCGGAGCTCGCGCGCGAGACGTTCCGCCTCCTCTTCGACGAGCGCGACCTCTCCGACCCCTACCGCCTCTGGACCGACGACTCGGTCGACCACTTCCTGGCCGCGGGGCAGACCGTCCGCGGCGCCCAGGCGCTCGCCGGCTTCTTCCGCGAGCTGTTCGCCGCGGTGCCGGACTGGAGCGTCGAGATCGAAAACGCGTTCGACGACGGTGATCGCCAGGTCACGGTGCAGTGGCACGGCACCGGCACGTTCACGGGCGCGCCGTTCATGGGCATCGAGGCCACCGGCAAGCGGATCGACCTGCGCGCGGTCGACGTGTTCCGCTTCGACGCCGACGGCAAGGTCGACGTGAACACCGTCTACTACGACGGCGCGGAGTTCGCCCGGCAGGTCGGGATGCTGCCGCCCCGCGACTCGGCGATGGACCGCGGGATGCTCGCGGCGTTCAATGCGGGCACGCGGCTCAAGCGACGCCTGAAGCGGACCTAGTCGGGCGTATGGGTGCTGCCGTCGGGCAGCATCGCGAAGCCGCCGGTGGCGAATATGCGCCGCCCGCTCCACACCTCGACGAGCACGAGCAGGCGGTCGTCCTCCTCGTCGACCTTCGCCGTGACCGTGAGCTCGTCGCGGGCGGCGTCGAGCGGTGAGTGGGCGGCCATCTCGCGCACCGCACCCGGGCCGATCGCGCGGATCCGGTCGAGCTCGTCCTCGAGCAGCTGGATGGCGCGCCGGCGCAGACGGCGGTTCTGGCGGGCTCCGGACACGCCGGAAGTGTGCCTCAGCAGCCGACGAGCACGGCGGTCCGCGGGTTCTGCCGCAGTGGCGGCGCCGCGCCGCCGCTTTTCTCACAGCTCCCGGTGGACGCTGCGCGGAACAGGCGCTTGCCCAGCGAGGTCGACGGCAGGAGGTACGGCACGGGGTTGATCGGCACGCCGTTGTGGCGCAGCTCGAAGTGCAGGTGCGGCCCGGTCGAGCGGCCGGTCGTGCCCACGCGCCCGATCATCACGCCGCCCGCCACGGATGCGCCCTGACTGACGGCGAACGCCGACAGATGCGCGTACCAGGTCTGGTAGCCGAGCCTGTGCTGGATCACGATCAGGTTGCCGTAGCCGCCCGAATTCCAGCCGGCGAACGCGACCGTGCCGCGGCCCGCCGCCCCGACGGGCGTGCCCGCGGGCTCGGGGAAGTCGACGCCGTCGTGGCGGCGGCCGCCCGGATAGCCGAAGCCGTCGCCGATCGCACCCGCGACCGGGCGCAGCAGGCGCACCGGCCCGGTGGGCGTGCTGGACGAGACACCGCGCGCGTGGCCGCGCAGCGCCCGCAGTGTTCCGTGACCGACGCTGCCGTCCACGCCGATCCCGGCCGCGGCCTGGAAGCGGCGCACCGCGGCGGCGGTGCCGGGACCGTAGCCGCCGTCGACCGTCCCCGGCGAGTAGCCGCGGCGGCGCAGCATGAACTGGACCGCCGCGACGTCCCAGCCGCGGTCGCCAACGGTCATGACGCGCGAACCGAGCGTGGGTGTCCCGCGACGGCCGAGGGCGCGCCGCGTGCGCGGTCCCGCGATGCCGTCGGCGGGAAGGTGGCGGCTGCGCTGGAAGCTGCGAGTTGCCGCCTTCGTGCCGGGGCCGCGCACGCCGTCGACCGCGCCGCTGTAGTGGTGCAGCGCCTTCAGGGCGACCTGGAGCGCCGCCACGTTGGCGTTGCTGCGCGCGCTCGCGATCGGGGCGAGGACGAGCAGCGCCGTGGCGGCCGCGGCGACGGCCGTTGTCAACTTGGACCACATGGTCATGGGAATCGACACTCCGGATGCCGCCACGGAGCGCCTGAAACATCTGTTGCAGCGGGAGGATTTGCGGCGGCGGCATGCTGGCACACGGCCGCACCGGCATGACCTCTCGCCGGACGTGCTGCAACGATCCGTGCATGGACGTCGCGCTCGCCACCCTGTCGCGGCTGCCCGAAGGGGCCGACTGGGACCGCCCGCTCGTGGACGCGCTCGAGGACGCGGGCGCGCGCGTCCGGTACGCGGTCTGGGACGACCCGGCCGTCGACTGGGACGAGTTCGACCTCGTCCAGATCCGCTCGGTCTTCGACTACTCGCAGCGGCGGGACGAGTTCGTCGCCTGGGCGCGGAGCGTCGGGCACCACCTGCACAACCCGCCGGAAATCGTCGAGTGGAACTCCGACAAGCGCTATCTCGGGGACCTTGCCGCAGCGGGGCTCCCGGTGATCCCGACGACCTACGTCGAGCCGGGCGGGCCACCGCCCGAGCTCGCCGGCGACGTCGTGGTCAAGCCGGCGGTCTCGGCGGGCGGGCGCGACAGCGGCCGCTTCGCGCCGGCGTCGCACGCGGACGCGCTCGACCTGATCCGGGCGATCGGCGCGAGCGGGCGCACCGCGATGGTCCAGCCGTACCAGCCCAGCGTGGAGACCGCGGGCGAGGCGGCGCTCGTCTACTTCGACGGCGAGCTGTCGCACACTCTGCGCAAGGGCGCCGTGCTCCCGAGCGACGGTGTCGCGCCACTGCTGGAGGCGATGCCGGGGCTGACCGCCGCGAAGACGATGTTCGACCCGGACCTCGTGCGCGCCGCGCCCGCGGCCGACGACGAGCTGGAGCTGGGCGCGGCGGTGATCGCCCACCTGCGCGACCGCTTCGGCGGCGTGGCAGCGCTGTACACGCGCGTGGACCAGGTGCGCGGCGCCGACGGCGACCGCCCGCTGATCATGGAGATCGAGCTGATCGAGCCGAGCTTCTACTTCGAGTTCGCGCCCGGCGCCGCGGAACGTCTGGCGGCGGCGATCGTCAGGCGGATCCGGAGCGGCGCACCACACGCGGCGCGCTGACCGGCTGCTGCTGATCGGGCTGCTTCGAGCCATCGGCGCTCGGCTGCGTCGAGTCGGCGCCCGAGCGCGTGGAATTGCGCGGCGCGTTCGGCGTGGTCGCCTGTCGCTTCACGACGCGCGGCCGCTGAGTCGCGGTGACAGGCGCGGGTGCCGGGACGGCCGGGGCGGGCGCGGCCGGCGTCGGCACGACCTGCGCGACGCGCACCTGCTTGCGCTCCACCTTCACGATCCGCCTGACCTCCGTCACGTGACGCACCGGCGCGGTGGCGACGTGCTTCGCGGGCGGCGCCGGGGCGAAGGTGAGCAGCGCGGCCGGGACCGCGAGGGCACTGCAGGCGATCGCGGCTCGGCCGCGCATGCTGCGGGTGCGCGCCTTCGAGGCGCCGGCGCGGACCTTCTCGCCGGCGCGGGTGTCCCAGAGCGCGCGCTCGACCGGGACCAGCGCGTGCAGCAGCAGCTCGAAGCTGAGCGTCCAGAGGACGCCCCGGACGAGCCAGGTCGTGGCGTTGTCGACGGGGAAGAAGCGCGGCCACCAGAGGAGGATGACCGCAGCCGAGAGGCCACCGGCGACGAGCTTCGAGAGGAGTTCCCGCACACGTTTTCTCTCGACATTCCAGCGCGCGGCTTGAGGGGTCGGGCGATGCCTTACCGGATCCATCCGATTGCGCCATGAGACTAGGCAGGCATGCGCGACGGTTCGCGGCGCCGCCCTCCCGCCCAGCAATCGCCTCCCCGCCGGCCGCCGAGCGCGGCCGTGCTGCGCGCTGTGGCGGTTGCCGCGGCCGTCGCGCTCATCTCTTCAGTCGCTGCGCCGAGCGGCTTCTGGGCCTGCGTTCCCGGCGCGCTGCTTCTGGCCGCAGCGGCCGGCTCCGGCGCCGGATCGGCCGCGGGCACGCTGGTGGCCGTGGCGGCGGCCTGGGCGCCGCGCGCCGGCGGCGCCCCCTCCCCCCTCCTCGGTCTCGCGGTGGCCGGCTCCGGCGCCGCCGTCCTGCACGCCATGCGCGAGCGGCTCGAGTCCGAGCGCGACTCGATGCGGCGCTCGGCGCTGCGCGACCCGCTCACCGGGCTCTGCAACCGCCGCGGGCTCGACGAGCGGCTCGGCTACGAGATCGCGCGCCACTCGCGCGAGCGCCGCCGCTTCGCGGTCGTCGCGATCGATCTCGACGGCTTCAAGCGCGTGAACGACCGCTTCGGACACGCCGCCGGTGACGACCTCCTGCGGGACGTGGCCGACGCCCTGAGCGAGGCCGTCCGCGAGCAGGACACCGTCGCGCGCCTCGGCGGCGACGAGTTCTGCGTGCTCGCGCCCGAGACCGGCCGCGGCGGCGCCACGCACCTCGCGCGCAAGATCGAGACGGCCATCGCGCGCTCGGCGACCGGCCTCGACCAGGTCAGCGGCAGCGTCGGCGTGGCGATCTTCCCGGACGACTCGCGCGACGCCCTCGGCGTGCTCGAGGCAGCCGACGACGCGCAGATCGAGGCGAAGCGGCGCTCGAAGGCGCAGCAGCAGCGCGCTGCCGCCTGAGCCTGAAGGTTTCGCCCCGACCGTCGATCACAGTGATCGATGGCCCTCCGCATCACCCTCCTCGCAGCCGCGGCTGCGCTGCTCCTGGCTGCGCCCGCGCTCGCCACCAGCACGCTCAGCGGCGGCGTCCGCCCGCCGAGCGGCTACAGCGGCCCGACCGGCGGCGTGATCGCCGGCACGCCGTCGCCCGCCGCGATCGGACAGGTTCAGCCGGGCAGCGGCTCGAGCGACGTCCCGCGCGGATACCTGCGCATCTACCGCGCCGCCGCGCGCGCGTTCGCGGTCGACTGGCGCGTGCTGGCGGCGATCGGGAAGGTCGAGTCCGACCACGGCCGCTCGACCGCAGCGGGGGTCAGCTCCGGACTGAACTTCGCCGACTGCTGCGCGGGGCCGATGCAGATCTGCGTCGTGGCCAGCTGCGGGAACGTGTGGAAGCACTACGCCGTGGACGGCGACGGCGACGGGATCGCCTCGGTGTACGACCCGCGCGACGCCGTGTTCGGCGCCGCCGCGATCGTTCGTGACCTTCAGGCGCAGTTCGGTCGCAACCACCCCGGTCTGCTCCTGGCGGCGTACAACGCGGGCGCCGGCGCGGTCCAGCGCCAGCGCGGCGTCCCCAGATACGCGGAGACCCGCGCCTATGTGGCGACGGGTCTCCGGTACATGAAGCGCCTGCGGCGCTGACGGGTCAGCCGGTGAAGGCCGGCGCCGTCCGGACGCAGCGGGCGAAGCGCACGCGCATCGTCTTCGAGCGCGTGTTGGACGCGGCCGTGAAGGTCACCTTCGCGGCCACCAGGTGCGAGCCCGGCTTGAACTTGTTCGGGTTGATGGTGATCGAATAGACCTTCCCGCTCGCCGACGCGCTCACCTTCTTGACGCGCTTGCCGTCGATCGTGAACGCGACCTTGCGGATCTGCTTGCCGCTGACCTTCACCCGGAACGCCTTGCGCTGGCAGCCCGAAGCGCCGGCCAGGTGTGCGGTGCCGCGCTCGACGCGCTCGCCGAGCACCTGCTGCTGGCCTGCGACCTGCTGGCCAGCCACCGTGCTCGTGCCGGTCGGAGTGGTGCCGCCGGGGTTGCCCGGCTGCTGCTGCGGCGGCGTGTTCGCGCACGCGATTCCCTGCACGGTGCCGGTGAAAGGCTCGTGCGGGTCACGTGTGTTGCCGTAGCTGCCCGACTTGATGTAGAGCGTGGTCGGGGTCGGATCCCAGACGCCGGGGACCTTGTAGCTGTAGATGTAGGTCGTGCCGGTGTCCTGGCTGCCGTCCCACTTGATGATCGGCGTGGTCAGGTTGTTGAGCGACGGGTCGCCCGCCGACTCGAACGAGCCGAAGTCCTGAAGGCCGTTGCCGTCGCCGATGTCGCGCTGGATCGTGTAGGTGCGGTCGGCGAGGTCGTTGCAGACGCCGACGTCGACGTGGCTGATCGCCTGAACTGCCGGCGCGATGTTGGCCGCCAGGAGGGCGTTGATCGGATCCCCCGGCACGGTGATCGTGTAGGTGGCGGTCGTGTCGGTGCCGTCGTTGGTCACCGCGTCGGTGACCTCGTACGGGCCGATGGTCTGGCTTGCTGCCAGGGCGCTGCCCGTGAAGGCGAGCGCGATCAGCGACGCGGCTACCACCGCGAGCGCGATCAGAGGGGAGCGGCGTCGAGAGTTCATAAGGGCCAGTCTCCGCCGGGCAGGAGCGGACCGGCAAGGGCCAAACGGCCCAAACCGCGTTGATCTTTCTCAACGCGTCTACGCTGGCCATCGTGCGCATCGGGGAGGCACAGGCGGATCTCGTGGAGGAGGTCGTGCCGCTTGCGCGCGGCGAGCTGCGCATCCTCCGGCCGCGCGACAGCGAGGCGCTGCTCGACGAGGAGGCATTCGAGCACGAGGAGTTCCTCCCCTACTGGGCCGAGCTGTGGCCGAGCGGTGCGACGCTCGCGCGCGACGTGTCGAACCGGGCGCTGCGCGGCGCGCGCACGCTCGAGCTGGGCTGCGGGCTCGCGCTGCCGAGCATGGCCGCCGCGCTCGCCGGCGGGCGCGTGCTCGCCACCGACTGGTCGCCGGACGCGATGCACATGGTCACCCGTAACGCGGAGCGCAGCGGCGCGCGCCTCGAGACCCTCGTCTGCGACTGGGCGCGTCCCGAGCCGCTGCTCGAGCGCGCTCCGTGGGACCTCGTCCTGGCCGCCGACGTGCTCTACGAGCGCCGCAACGTCGAGATGCTCGGCGAGCTCCTCCCCCGGCTCGTCGACACGCGCGGCGAGATCCTGCTCGCGGACCCGGGCCGCGTGACCGCGGAGGCGTTCCTCGAGCGTGCCGAGGAGCGATTCGACCTGCGCACCACGAGCCACGGGCCGGTGATGATCCACCGGTTGCGCCTGCGCGGATGACGAGCCTCACCGGCCGCGTCGCAGCCCTGCGGCCGCTGCGCCACCGCGA
>JAICRZ010000162.1 GCA_025937135.1 Thermoleophilaceae bacterium
CGCCTCGTAGATGAGCCCGGAGTAGAAGTCGACGTTCGGGTAGAGCTTGCGGTCGGTGAAGTAGTCGTCGTCGAGGGCGTGCTTCTCGAGCTCGGTCGCAAGCTCGAGCTTCGGGTTCTTGCCCGTGACCTCGAAGACCTCCTCCACGTGCTTCTTGATGATCCGCGCGCGCGGGTCGTAGTTCTTGTAGACGCGGTGGCCGAAGCCCATGAGCTTCTCCTTGCCGTCCTTCACGCCCTGGAGGAAGTCCTTGATGTTGTCCTCGGATCCGATCCGGTCGAGCATCCGCAGGACCGCCTCGTTGGCGCCGCCGTGCAGCGGCCCGTACAGCGCCGCGATCCCCGCCGATGCCGCGGAGTACGGGTCCACCTGCGACGAGCCGACCGCGCGCACCGCGTTGGTCGAGCAGTTCTGCTCGTGGTCGGCGTGCAGGATCCAGAGGACGTCGAGCGCGCGCTCGAGGCGCGGGTCGGCCTCGTAGCGGAGCTCGGTCATCTTGAACATCATCGACAGGAAGTTCGCCGGATAGCTCAGGTCGTTGACCGGATAGTTGTAGGGCAGCCCGAGCGAGTGGCGGTAGGCGAACGCGGCCAGCGTCGGCATCTTCGCGATCAGCCGGATCGTGGCCCAGTAGCGCTCGTTCTCGTCCTGGATGTCCTTGGAGTCGGGATAGAAGGTCGAGAGCGCGCCGACCGTGGACTGCAGCATCCCCATCGGGTGCGCGTCATGCCGGAAGCCCTGGAGGAACTCCTTGACGTTCTCGTGGACGAAGGTGTGGATCGTGATGTCGTGCGTCCACTTGTCGAGCTCGTCCTTGGTGGGCAGCTCGCCGTTCACGAGCAGGTAGGCGACCTCGAGGTAGGTGGACTGCTCGCAGAGCTGCTCGATCGGGTAGCCGCGGTGCTCGAGCACGCCGGCCTCGCCGTTGATGAAGGTGATCGCGCTCTTGGTCGACGCCGTGTTCGTGAACGCGGGGTCGTAGGACATCATCCCGAAGTCGTCCTCGTTGACCTTGATCTGGCGGAGGTCCATCGCCTTGATGGTCTCCCCCTCCTGGATCTCGACCTCGTACGTCTCACCGGTGCGGTTGTCGGTGATCGACAGCGTGTCCTTCGCCGTGGCTACTCCGCCGCCGTTCTCGCTCTGTGCCTGCTCGTCCGCCATGGCGCACCCTCTCTGACTCGAAAAGCCTCTCTCCGTGCCGCTCTACCCGGAACGATACGCAGGGAGCGCGGGCGGCGGCTCAGGGGTCGTGCGTGAGCACTCGCGGCTTCACGTGCACGCGTGTGCGCGCGGGCGGCGCGGGCTCGGGCTCCGAGTGCGGTCCGCGGCGCGGGGGGTTCGGGCGCTTCGGGCGCGGCGAGTGCGGCGGGCGGATCGGCTGCCAGTCGTGCTGCTCAGGCTCGGCCGCCTCCGGCGCGCGGCTCGCCCACCAGACGAGATAGAGCAGCGCGGCGATCGGCACCTTCAGCGCCAGCATCATCCATACGAACATCCAGGCCCCGCTGCTCACCGGTCGGATGCTACCCGGGCAGGGGCTGGATGCAACCCCCTCTGACGGTTGTCGCTTGTGGCGGAGCGCCGGGTCCGATTCGATACCCGCCCGGCGCCTAAAGGGAGGAGGTGCGCCGAGTGCCCACGCGACGTGGGGCGCAGGTCGCTGCACGGCTGATGACCATCGGCCTGATCGTGCTGGCGATCGCCGCTGTCGGATACCTGCTGTTCGCCCGCTCCGGCGGGTCGTATCGCGTCGTGCTGTCGCTCGAGAACGCGAGCCAGCTCGTCAAGGGCAACCAGGTGAAGGTGGGCGGCGTGCCGGTCGGCTCGGTGTCGAAGCTCGAGCTCAGCCAGGATGCACGCGCGCGCATCGAGATCTCGATCGACGACGACAGCGTCCGGCCGCTCCACGAGGGCACCCGCGCCGAGGTGCGGTCCACGTCGCTCGCCGGGGTGGCGAATCGCTACGTGGCGCTCACACCAGGCCCGGTCAACGCGCCGAAGCTCGCGAGTGGCGCGACGATCCCCACGCACGACACCCAGTCCGAGGTCGACCTCGACGAGGTCCTCAACACCCTCGACCCGCAGACCCTGCGCGACCTGAAGCTGCTGATCCGCAACGGGGCGAGCGCACTGAGCGGGCGCGGCCGCCAGCTCGGACGCGCGCTCACGGCGCTCGACCCTGCGCTGTCGCAGATGGACGCGCTCGAGCGCGAGCTGCTGCACGACCAGGGGCGTTTCGGGCGCTTCCTCGTGGAGTCGGCCGACGTGGTGTCCGCGGTCGCGTCGCGGCGGCCGCAGCTCGAGCAGCTCGTGTCGTCCGGCCGCACGACACTCGACGAGGTCGCGTCGCACGACGCAGCGGTCGACTCCCTGCTCAGCCGGCTGCCGGACACCCTGCGCCAGACGAACACGACGCTCGTGAACCTGCGCGCGGCGCTCGGTGACGTGGACCCGACGCTGCGCGTGGCGCGGCCGGTCGCGCGCCCGCTGTCGAAGACGCTCGCGCTCGCGCAGCCGACGCTGCGCGACGCGCGGCCCGTCGTGCGCAGCCTGCGGAACACGATCGACCGGCGTGGCAGCGGCGACCTCGTCGGCCTCCTGCAACGCCTGCCCTCGCTCGAGCGCAATGCGGTGCCCGCGCTCGACTCCACCACGGCCACCGTGAGCGACCTGCTTCCGATCGTGACCGAGGCGCGGCCGTACGCGCCCGACGCCGTGGCGGGTCTGTTCAACGGCTTCGGCGGAACGACGGGCGGCTACTACGACGCCAACGGCCAGTACACGCGCATCTCGTTCCAGTCGAGCGCCTACTCGCTCGAGAGCATCGCGTCGCTTTTGCCCGTGCCGGCGTCGACGCCCGGGCTGACCGGCTACCAGAGCGGGGTCACGGCCCGCTGCCCCGGCTCGGCGGCGCAGGCCGCGCCCGATCACTCGAATCCGATCGTGGTCCCGGGCTGCGACCCGCAGGACGTGCTGCCGTGATCGCGCGCCTGACCGGAGTCGCGTGCGCTCTGCTCGCACTGGCGGCGGCGTTCGTGTGGATGGGAGCGAAGGGCGCGGGTCCGCAGCCGTACCGCGTGGACGCGATCTTCGACAACGCCGACTTCCTCGTATCGGGGCAGGACGTGAAGATCGCCGGCGCCGTCGAGGGATCGGTCAAGGCGGTGCGGCTGACGCCCGACCACCGCGCGCGAATCGAGATGGCGGTGCGGCGCGAGTTCGGCCCGTTCCGCGCGAACGCGACGTGCTCGATCCGCCCGGAGAGCCTGATCGGCGAGAAGTTCGTGGACTGCGATCCCGGCACACCGAGCCAGCCCCCACTCGTCGCGCGCGGCGACTCCACGCCGACGGTTCCGCTCGGGCGCAACCACTCGCCGGTCGACCTCGACCTCGTGCTCGCGGCGCTGCGGCTGCCCTACCGCGAGCGTCTGACACTGTTCGTGAACGAGCTGGGCGTCGGGCTGGCCGGGCGCCCCGCCGACCTCAACGCCGCAATCCGCCGCGCCAACCCGGCGATCCAGCGCGCCGACGACGTGCTCACGATCCTGAACCGCGACCGCCAGACGCTCGGGCACCTGATCGACGCGTCCGACACCGTGCTCGCGGAGCTGGCCGCGCACCGCGGCGACGTGCGCGACTTCATCGGCCGCGCGGACCGCGCCGCGCAGGCCGTGGCGAGCAGGCGCGGCGACCTCGGCCTCGCGATCGACCGGCTGCCGCCGATGCTCGCCCGCCTCGAGCCAACCGCGAACGAGCTGAACGCATTCGCCGGCGAGGCGCGGCCGGTGGCGAACGACCTGCACGCCGCCGCGCGCCCGCTCGCCGACCTGCTCGGCGACTTCGGCCCGCTGAGCGACGCCGCGCGGCCGACGCTCGTGAAGCTGGGCGAGCTGGCGCGAACCGGGCGCAGCGCGATTCGCTCCACGGCGCCCGTGGCGGCCAAGCTGCTGCCGATCGCGCGGCGGCTGCCGGAGACGGCGCAGATCGCACGCGACCTGAACGACTCGCTGAAGGCGCGCGGCGTGCCGGAGGGGCTGCTGAGCTTCCTGTACTACGGCACCGCGGCGGTCGCGCGCTTCGACCGCTTCTCGCACATCCTGCCCTCGTACCAGATCGCCGGGACCTGCCAGCAGTACGCGACGCAGCCGGTGGCCGGGTGCGATGCGCACTTCGGGTCCGCGGGCCGTGGGCCGCGGGCCGCGGGCCGGCAGCGGGATCGGCATGTCCTCGACTACCTGCTCGGCAAGTGAGGGACAAGCCCAACAGCTCACTCGCCGGGAGCCCGATCCTGATCGGAGCGGTAACGGTGCTCGTGACGGTGGTCGCCGTGTTCCTCTCCTACAACGCGAACGAGGGGCTGCCGTTCGTGCCCACCTACGACGTGAACGCGCTCGTCCCGGACGCGGCGGGTCTGGTCGAGGGCAACGAGGTGCGGATCGGCGGCAAGCGCGTGGGCGTGGTGAAGTCGATCGACGCCGTCCCGACGAGGACCGGGACGATCGCGAAGCTCGCGCTCAAGCTCGACAAGACGTCCGAGCCGCTCTACTCGGGGGCGCAGCTCACGATCAGGCCGCGCTCGCCGCTCGGGCTGAAGTACGTCGAGGTGATCCCGAACCGAAGGGGCAGGCCGCTGGCGGCGGGACAGTCGCTTCCGCTGAGCGCGGCGGGCCCGGTCGTGGATCTCGACCAGGTGCTGTCGGGGCTCGACCAGCCCACGCGCCGCTCGCTCCAGCTCGCGGTCGCCGGGCTCGGTGACGGCCTTGCCGGACGTGGCGAGGACCTGAACGCGGCGATCGCGGCGTTTCCGCGGCTCGAGACCCACGGCGAGCGCGTGGCGGCGAACCTGGCGGACCCGCGCACCGACCTCACCGGCCTCGTGCACGGCGCGGCGCGCGCGGCGGGCGAGCTGGCGCCCGTCGCGCCGCAGCTCGGATCGCTCGTGCGCGCGTCGAGCACCACCGCCGGCGCGCTGGCGTCGGTCGCCCCGGACATCCAGCGCGTGCTCGAGGGCACGCCTCCCACGCTCGACTCCGCTACGCGCGCGCTCGCCGTGGCGCAGCCGGTGCTGCACGATGCCCGCGCGCTCGTGCACGACATCCGCCCCGGCACACGCGCCCTGCCGCAGGCGGCGGCCGAGCTGCACTCGGCGATCGTCACCGGAATCCCCGTCGTGCGGCGCGCGGTGGCGCTGTCGGACCGGCTGCGCGCCTCGCTCGCGGCGCTCGACCGGCTCGCCTCGGATCCGTTCACGCGAGGCGCGCTCGACCGCCTGCTGCCCACCGTGAACACGGCGCTGCCACTGCTCCGCTTCGTGGCGCCGATGCAGACGGTCTGCAACTACCTCGGCCTCTGGACGCGCAACACCACGTCGAGCATCTCGGAGGGCGACGCGTCGGGCACGTGGTTCCGGACGCTCGTGATCGCGGGCGCCGACGAGGCGAAGGCGAACGCGCAGCCGGCGCCCAATCTGCACCACGATCCGTACGGCAACACCGCCGCGCCGGGCCAGGAGCACGAGTGCGAGCCCGGCAAGGAGCCGTACCTGCCCGGGCAGCGGCTCGGCCACGTGCCCGGCAACCAGGGCGCGAGCACGGAGCCGACGCCGTGAAGCGCCGCACGCGCAGCCGCCGGCTCACGCCGTTCGCCGCCGGCGTCCTGATGATCGCGCTGATCGCGCTGGCCTCGTACTTCGCGTTCGGAGGCAGCGTGCCGTGGAAGAGCGAGCACCTCTTCAAGGCCGTGGTGCGGTCGGCGAACGAGCTCCAGGCGCGCACGCCGGTGCGGATCGCGGGCGTGACCGTCGGCCAGGTCAAGAAGATCGAGCGCGGCCCCGGCTCCACCGCGATCGTCACCTTCGACCTCGCCGACTCGGGACTGCCGATCCACCGCGACGCGACCCTGAAGATCCGCCCGCGGCTGTTCCTCGAGGGCAACTTCTTCATCGACCTCCAGCCGGGACCGCCGAGCTCGCCGAATCTCCCCGACGGCGGCACGATCCCGCTGCCTCAGACTGCCACGCCCGTGCAGCTCGACCAGGTGCTCACGGCGCTCGGCGCGAGCACGCGCACCGACCTCCAGCGCTTCCTCCACGCGCTGTCGAAGTCGGTGGACGAAGGCGGCGCCGAGCACTTCCACCGGCTCGTCCCGCTGCTGGAGCCCGCGCTGCTGCGCACCGCGGTGGCCACGCAGGCGCTGCACGGCGAGCGCCCCGGCGACCTGGCGGGCTTCGTGCGCGACGGCGAGCGGACCGCGCGCGCGCTGGACAGCCGCAGCCCGCAACTCCCGCGACTGGTCAGCGCGCTCGACACCACGCTGACCACGCTCGCGCAGCGGCGCGCGGCGCTCGGGCAGTCGCTTGTGAAGCTCGATGACATCGCGGGCCACGCGCCCGCCACGTTCGCCACGCTCGACCGCCTCTTCCCGACCCTGCGCGCCTTCTCGATCGAGGCGCGCCCGGCGCTGCGCGCGGCGCCCGCCACCCTGGCCCTGGCCGACCCGCTGCTCGTGCAGGCGCGCGGGCTGGTGTCCGCGCCGGAGCTGCCGGCGCTGCTGCGCGACCTCGACCCGGCGGTGAGCACGCTCAGCACGCTGGCGCCGCGCCTGCGGACGTCCCTCGGGAAGTTGCAGCCCATCACCGAGTGCCTGCGCCGCAACGCGATCCCGACGCTGAAGAGCTCCGTCGTCGACCCGCCGCACACGACCGGGCGGCCGATCTACCGCGAGATCTTCGACGCCGTCGTCGGCCTGTCGTCCGCGTCGCAGAACGTCACCGGTGACGGCCCGGCCGTGCGCTACCACGCGGGCTTCGGCGACCAGGTCGTGACCACCGGCAAGGTGCCGGGCCTGGGCGAGCCGCTCGTGGGGCTGACGTCGGCGCCGCTGCTGGGCTCGCGCCCGCGCTACACGGCGAAGCTGCCGCCGTTCCGCGCGGACGTGCAGTGCATCAGTCAGCAACCGCCCGACCTGGCCGCGGAGACGGGCCCG
>JAICRZ010000070.1 GCA_025937135.1 Thermoleophilaceae bacterium
ACCTGCACGCGCGTGTTCATCTCGAGGAAGAAGTACTCGCCGTCCTGGAGGAGGCCCTCGATCGTCCCGGCGCTCCGGTAGCCGACGGCCTTGGCGGCCTCGGTGCCGATCTTGCCGATCTTCTGGCGCAGCTCCTCGTCGACCAGGGGGCCGGGCGACTCCTCGATCAGCTTCTGGTGGCGGCGCTGGACGGAGCAGTCGCGCTCGCCGAGGTGGATGACGTTGTCGTGGTCGTCGGCCAGGATCTGGACCTCGACGTGGCGAGGGTCGGGCAGGTAGCGCTCGATGTAGACGGTCGCGTCGCTGAAGAACTTCTCGCCCTCGCGCGCCGCTCCCTCGAACGCATCTTTCAATTTCGACTCGTCGAGCGCGACGCGGAAGCCCTTGCCGCCGCCGCCGCCGGCTGCCTTGATCGCGACCGGGTAGCCGACCGACTCGTCGATGATCTTCTTCGCGTCCTCGACCGACTCGACCGGGTCGGTGGTGCCCGGCACGATCGGGACGCCCGCCTCCTGCATGATCTCGCGGGCGCGCGTCTTCGAGCCCATCGCGTCGATCGCGTCGGCCGGGGGGCCGATGAACGTGATCCCGGCCTCGTCGCAGGCGCGCACGAAGGCGGCGTTCTCCGCGAGGAAGCCGTAGCCCGGGTGGATCGCCTCCGCGCCGGACTTCCTGGCGGCCTCGATGATCTTGTCGACGACGAGGTAGCTCTCGTTCGCCGGCCCCGGACCGAGCAGGTACGCCTCGTCGGCCCGCTTGACGTGGGGGGCGTCGCGATCCGCCTCGGAGTAGACGGCGACCGTCGCGATCCCCATCTCCTCGAGCGTCCGCATCACGCGGACGGCGATCTCACCGCGGTTGGCTACCAGGACCTTCGAGAACATGCGGCCGGGAAATGTACTGGGCGGCGCGCCGCTCGTACTTCAGGGCTAACGTGTCCGAGCGTGGATGCGCCTCGCCGTCTCGTCGTCCTGATCGCGGCTTTCGGCGCGCTCGCCTGCGCCCCCGCGGCCCACGCGAGCTCCACCCAGCGCTCGTTCTTCCAGGACGACCGGCTGCTCACGAGCAACAACCCGATCGAGCAGGCGCAGGCGCTCAACACGGTCCGCTTCCTGGGCGTGGACACGATCCACACGGTGGTGAACTGGAGCCGGATCGCGAGCGCGGGCAGGCCGGCCGACCCCACCAACCCCGCCGATTACCCCGTCGGCGCCTGGGACGCCTATGACTCGCTGGTGCGCGGCGCGACCGCCCGCGGAATGCGCGTGATGATGTCGCCGGCCGGACCGGTGCCGGACTTCGCGTCAGGCTGCAAGCACAACAAGTTCAAGGCGTGCCGGCCGAGCGCGAAGGCGTACGGGCAGTTCGTCAAGGCGCTCGGCAAGCGCTACTCCGGCTCCTACGTGGACGAGGATCAGGACCAGACCCGGCTCCCGGCGGTGCGCCAGTGGGGGATCTGGAACGAGCCCAACCTGAGCGCCTGGCTCTACCCGCAGACGGTTCATCACCGGCCGCAGGGCGCGCGCCTCTACCGCGGGCTCGTCTACGCGGGAACCGCTGCGCTGCGAGCCACGCGCCACCGCCACGACCTCATCCTCGTGGGCGAGACCGCGCCGATCGGCGGCAACTCGCGCAACACCTCGCCACGCGACTTCCTGCTGGGCCTGTTCTGCGTGAACGGTCGCGGCCACCGCCTGCACGGCCGCACGGCGAAGCGACTCGGCTGTAGGCACGCGAAGCGGATCCAGGCACGCGGCCTCTCGCACCATCCGTATGCGCGCGGGGCGGGCGTCCCGACCGGCACGCACCAGAAGTCCGGCTCGCTCACGATGGGCGTGATCGGCCGCTTCGTCCCGATCCTGCGCGCGGCGCGCCACTCGCGCGTGGCGCCGCGCCGGCTCGGCGTCTACCTGACGGAGTTCGGCGTGACCACGCGGCCGCCGGACCGCAAGTTCGGCGTCTCGCTGAGCCGCCAGGCGCAGTACATCAACGAGGTCGACTACCTCGCCTACAAGCGGCCGTGGATCAAGAGCGTCTCGCAGTTCCAGCTCGGCGACGACATCAACCTCGGCACCCACACCTTCCAGACCGGCCTGATGTTCGGCGACGGCCGGGCGAAGCCGAGCTTCGGCGCCTACCGCACGCCGATCTTCGTGGTGAAGAAGCGCCACCACCGCGTGGAGATCTTCGGGCAGGCGCGACCGGGAGGCTCGCACACGGTGCTGATCCAGTTCCGCGCCAGGGGCAAGAAGACCTACCGGACCGTCATGCGCAAGCGCACCAACCGCGCCGGCTACGTGCTCGTCCATCGCCGCGCGCGGAAGAAGGGCGCCTGGCGGATCGCCTGGACCGACGCCGACGGCTCGACGATCTTCAGCCGCGGCTCGCAGTCGGTGCCGGGCTCGAGCCCCGCGACGCCCGGCGTGCCGCCGCCCGGCCCCGGCACGCCGCCGTCGGCGCCGCCGCCCAGCAGCAACCCCGGCACGCCCCCGCCGGCGGGCGGGGGCGGGACCACGCCGCCCGCGCAATTCACGCTCACGGTGAATGTCAGCGGCGGGGTGTTCGGCGGCCACGTCACGAGCAGCCCGGCGGGAATCGACTGCACCGGAAGCGGCTGCCAGGCGCAGTACGCCGCCGGGACCGCCGTGACGCTCACGGCTAGCCCGTCCACGCTTCAGAGCGTGAGCTGGAGCGAGCCCGGCTGCTCGGGCAACAGCTGCACGGTCACCATGAGCGCCGCTCGACAGGTGACCGCCACCTTCACCCCGTAGACCGGCCCGTCAGCGGTGGGGTGATGCCCGCCTCTGCCTGCGGCGCCAGCGTGGGCTCCTTGATCGGCGCGGCGCTCGAGCGACGCGTCGATCTGCTTCGCGATCTGGCCCGCCGACAGGCCGCGGTCGTCCGGGTCGTCCGACATCTGTCCCCACACCTTCGTGGCCAGCACGTGGGAGTCGCGCGGGCGGCCGGAGAGGATCTCGCACCACGCGGACTCGGCGGCGCCGCGCCCGTAGACGTTCGCGGACCGTACGACCTGCCGGGCGACGGTGTTTCGTACTCCTTTCGAATGGAGACTCTCTTAGTAGGGCAGAGCAGCCACTCCAAACGGGTACTGCTCGCCCCGCGAAGTGCAACGGATGGACGCTTGCGGTCCGCATGGGCCGGCGAGTCGCCTCCGTCCGACCCTCTACACGCTGAAGGAGACTGCTCAATGGCAGCCACCGACGTAACCCGCGCCCGCGACGGCGCCACCCCTGCATCCCCCGGCATCGTCCGCAGGCTCACCACCGAGACCAAGGCCGCGGTGAAGACGACCGAGCTCTACGCCTACGTGGTGGTTCTCATCGGCGTGCTCATCGCCGGGCTCGCGACGAAGGCCGGCAACGGTCACGACGACCGCTTCCTCTCGAAGGACGTCTGGCTCTACGCGACCATCCTGACCGTGGGCTACATGATCAGCCGCGGCCTCGCCAAGGCCGGCAGCCGCCAGCCGTACGACGAGGACAACCGCTAGACCGCAGCGACGGGGACGGGGCCCGCTCGGGTCCCGTCCCTCGACGTTTCAGACCCGCTCGAGCTCCGGTTCCGGCTCGGGCTCCGTGTGCTCGTGCAGCCGCCCACCGCCGCGCGCGGTCGACGGCCACCAGATCCTGTCGCCGATCAGCTCGACCAGCGCCGGGACCATGATCGTTCGCACCACGAACGTGTCGAGCAGGATTCCGAGCGCGACCAGGAAGCCGATGTTGAAGATGAACGTGGCGGGCAGCGTCATCAGGATCGAGAACGTCCCCGCCAGGATCACTCCGGCGCTGGTGATGACCGGGCCGGTGGCGCCGAGCGCGCGCAGCACGCCCTCCCTCGTCCCGTGCCGGCGGGCCTCCTCGCGCACGCGGCTCATCAGGAAGATCGTGTAGTCGGTGCCGAGCGCGACCAGGAAGATGAACGCGTAGGTGGGCAGCGAGTTGTCCACGCCCGCGTCGCCGACCACGTAGCGGATGAACAGGAGCGATATGCCGAGCGTGGCCGCGAACGACAGCACCACCGTGAGGATCAGCGCGAACGGCGCGAGGATCGCGTTCAGCAGCACGCCGAGGATCACCGCGATCACGGCGAGCGCGAGCGGGACGATGATCTTGAAGTCGCGCTCCGTGGCCGCGTTGTAGTCGTACTGGGTCGCGCTGCCCTCGCCGACGAGCGCGGTCAATCCCGGACCGAGGTTCTTCAGCCGGTCGCGGATGCCGGGCACGCGCTTGATCGCCTTCTTGGTGAACGGGTCGTCCTTGAACACGACCTGGAAGCGGGCGTAGCTCGCGCTCCTGGCGTCGAGCCGCGGCGGCCCGACACCGGCCACGTCGGGCGCGCCGGCCAGCCGCTGCCGCGCCGCGTTCACGTCGGCCGCGGTCACCGGGCCCCCGTCGCGCTTGACGATCACCGTGGTCGGCGCGAGCGTCCCGGCCGGGAAGCCGGTCTGGATCGCCTTGAAGCCCTCCACCGACTCGACCTTCTTCTTGAAGATGCCGGTGGTGCTGTAGTCCTCCTTGTAGGCGAGGATCCCGAACGCGCCGGCGATCAGCACTGCGGCCGTGGTCGCGAACGCGATCCCGGGACGGCGCACGACTCCGTCTCCGAAGCGGCGCCAGACGCTGCGGTGCTCGACGAAGCGATGCTCCGGGTCGTACTGGATCGTGCCCGCGCGCGGCCAGAAGCCGCGCCTGCCGAAGATCGTGAGCAGCGCGGGCAGCAGCGTAACGCCCGCTACGAAGGCCGCCGTGATCCCGATCGCCGCGACCGGCCCGAGCGACTGCGTCGAGCGCGAGTGCGCGACCAGCAGGCACAGCATCGAGATGGCCACCGTCAGGCCGCTCGCGACGATCGCGGGTCCCACGCGGCTCAGCGCGCTGCGCATGGCGTCGTGCTTGTCCTCAAAGCGCCGCAGCTCCTCGCGATATCTCGACACGAGCAGCAGGCAGTAGTCGGTGCCCACGCCGAACATGAGCACGATCAGGATGCTGGTGGACTGCTGGTTGACCGTGTTGCCGGCCTTCGCGTAGAGGTAGATCAAGCCGTAGGCGACCTGGAACGCGAAGAAGACGACGATCAGCGGCGAGATCGCGATCAGAGGCGCCCGGTAGATGATCCCGAGCAGCGCGAGCACGAGGATGACGGTCGCGATCAGGAGCTTCTTGTCGAGGCCGCCGAAGACCTCCTGGAAGTCGGAGTTGAAGCCCAGGTCGCCGGTCACGTAGACGCTGAGCGCGCCGGTGTGCGCACCGCTCCCGACGTCCTCACGCACGGCCTTGCCCCAGTCGGCGAGCTTCTTGTTGTCCTGCGGCAGCGTGATGACCGTGTACGCCACGGACCCATCCGGCGACAACAGGGCACGCGGCGCGGCCCTGCCGAACGGCAGCACCGGCGGCCGCACCAGCTTCACCCGCCCGTCGGCCGCCACCTTGCGCGCGTCGGCGGCGATCCTCGCCCTGTCCTGCGCGTTCAGGCCGCCCGCTCGCCTGTAGACGATCAGGCCGCTCGATGTCTGACCGCCGCGGAACTCTGTGCTCTCGATGTCGAGCACCTTCGTCGACTCGGCGTTCTTCGGCAGCGACGACTGCGTGCGGTCGTCGGTGACCTTCGAGAGCTTCGACGCGAGCGGGACGAACGCGATCAGCAGGACGATCCATGCGACCAGGACGACCCATTTGCTGCGGCGCCCGGAGACCAGGGAGGCGAGGCGAGTCACCGCCCCGACATTAGCGACCGCTCAGCGCTCGACCGGAAGCGGGCTCGACGGCGGCAGCGGCGGGTCGCGCTGCTTGCGCCAGCGCCCGAACAGCACGACCGTCAGCAGCACCGGCACCACCGCCAGCACCGCCGGCGGGATGTTCGCGCCGGCCTTCGTCAGCAGCCCGAGCCCGGAGCCGATCAGCACGATCGACAGACCGAGCCGCAGCGCGTCCACGCGCACCTTCGTGATCAGGTGCGAGCCGAGCCAGACGCCGGGCAGCGAGCCCACCAGGATCGTGCCCGCGAGCGCCCAGTCGACGTGGCCCGCGACGATGTGGGCAATCGCCGCCGCCCACAGGAGGATCGCCGCCTGGAAGATGTCGGTGCCCACCACCTGCCGCGGCGCGAGCCGGAACACCACGATCAGGCCGATGGCGATGAGCGTGCCGCTGCCGGCCGAGGTCACGCCGAGCACGAAGCCCACGAACACGCCGAGCGTGATCGCCGCGGCCTTGTTGCGCCGCGTCGGCGCGAAGCGCTCACGCTCGATCAGCTGCTTCGCGAACAGCGCGCGCACCATCACGGCGGTGCCGGTGAACAGCAGCGCGGCCGCAACCGCGGCGATCATGATGTCGTCGAACTGCGCGCCGTACGCCTTTTCGATCGCGTCCAGCACGTAGACGCCGCCGACCGCGGCGGGCACGGAGCCGATCGAGATCCACGTGGAGAGCCCGGTGTCGACCGTGCGCAGGCGCAGGTGGCGCCAGCCGCCGAGGGTCTTCGTGATCGCGCCGTAGGCCAGGTCGGTGCCGACGGCCGTCACCGGCTTGATGCCGAACACCACGATCAGCAGCGGCGTCATCAGCGAGCCGCCGCCCATTCCGGTGAGGCCTACGAGTACGCCTACGCCGAACCCGAAGAGAACGATGAGCGGGTCCACGGGAGTGGTTTTACCCGTGCAGCCCGCACTCCGTCTTCCCGGCGTCCGCCCAGCGACCGCCGCGGCCCTCCGACGGAAGCGTGCAGTGCGTGCAGCCGATCGACTCGTACCCGCGATCGTGGAGCGGGTTGTAGGGCAGGTCGTGCTTGTCGATGTAGGCCCAGACCTGCGCCTCGCTCCAGTCGGCCAGTGGGTTGGCCTTCCACAGCCCGTGCAGCTCGTCGTAGCCGAGCTTCGATGCGAAGCGGCGGCTGTCCGACTGCTCGCGGCGCAGCCCGGCGACCCAGCAGTCGACCTCCGACAGCGCGCGCTTGAGCGGCGTGACCTTGCGGATGCCGCAGCAGGCGTCGGGGTCGGCCTTCCACAGCTCCGGCCCGTGGCTCTCCTCCTGCTCGGCGAGCGAAGGCCCGCGGTAGACCTCGACCTCGATGTCGAAGCGCTCCTCGAGCCTGCGCCTGGTCTCGTAGGTCTCCTCGAACAGCAGGTCGGTGTCGAGCGTGAAGAAGCGCGCCGACGGCTCGATCCGCAGGAGCATGTCCATGATCACGGACGCCTCCTTCTGGAACGAGCACGCGACGTAGAGCCGCGGGTGGAAGCGCTCCACCGCGTACTCCAGTACCTCTTCCGCACTCGCGCGGTCGAGGTTCGGATGGCTAGTAGCTACAGCCACCTAGATCGCGCATTCACCCTCGCCGCGGACGACCTTGTACGGCTCGCTGCGGCTCCAGTCGATGAAGTACTCGATGTTCTCGAGGTTGAACTCGACCGGCATCGCCAGGTCCCTCACCTCGGCCTCGAACGGCTCCATGCCCACGCGGTCGACGAAGGCGTCGAACGCCTCGCCCTCCTCGCGGTCGCGCTCGTACATGCGGATCCAGCGCTCGACGGCGTCGGGCACGCGCTTCGCCGGGAGGCGCACCTTGAGGCGCGTGCCGTAGGCGACCGTGCCGCCCTCGTAGCGCCCGCCGATGTGCGCGACGTACGCCGGCATCTGCCGGCCGCCGACCTTCATCGACGCGCCGTAGAACCCGATGCTGCCGAGGTGGTGCTGCGAGCAGCCGTTCGGGCAGCCGCTCATCTTGATGTGGATCCGCTTGGTGAGCGGGTCGTCGATCTGCATGGCGGCCACGCGGCCCTCGACCGCGCGGTTGAGCCCCATCGAGCTCGTGATCGCCATCTTGCAGCTGTCGGTGCCGGGGCAGCTCAGGACGTCGGTGATCTCGTGCGCGCCCGGGTCGCCCAGGTTCAACTCCTTGAGGCGCAGCCAGAGGTCGTAGAGCGCCTCGTTGCGGATCCAGCGCAGGACGATGTTCTGCTGGATGCTCGTGCGCGCGTAGCCGCCCGTGAAGTCGCGCATGATCTGCGCGATCCCGCGGAACTGGGTCGGCGTCAGGTCGCCGCGGATCACGCGCACCTCGGCGGTCGAGAAGCCGTGCTGGCGCTGCGGCGTCACGTTCGAGGTCACCCACGCGTCGAACTCGCGGCTGTCGCCGTTCGGCGAGCTCGGCGCGTGCGGCGGCTCGGGCGCGTTGGCCTCCTCGTCATGGAGGAACAGCAGCTCGTCCGGGGTGAAGTCGCGGTCGTCCACCCAGTCGAGCGCCATCTCCTGCTCGACCTCCTCGCGGAAGGCGTCGATGCCGATCTTGTCGACCATGAACTTCAGGCGCGCGCGCTGGCGGTTCGCGCGCAGCCAGTCCTGGCGGTCGAACACGCGCAGGACCGCCTCGGACACCTTGATGTAGTCACCGTTGTCGACCTCGACGAAGTCGAACAGCGTGGTGCCGACGCGCGGCATGATCGACGTGCCACCGCCGGTGCGGATCTCGACGCCCCTGACGCCGTCGCGGATGCGGGGGATGAAGCCGAGGTCGTGGATCAGCGTGACCGCGCGGTCCTCGTCGTTCGCCGTGAACGCCACCTTGAACTTGCGCGGGAGCAGCTGGCAGACCTCGTTGCGCACGAAGTAGCGCACGAACGCGCCGGCGTAGGGCGTGATGTCGTAGGCCTCGTCGGTGACGCCCGCCCACGGGTCGCCCGTCACGTTGCGCACGGTGTTGCCGCACGCCTCGCGGCTGGAGAGCCCCGACTCCGAGATCATGCGGATGAACTTGGCCGCGTCGTCGAGCGGGACGTGGTGGAACTGGAAGTTCTGGCGGGTGGTGACGTGGCCCTTGACGAGCGGCGTGAACTGCTCAGCGGCGTCGGCGAACATCTCCAGCTGCTCGGGCGTGACGCCGCCGAACGGCAGCTTCACCCGGATCATCTGGCGGGCGGGCTGGCGCTGGCCGTAGACACCCTGCTTCAGGCGGAAGCCGATGAAGGTGTCCTCTTCCTCCTGGCCGCTGAGGAAGCCGTCGGCGCGCGTGTCGAAGTCGTCGAACTCACGCTCCAGGATCGGGATCACGTGACCCGGGACGTCCTCGTAGATCTCCGGGTTGTCGAGCGACCCGGGCTTGCCCCGGCGCTGCGTCTCTGCGGGGGTCTGAACGGAAGTCGGCTCCATCGTCCTCTCCTGGCGGGGAAGCGCGGAAACGGCGCCCGCGCGAGTGCGAGCGGCGAATTATACAAAAGGGAGTCGGCTTTTGGGCTTTTAGGCTTTAAGCGGGTGGGAGCACGTTCCGCTCGACGACCTCGCCGTCGATCGGAAGGCCCTGCTCCTGCCAGGCGAGGATGCCGCCCTCGATGCTGTACGCGTCGTATCCGGACGCCCGCAGCGCCTGGACGGCGGCGCCAGAGCGGTCGCCGCCGCGGCAGTACAGCACCACCTGTTCGTCCTTCGGCAGATCGCCGGCCTCGTCCTTCAGGCGGTCGAACGGGATCAGCCGGTCACCTTCGATGTGCCCCGCCTCGTGCTCGTCCGGGTTGCGGACGTCGATCAGCGAGGCGCCCTCGCCGATGAGTCCCTGGGCCCGGTCGGGCGATAGCTCGGTCTCGGCCATTTCGGCGGCGGAGACTAGCGGCCCCAGGGCTGCGGGTCGCCCCACGGCGACGGGCCGTCGGGCTCGAGGCCGGCGTTCTCGAACAGGCCGGTCCGCAGCCACGGGCTCATCGACGGGCCGGAGGGCGCCGGCGCCGGCGCCGTGTCGCGCAGGAACTGCTCGATCGCCGCCGCGATCGCCGCGGCCTCCTCGGGTGACGCCGCCGACTGCGCGATCTCGATGCGCGGGCGCGGCGGGGTGTGCTTGCCGTTGCGCGTCACGCCCGGGAGGGTACCTTCCGGCCCGCGGCCCGCGGCCCGCGGATGTAAGGTCGCGCCGATGACCGACCTCGCGGTATTCGGACACGACGCCGTGCTCGCCGCCGTGTCGCCCCTCGAGGCGATCGAGCGCGTGCGCGACGGCTTCGTCCGGCACGCCGCCGGCGAGTGGCAGATGCCGGCGAAGGTCTACCTCGACGCTCCGCCGAACGGCGACTTCCGCGCGATGCCCGCGCGCGGGTCGGGCCTCGCGATCGTGAAGTGGGTCTCGTCGTTTCCCGGGAACCCGGCGCGCGGGCTGCCCGTGGTGATGGGCGTGATCTGCGTGTCGAGCGAGGAGGACGCGCGACCGCTCGCGTTGATCGACACGCGCGCCGTGACGGCGCTGCGCACCGGCGCGGTGGCGGCGATCGCGGCGCAGGAGCTCGGTCGTCCGGACGCCGCTTCGGCCGGCGTCGTCGGCTGCGGGCTGCACGGCACGTGGGCCGCGCGCTGCCTCGCCGCCGCGGAGTACGGGCCGGGCGTCTGCTTCGACCCCGACCCCGACCGCGCCGGCGCGCTTGCCGGCGAGCTCGGCTGGGAGGCCGGGCCGCTGGAGGACGCGCTCGCGTGCGACGTCGTCACCTTCATCACGCCCGGCCACGAGCCGGTGCTGCACCGCGGCGACGTGCGACCCGGTGCCCACTACTCGATGCTCGGCGCCGACGGCCCCGGCAAGGCGGAGGCGGAGCCCGAGGCGGTGGCGGCGTGCACGCTGTTCTGCGACGAGTGGGGCCAGGCGAGCCACGGGGGAGAGCTCATGGGCGCGATCGAGGTGGGCCTGATCGGCGAGGCCGACGTGACCGAGATCGGCGAGGTCCTCACCGGGATGGCGCCCGGCCGCCCCTCCGACGACGCGACGACCCTCTTCGACTCGACCGGCCTGGCGATCCAGGACCTCGCGATCTGCCACGCGGTGCTGGACGCGCACCGGGCCGGGGCCGTGAAGGCGGGCTCGGCGCGCCTGTAGATCGCGTCTCGAGGCCGACGGCACCTGCTCGAGCCAGCGCCCCGGCGGAGCGTTCCGCGCGCGCCGACGAGGACCAGCGCAACGCCCGCGAGCATCGCACCAGGCTACTTGGCTTCGACGATGTCGTCGATCTTCCAGACGCCGCCCTCGCGGCGCATCTCGTAGATCGACTTCGTCGCCGTCGGCTCGTCCACGAACACGCGCGCCGCGTCGCCGCTCACCGACTGGACGGTGGCGCTGTCCGGCAGATGCTTGTCTGCGGAGCGGACGACCTGCTCGCAGTTGCGCAGCTTGCCGTCGAAGCGCGGAGTGTTGAGGAAGTGCGCCGTGATCAGGCCGCAGGCGCGCGCCTCGTCCTTCGTCATCCGGTAGGTGGCGATCGAGCGCAGAATCGCCTGGTCGGTCGGCGTGTTGCCGGACCGAACGAATCCGGCAACATCGTGGTTGAGCGACGGGCCGCAGCCCGCGAGCAGCGCGATTCCGAGCGCGAGGACCAGCGCTCGCCTCACGCGTAGGAGATGAACTCGAGCAGCGTTCCGTCGGGGTCGCGGAAGTACACGCTCGTGCCGCGTCCGCGTGCGCCTCCGCGCGCGACCGGGCCCACCTCGACCTCGACGCCGTGGGCGCCCAGGTGCTCGACGGCCCCGTCTATCGGCCCGTCCCACTCGAAGCAGAGGTCGCTGTTGCCGGGCCTGACCGGCTCGCGCGCGACCGGGCTCGGGTCGAGGCCCGGACCATGGACGTTGAGCTGGTTCTCCCCGAACCGGTAGTGCTTACCGTCGATGACCTCCGCCCCAAGCACGTCGCGGTAGAACGCATTCGAGCGTTCGCGGTCGGAAACGGCGATCACGCAGTGGTCGAGGCGCATCGCCACCGACCCTAGCGGCGCCCCCGCAAGGCCCCTTGCGGGGGCCCATAACTGCGCGCATCCGGCAGGAGCGGCCGATTGCTGCCCCGAACGCGTCGAGGCAAGGACGACCCGAAGGCAGGAGGAAGTTCTGAAACCGACACGCATCGGAGCGCTCGGCGTGCTCGCGGCCCTGGCCGCCTGCTCGCCCGCGAGCGCATCCGTACCCCACACCGTGCAGCCCGGCGAGACGCTCTGGTCGATCGCCGCTGCGAACAACTTCACGACCGACTCGCTCGCAGCCGCGAACGGGCTCTCACCCGACGCCAACGTGGTGCTCGGCAGCACGATCCAGATCCCGACCGAGGGCGAGGCCGCCGCGGCCCTCGGCGGCGGCACGAGCTCGTCTCCGGGCAGCGGCGCGCCCGAGCCGCTCGGCGGCTACACGGTCCAGCCGGGCGACACGCTCACCGCGATCGCCGGGCGCTCCGGCATCAGCGTCCAGCAGCTCGCCTGGATGAACGGGCTCGACCCGCACCAGCCGCTCCTCTACGGCACGGCGCTCAAGCTCCCGACCGGCGCCCCCGGTGCGGGCAACACGACCAGCTCGCCGCCGCAGCACGTGCCGCAGGCGGCGCCGTACCCCACCCCCGGCCGCACGAACTCGAGCGAGATCAGCTCGATCGCGTCGCAGCACGGCGTGCCCGGCTCGCTCGCCTCCGCGATCGCGTGGCAGGAGAGCGGCTTCAACAACGGGATGGTCTCGTCCGCCAACGCGCGCGGCGTCATGCAGGTCATGCCCGGCACCTGGCAGTGGGTGGAGCAGAACCTCTCCGGCCCGCTCGACCCAACCTCGCCGCAGGACAACGTCAAGGCCGGCTCGCTGTACCTCGGGGAGCTCCTCAAGGACACCGGCGGCGACGAGCGCATGGCCGTGGCCGCCTACTACCAGGGCCTCGAATCGGTGCGCCGGCAGGGGATGCTGCCGGAGACGCAGCGGTATGTGGACAACGTGATGGCGTTGAGGGCCCGCTTCGGGGGCTGAGCGAGTCCGCTGTGCGGCAGTGGGCTGTGCGGCAGTTTCTGCCGACTGCCGACTGCGGACTGCCTTCTCTACAGCGGGATGTTCCCGTGCTTGCGCTTCGGCCCGGGCACGCGCTTGGTCTGGAGCGTCTCCAGGGCCTTGATCAGCTTCGGGCGCGTCTCGTGGGGGAGGATCACGTCGTCGATGTAGCCGCGCTCCGCCGCTGAGTACGGGTTCGCGAAGCGCGCCTTGTAGTCGGAGATCAGTTTGTCGCGGCGCTCGTCCGGGGTCGGCGACTTGGCGATGTCGCGGCGGAAGATGATGTTCACCGCGCCCTCCGGTCCCATGACGGCGACCTCCGCCTGCGGCCAGGCGAAGTTGAAGTCGGCGAGCATGTGCTTGGAGTTCATGACGTCGTAGGCGCCGCCGTACGCCTTGCGCGTGATGACCGTGAGCTTCGGCACCGTCGCCTCGGTGAACGCGTAGAGCAGCTTCGCGCCGTGGCGGATGATGCCGCCCCACTCCTGCGAGGTGCCGGGCAGGAAGCCGGGGACGTCGCAGAAGGTGACGATCGGGATGTTGAAGGCGTCGCAGAAGCGCACGAAGCGCGCGGCCTTCTCGGACGCATTGATGTCGAGCACCCCGGCCATCTGCGACGGCTGGTTGCCCACCATCCCGACGGGCCGGCCGTCGAGGCGCGA
>JAICRZ010000003.1 GCA_025937135.1 Thermoleophilaceae bacterium
CGGTGATCCTTGTCCAGCACCGCCGCCACGGCCGCGGGCATCGCGCCGAGGTGCACAGGGATGTGCTCGGCCTGCATGACCATCTGGCCGTCCGCGTCGAACAGCCCCGTCGAGGCGTCGCGGCGCTCCTTGATGTTCACCGAGTGCGCCGAGCGGACGAGCACCACGCCCATCTCGTCGCAGGCCGCGCGCAGCGCGCCGACCATCACCTGAAGCGTGACCGGATCCATCAGCCGCGCTCCATCCGCAGCCCGGCGGCGTCGGCGCGTGCCGTCCAGTCCGGCGGCACGACGACGGTCGACTCGTCGAGCTCGACGATCGCGGGCCCGTCGACCGACTCGGGAACGCCACGCACCACAGTGGCCGAGACCTCATCGCCGGCGAAGCGGACAGGCCTGCTCTTCTGCTCTTCCGCTCCTCCGCTCCCCTCCAGCGGGACCCCAGCAGGCGGCAACGCGACGGCAACCCGCACCGTCACGAGCTCCAGCGCGCTATCGGCATCGGCGTACCCATAGCGCTCCCGATGCGCCGCCTCGAACGCCGCGCGGAGATCCCCGACGTCGGGCCGCGCATCGCCGTCGATCGTCAGCTCGAATGCCTGCCCGGCGTAGCGCAGGTCGTAGGCGGACCGGACCTCGGCGTCCGGCGCCGACAGCTCGTCCCGGCCGCGCACCGCAAGCCGCTCGACAACCGCGGCGATCGCGTCGCTGTCGAGCGCGTCGCCCGCGAGCAGCACGCTCTCGACCAGGTCGCGCCGGCGCTCGGCCGCGATCAGTCCGACCGCCGACAGCACGCCCGACGCGCGCGGCACCAGCACCGTGCGCATGTCGAGCTCCTCGGCTATCGCCGCCGCGTGCAGCGGCCCGGCTCCGCCGAACGCGAGCAGCGCGAGCTCGCGCGGGTCGACGCCGCGCTCCACGGTCATCACCCGCACCGCGCGAGCCATCTCGGTGCCCGCGACGCGCGCGATCCCCCCGGCGCAGTCGAGCGGCTCCATGCCGAGCGATTCGGCGAGGGCGCGCACGGCCCGCTCCGCGGCGGCGCGGTCGAGCGTCACGCCGCCCGCCAGCGGCGACTCGTGGTCGAGGTAGCCCAGCAGCAGGTTCGCGTCGGTGACCGTCGGCTCCTCGCCGCCGCGGCCGTAACAGGCGGGGCCGGGGTCGGCGCCCGCCGAGCGCGGGCCCACGCGCAGCGCACCGCCCGGATCGCGCCACGCGACGCTGCCGCCGCCGGCGCCCACCGTGTGCACGTCGACCATCGGCAGCGCGAGCGCGCGGCCGCCCACCTCGCGGCCGCCGGTCCCCTGCACGCGGCCCGCGCGCGCCACCGACACGTCGCACGAGGTGCCGCCCATGTCCAGGCACACGGCATCGGCGTCGCCCGCCAGCTGCGCCGCGCCCACCGCCCCGCCGGCGGGGCCGGACAACACGGTCCACGACCCGTGGCGAGCCGCCGTCGCCGCATCTGCCACGCCGCCGCCCGAGAGCATGATCTCCGGCGCCGGCAGCCCGGCATCGCGGGAGCGCTCGGCGAGGCGCTCGAGGTAGCGCCGCAGGAGCGGGGACAGAGCCGCGTCCACGACGGTCGTCGCGCAGCGCTCGTACTCCCGGAACACCGCCGCCGTCTCGTGCGAGGTCGAGACGTGGATCGCGTCGCCCGCCAGCTCCGCGACGCGCCGCTCGTGCTCCTGATGGCGGAAGCCCCACAGCAGGCACACGGCCAGCGCCTCGGCGTCGATGTCGCGGAGCTGCTCGCGCAATGCGTCCTCGTCGAGCGCGCGGATCACGCCGTCGCGGCCGCAGCGCTCGCGCGCGGCGATCCGACGCTCGGGGGGCACGATCGGCGGCGGGTGGCCTACGCACAGGCGGTACAGCTCGGGGCGCGCCTGGCGTCCGAGCTCCTCGAGATCGGTGAAGCCCTCGGTGGCGACCAGGGCGGTGCGCGCCACCCTGCCCTCGAGCAGCGCGTTCGTCCCCACGGTCATGCCGTGCACGAAGCGCTCGACGTCGCCCGCTCGCGCGCTCGCCCTGTCGAGCGCGGCCTCGACCGCCGCGATCACGCCCTCCGACTGGTCGTGCGGCGTCGACGGCGCCTTGGCCGTGACCAGCGCGTCGCCGGTGATGAGCGCGGCGTCCGTGAACGTGCCGCCGACGTCGACGCCTAAAAGCATTCACGTAAGTCAACCCGAACCAGGCGCGCGCCGGCTGCGTAGGGGAAGGTCATGACAAAGCTCGCAGCAGCCATCGCCGTCGCGGCGCTGTCGGTCACCGGAACCGCGCTCGCGGCAAAGCAGGTCGTGCACACGAAGAAGCTGTCCGCCGACCCCGGCGGCGGGCTCACGTTCACCAAGCACCGCATCACGGTCCGCCACGGCGTCGTGAGGCTCGTGATGAAGAACCCGAAGGGCTCCGGCCTACCTCACGGCATCGCGATCGCCGGGCACGGCAAGGGCAAGATCGTCAACCCCGGCGGCACGTCGACCGTGAAGGTGAAGCTCAAGAGGGGCACCTACACGTTCTACTGCCCGTTCCCGGGGCACAGGGCCGCGGGGATGAAGGGGACGCTCATAGTCGACTAGGGCCCATGGGTTTGTCGGCAAGGCGACCAGCAACGCCGTGGCGCGTCCTGAGACGGCGGGCGATGTCCGAGAGATCCTGAGTAGTGGTTCATTTGCTGTTGCTCACGATGAGTTTTCTCACTAAGGAACCATTGACTTAAAGGACTCACTTGTGGTCTGCTCGACCGAGGTCGTATTCGCGCTCTCGGAGACTCAAGGCCCGACGCGCCCGACGGGAGGAGCGTCTATGGAACGGCTAGCCTGCGGCGTCCGGTGCGAGTTGATTGTGCGTCGCATCCGACACCTGCTGCCGGTTGCGCTGATAGCTCTAGCCGCGAGCCTCGCGACCGCTGCGGCGACTCCGCCCCGCGCTCTCGCATATAACGTGGCGTTCAGCGACGATGGTTCAGCGTGTGGCTAGATTCGGGAGTCCACGCGTCCAGCACAAGGTTCGTGCTGGGGCGATCGTGGCTTGCGCGCTGGTTCTCGGAGCCGTAGTAGCGTTCATCGCCGCCGGACATACGCGGCACGATGCGGCGCCGACATCAGCTGCGACAGTCCGGGCTACGGGTTCCGCGCGCGCACAGTCTCGCCCCGCGCCGACCCTTCCCGACGCAGGCAAGACGATTCGGGCCCCCGCGTCGCCGCGGCGGCATTGACGGCAATCCCTGATCGTCCGCAAGCGCCGCCGCTCGGAGGAGGCGGCTTCCCGCGTCCGCCTCCCCGGTTGCCCGGCGTACGGCCGTCGCCCTCAGGCCGCCGCCGAAGTCGCGAAGCTCTCCTCGAGGTGCTTGTGGGACGGGCAGTACTTGCTGCCCGGTAGGGGTACGCGCTGGCAGGGCGTGCCCTTGCGCGTGCTCGCGTGACAGCACAGTGGGCTTCCGTCGAGCGAGATCCCCTCGCGCTCGCGCTCGTCCACGAAGTGCGACGCCACGCGCATGTAGCGGTCGATCAACTTGTACACCCGCACCTGCTCCGCCATCGGAAAGTAGAAGCGGACGTTGTTGAACAGCGTGCGCGACGGGCGCGCAAAGTAATGGCGGTCGCTCGCGAGGCGCTGGAAGGCGCTCTCACACGACTCCAGGAAATGCTGGCGGTTGTCGCAGGCGGTGCCGTAGCGATCGCCTGTCACCAGCGGGCCCAGCTCCCTGTAAAGGGAGCGGCTGAATTGGTACATACGCGGGCCTCCCTATCCCTCTCGTACGTTTGCCCTGTCCCCAGACGGGCGACGCGGCAGTTAACCAGCAGGGTGCTAACTACCCGCGAAGCCGCGTTAAGCAACCGTTAACTGCGTGGGGGGTGCCACCCCGATCAGGGGGGCTAGGTCCAGCGCTCGAAGCGAGCGGGCTCGTCGCCGCGAATCAGCGAGTGGTTGAGGTCGAGCTCGGGATCGGTCTCGGGGTGATCGACGCGCTGGTGCGCGCCGCGGCTCTCCTCGCGCGCGAGCGCCGAGCGGGCGATCTTGCGCGCCAGCGGAAACGGGTCGGATTCGGCCAGGCGCGCGAGGTCGTCCGGGTTGCGCCGCAGCCCCGCGTAGCGCCACAGCGCGCCGCGTGTGGGCCGCGGCGGGACGGGGTCGGGCCCGCGCTCGGGCGGCGCCCCATGCTCGGCCGGCGGCAGCTCGCGGTCGAGTGCGGCGAGTGCGGCGCGGCGGCCGAATACGAAGCACTCGGCCAGCGAGTTCGACGCGAGCCGGTTCGCGCCATGCAGCCCGCTGCACGCGCACTCGCCGACCGCGAACAGCCCCGACAGCGTGGACTCGGCGTCGATGTCGGTGGCGATGCCGCCCATCGTGTAGTGCGCCGCGGGCGCGACCGGCACCAGGTCGCGGCGTGGGTCGAGGCCGGCCCGTTCGAGCTGTGCGGTGATGTTCGGGAAGTGCGTCATGTCGATCGCGCGCATGTCGAGGCGCACGTCGCCGCCGGCGTTCCTGATCGCCTGGATCGCGAGCGCCACCTCGTCGCGCGGCGCGAGCTCGTCCACGAAGCGCTCGCCGCTCTCGTCGAGCAGTAGTGCTCCCTCGCCGCGCACCGCCTCGCTGATGAGGAAGCCGTCGGGATCGCCGTCCCAGAGCAGCGCGGTCGGGTGGAACTGCGTGAACTCGAGGTCGGCGAGCGCGGCGCCCGCGTGCGCGGCCAGGGTGAGGCCCGCGCCGATCACGCCGCGCGGATTGGTGGTTCGCTCCCAGAGGGCGGCGGCCCCGCCGGTGGCCACCACGGTCCCTCGCGTGAGCACCGGTGTCAGCGCGCCGCCTGGGCGTTCCGCCACGAGGCCGACGCAGCGCCCGCCGCTGCACCAGATCGCGCTGGCGGTGGACTGCTCGAGCAGCTCGATGCGCTCGTCGGTGGCCACGAGCGCCGACAGCTCGCGCGTGATCCGCCGCCCCGTCGCGCTGCCGCCCGCGTGCACCACGCGGCGCTCGGAGTGGCCGCCCTCGAGGCCGAGCGCGAGGTCGCCGTGACGGTCGGCGTCGAAGTGGACGCCCAGCGATTCGAGGTCGCGCACGCGCGCGGGGGAGTCCTCCACGAGCACGCGCACGGCGCTCGGCCGGCCGGCACGGCGGCCCGCGGTCAGCGTGTCCTCGAGGTGTCGCTCCGGCGTGTCGCCCTCGGCGAGCGCCGCGGCGATCCCGCCCTGCGCCCAGTACGACGCCGACTCGGCGAGCGGCGAGCGCGACACGAGCACCACGCTCGCCCCCTCGCGCGCGGCGCACAGCGCGGCGTAGAGGCCCGCGGCGCCGGCGCCGACGACGGCGACGTCCGCGCGCAGCGGCTGTGTCGTCGGCTCGTCTCGCACGCGGCGATTACCGTACCGGGATCGCGGCTCCGCTCTACTTCCGGCACGACTCCTCGCTGCGCCACGACACCGGGCCGCACCCCGAGGGCGCGGGGCGCATCCCGGCGATCGAAAAGGAGCTCGAGCGGCGCGGCTGGTGCGGCTACGAGCGCCGCGAGGCGCCGCAGGTCACGCGCGAGCAGCTCACGGCCGTGCACCCGCCGGACTACGTCGACGAGATCCGCGCGGTGAGCGAGTCCGGCGGCGGCGCGCTCGACCCGGACACCGTGGCCAGCGCCGGGTCCTACGAGGCCGCCCTGCACGCGGCGGGCGGCGCCTGCGCGATGGTCGACGCGCTCGTGGGCGGCGAGGCACCGGCCGCGTTCAGCGCGCTGCGCCCGCCGGGCCACCACGCCGAGCCGGCCGTGGCGATGGGCTTCTGCCTGTTCGCAAACGTGGCCATCGCCGCGCGCCATGCGCTCGACTCGCTCGGCCTCGAGCGCGTCTTCGTCCTCGACTGGGACGTGCACCACGGCAACGGGACCAACGACATCTTCCACGCCTCGCGCGAGGTTCTGTTCGCGAGCATCCACCAGTCGCCGCTCTACCCGGGCACCGGTCCGCTGCGCGACGCGGGTGAGGGGCAGGGGGAGGGCTACACGATCAACCTGCCGGTGCCGCCGGGCTCGGGCGACGACGTCTGGCTGGCGATGGTCGAGCACGTCGTGCTGCCGGCGGCGCGCGCGTTCGGGCCGCAGCTCGTGCTCGTGTCCGCCGGCTTCGACGCCCACCGCGATGACCCGCTCGCCTCGTGCGAGCTCACGGCGGAGTCGTTCGCGTTCATGGCACGGCAGGTGCGGGCGCTCGCGGACGATCTCGGCGTGCCGGTCGGCGCCGCGCTCGAGGGCGGCTACGACCTGCGCGCGCTCGCCACCTCCGTGGCGGCGACGCTCGAGGCGCTGCGCGACGGCGGCCGGCCCGAGTCGGTTGCCGCGCACCCGCTGGCGGCGCGGGCGGCGGCGGAGGTCGGCCGCTACTGGCCGCTGCCTCGAGCTGGCTGAGAGCGCCTACTTCTTGACGAGGCGCGGGTACGCCTGGGCGAACCCCTGGCTCTGGTAGTCGCTCGCCTTCGAGCGCGCTGCCCCGACCGACTTGTACTGGCCGGCGAACACGACCCAGTAGCCCGGGTTCAGGCTCGAGTAGTCGTTGGAGTGGAGGATCCCGGCCGGGATGCCGCGGCCGATCGCCTCCTGCGCCTTCGCGTTCGCCTGCTTGCGCGACTTGGCCGAGACGAGCACGACGGTGTAGGCGGTCTTCCCGGCCGGCCATGACGCGACGGAGCCGCCGCTTCCGTTGCTGCCGGCGGTGGCGGGTGGCGGCGCCGCGCCGCCGCCGGGCGTGGTCGGCGTCGTGGGGGTCGTAGGCGTCGTGGGGGTGGTCGGCGTCGTTGGGGTCGTGGGCGTTGTCGGCGTCGTCGTCGCGGGCGGCGGGGTGGTCGTCGCAGGCGGAAGCGTCGGCGTGGCCGGCGGCGCCGTCGTGGCGGTCGCCTTCGCCTCCTTCTTGTTGCTGTCGTCGCCGGTCAGCGCCCCGACGGCGAAGCCCGCGCCGATGCCGATCGCCAGCACCGCGATCGCGCCGAGCACCGCCCAGAGCCGCCACGTCGGCGGCCGCCGGTAGCCCTGCGTGAGGTCGTTCCCGCACTCGATGCAGACCTGCTGGCCGGGCGCGACCTCGGCGCCGCAGTTCGGGCAGCTCGGCGGGGCCGCGGCCTCCGCGGGCGGTGGAGGCGGAGGAGGTGGCGGCGGCGGGGGAGGTGGTGGAGGTGGTGGCGGCGGTGCAGCCTGGCCGTCGGTCATGGGCGCTCCGCCGCGACCGTCTGGAGCTGAAGCTGGGCCTGCGACTGACGCGCCTGCGCCTGCGCGGCGGTCTCCTCGGCGGCCGCCGTGCCGCAGCGCGAGCAGAAGCGGTCCTCGGTGCCGAGCAGCGAGCCGCAGACGCGGCACGAGCCGGCGATCCCGGTGGCCACCACGCGCTCCAGCGTGAGGCGCTCGCCCAGCGCGGCGCGCAGGCCGTTCAGCTCGTCGTCGAGAGTCGTGACCTCGCGCGCCTTGCGCACGAGCAGCTCGTCGTTGCGCCGGCCGAGCCGTTCCATCTCCACGAGCAGCGCGCCCAGCTCACGCACGAGCGCCTCGCGGATGCGGGCGACCTTGCGAACGCGGCGGCGCATCGCCGCGCGCTCGCGGGCGCCCGGGCGCGCGGCGGCCTCCGGCGAAGGGGGCGCCTGGCCGGCGGGCGTGGGTGAGCCGGCGGCGGTCTCGCGGGCCTTGTCGGCGAGTGAGCTCAAAGAGGGACGCATGGAGGGAAAAAGCGCTGCAATCCGCTGTTCGCGGCGTCCGGCGGGGGACTATAGCGGTGTCCCGAGGACGTCCTGGTACGCCCTGAACACGCGTTCGGCCAGACGGTTCCGGTCGAACAGGGCGGCGCGCGCGCGGCCTTCGACGCGCGGGTCGTCCGTGGCCAGGTGGGGCGCGAGAGCGCCGCTCCAGGTGCGCTCGTCGAACTGCGCGCAGAGGGTGCCTTCGACGTGCTCGAGCGCGAGTGGGGCGATGCCGACGGGCGTCGACAGCACCGGTACCTCGCACGCGAGCGCCTCGAGCGCGGCGAGCCCGAAGCCCTCGCGCTCGCTTGTCACCAGCACGGCGTTCGCCGCGTTGATGAGGAACGGCACCTCCTCCGGCGGGCGGCGCTCGTAGTGCAGCAGCTCGACGCCCGCGGCCTGCGCGATCCGGCGGGCGCGGTCGTATCGCTTCTCCGCCCGCGCGGGGTCGGCGGGGAAGAGCAGGTAGCGCCTGCGCGCATCGAGACCGAGACGCTCGCGCGCAGCCTGTCGCGGCATCGGCGCGAAGCGGTCGAGGTTCACGCCGCACGGAAGGATCGCGATGCGGTTCCTCGGGTGGGGCAGCCCCGCTCGCGCGAGCGTTGCCGAGACGGGCGCCGGCAGCGCGATGCGGTCGGCGAGGATGCGGCTCAGCGGACCGACCTTCGGGTGCTGGAGGTCGGTGCCGTGAAAGGTGACGACGTGCGGCGCGCCGGTGAGCGCCTGCGCGCTCCAGCCGCCGAGGCCGTAGTGCGCGTGGATCACGTCGAAGTGCTCGCGCGCGTAGCGGCGGCGGAGCTCGCGCGCGGCGCCGAGATACGCGCGCGCGCCCGTGCCGAACGTGAACAGCTCGACGTCGAGGCCGTCGATCTCGCGCAGCGCCTCGACCTGGTCGCGCACGAAGCCGCCCGACGCGGGCCGCTCGGCCGTCGGCCACAGGTTCGTGACGACGAGGACCCGCATCGGCGCTGAGCGTATTGCGCGGCGCGGCGGGTATCACGGGCGCATGGGTGTCGTGTCGGCAGCGGTGCTTCCCGTGACGGCGGTGGTCGGCGTGCTCGTCGCGGTCACGCGCCCGCTCGGCTCGAACAGCTTCGCGCTGGTGGTGGCGGTGCTGGCGCTGGCCGGGATCGCGCTGACGTGCGCGGGCGTGGCGAGCGCGCGGGCGCGCCGTCGCTGACTTTTCACAAGCCCGTCGCTCACTTGTCACACGCGGGTCTGGAGCCGTCACACGCGCCGCGCGACGATCGCCTCCGTCAACTTCGATGGAGGTGGGGGATGAAGGGCAAGCTGATTCGTTTCGGAAGCCAGGTCGGGCAGGGCACGGTCGAGTACGTGGCGCTGATCCTGCTCGTCGCGCTCGTGATGGCCGGCGTCGTGGCCGCGATGAAGGGCTACAAGACCGACGGCGGCAAGGATCTCGGCGACGCGATCATCGGGAAGATCAAGGACGCCGTGGGGAAGGTGGAGTTCTAGGCTCTGAGCCCCGTCCACGACATGTTTACAAGCTGTAAACTCTTTGCTGTGGCCGGCAGCCGGACTTTCTCGTTCCGCGCCGAGGCGGATCTCGGGGAGCGCCATGACCGGGCGCTCTCCGAGCTGGAGCGGCTGCGGCGTGAGCACCCACGCCTGGCGGACAGCGTTCGCTACGACTTCGACGTGCGCCTCGCGGCCGCTCAGCAACGCGGGCTTGGCAGCTCCGCCGAGCGGATGCAAGCGACGGTCGCTGCGCTCGTTGCTGCCGTCGAGGAGGCGGTCGCCGACGAGCACCTCCTGGCGAGCGCGCCGGCGGCAGCCGATGACGAGAGGCTGGCCGCCGCGCGGGCGGCGGCCGACGCCATGGCGCTGCGCTACGAAGCCGAGCAGCCGGGCACGGCGTGATCCTCGACGCCGGGGAGGTTTGGTGGTTCGACCTGCCGCGTGTTGGACCCAAGCCGGGTGTCGTGTGCTCGCGCCGCGCCGTGAACCTGCGGCTCATGCCGGTCGTTGCGCGCATCACTACGGTCGACCGAGAACGGGCTCTGCCGACCGCTGTGCCGCTCGACGCCGGCGAGGTCGAGGGGTTGCCGCAGTCTGGCTTCGTCCTCGCACATGACCTGTTCCTCGCCGGCCCAGCGGCGCCGGCCACGACCTCAGCTGGGCGCCTGACCGCGCTCAAGCTCGTCGAGTTGCGCCGCGCGCTCGCCTGGACGTTCTCGCTCGCCCGCTAGTTCCCCGTCACCGCCCACGTCCCGTCGGCGTCGAAGGCGCCGGCGGCGGAGGAGGTGATCCAGTACGGCGCGCCCATCTTGTAGAGCACGCCGCTCGTGCTGTAGGTGAAGCTGGACGCGTTGTGCGTCGCCCGCTGGTAGATGCAGAGGTAGCCCTGCTCTGCCGTCGGTGCTCCGAGCGTGCCGGGGCAGTGCGGGTCGGTCGAGGGGAAGGTCGAGACCACGTCGACCGCGTAGTCGCTGGCGAGCGGCCAGCCGAACGAGATGTCGTCGTACGCCGCCTGGCCGCCTGCGGTCGCGACCCCGGAGGTGGCCCACGCGCCGGTCACCGTCTTGCCCTGCGGCAGCGTCGACGGGAACGGGCCCGGCGAGCCGGTCTGGCCCGTCGCGCCGGTGTCGCCCTTCGGGCCCTGGTCGCCCCTGGGGCCCTGGTCGCCCTTCGCGCCCGGATCGCCCTTCGGCCCGGCCGGCAGGTTGCCCGCCTTGAAGTCGCCGGCGGTCAGGGAGCGGTCCTTGACCTTCGCGCTCGTCACCGCGTTCTTCTTGAGCTGCGCCGCGCCGACGCTGTTCTTCGGCAGCTTGACCGCGGCGTAGCCGGTGCCTCCCATCGCCACGAGGAGGGCGATCAGCGCGATGGTCATCGACGGGGTCGGGCGGTGGCGGGCGAGAAGGCGGCGCATGCAGATCCTCCTGGAGGTGCGGGGACGGCCAGTCGCCCGAACGTAGGATCGGCATGCCCGTCGCGCATCGGGGGCGCGCGACGGATAGGGATTTCCCCGATGGCCGGGGGCGTATGTCGCTCAGCCGCTGCCGGCGCCGGCTCAGACGCGCACTTCCGCGGCCACCGGCTCGGCCGCCGGCATCCGCTCCGCAGCGTCGCTCGCGGCAGGCCGCAGCGCCAGCCGCGCGAGCGGGACGGAGATCGCAGCCGCGATCGCGCATGCGGCGATCGCTCCGGCCAGGCTCGGCTTGTTGGTCATGAGGAACAGGAACGCCACGATCTGCGACGACCCGAACAGGGCCACATGCGTGAGCACCGGGTCGCGCCGCAGCGCGTCGACCTCCGGCGGCACGGGGCCGTCGGGCAGCTCACGGACGCTCTCGGCCAGCGCCCCGGTCCGCTTGCTCTCCACGGCGGGACCGAGGATGCTCATGAGGACGAAGACCGCGATAGCGACGTCGACCCAGCCGGTGCCCCATCCCCAGTGGCCGTCGCCGACCATGTAGAGGCCGAACGCGAAGATCAGGAGCATCGCCGGCGGGATGAGCTTCTCCGCGAGTGGCACGAAGGAGAGCGCCGAGCGGATTCCGCCGACGTCTTCCGCGCGCTGGGCGCGGAACAGGCCGCCGAGCGTGTAGGCGAGCGCGATTACGAGCGTGACCACGCCCACGACGTGCAGGAACAGAGCGATGTCGTACATGGGTCCTCCCTTTTGCTGCGGTTCCGCGCCAGGACTGCGTCTTGCGCGAACGTAACCGCGATGGGGCAGATTCGCCACGTTCGGCGCGTCACTTCGCGGACACGCCAGAGAATTCTCATCGGCCACGCGTCCCGTGGTCGCCGTGCCCCTACCGCCGGTGGCGCCGGTGCTTCGCCCTCACCTCCTGTTTGGCCTGCGCGACGACCGGCCGCAGCCGCGCCCCGCGGTCCGACAGCCATGCGCAGAAGACGACGTGACCGCGCCCGCGAGCGCGAACCTTGATGTGCTGCGTCTCGGTGCCCAGCCTCACCCGGCCGCGGGGCTCGAACGCGACGATCGGTTCCAGCGGCGGATCCGGGTCGGGCCCACCGTGCGTCGCCGCACAGTTGCGGTAGCTGGACGAGATCATCTGCACCGTCAGGTCCCCGGGCGCCTCGCCGACCGTCGTCACGGTGGCGGTGAAGCGCTTGCCGGCGACCGCGTGCCGGGGCACGTGCAGCCGGACGCTGTAGCGCGGGTCACGGAGGGTGAGCGGGACCTGCGCCGTGGCCACGTTCCGGTTCGACTCGGTGTCCGTCGAGAAGACGTTGAGGTACCCGCAGATCACGTAGGCGCCGGGCCCGGTGAAGCCGAAGATGTTGCCGCTGACCCAGCGGTCGGCCGTGTCCGACACGGCGTAGGGCGCCCCCGCGGGCCCCGAGACCGCGAAGACGTCGCTGACGGCGTCGGGATTCAGCGGGTTGTCACAGGCGGTCCCCGCGTGCTGAAGGTTCAGGTAGACGTGGCAGTTCGTGTAGCCCTCGACCACGTCGGTGCAGCCCGACGGCAGCACGCCCTGGCCCGAGACCGTGAGCGGCGCCTCCATGACGGCCACCGGCGGGGCCGAGATAGCGAGACTGCCGTCGGCGAACGCGGCCGGCGCAGCGGCGGACAGCGCCACCACCGATGCGGCCACCGCGAGCAGGCTTGTTCGCGCTGCGCCCACGGATCCAGCAGAACATGGGCGCCGCGAAGGCACAAGGCCTCGGCCCGCGCGCATGTTCGGACGCTGACGTCCGCCTCCCTTTGTCACCATGACCGGGTGACGCGCGTCGACCGCACCCAGCCGATCGCCGTGTTCGACTCCGGCGTCGGCGGCCTGACCGTGCTGCACGAGTGCCTCGTCTGGCTCCCGCACGAGGACTTCGTCTACCTGGGCGACACCGCGCGCTTCCCCTACGGCGGCCGCGACGCGGCGGACCTGCGCGAGCGCTCGCTGGCCGTCGCCCGCCATCTGCGCGACAACGGGGCGAAGATGATCGTGGTGGCCTGCAACTCGGCGACGTCGGCGGCGCTGCCGGCGTTGCGCGACGAGCTGGGCGAATCGCTGGCTGTCGTGGGGACGGTGGAGCCCGCCGCGCGGCTGGCCGCAGCCGCCACGCGCAGCGGCCGCATCGGGCTGCTCGGCACGCCCGCGACGGTCGCGAGCGGCGCGTACGAGCGCGCGCTCAGCGACGTCGACCTGACCTCGGTCGCCTGCCCGAAGCTCGCTCCGTTGATCCAGGCGGGCGGCGAGCTCGACGCGCGCGTCGTCGAGCTCGAGGACGAGTACTGCGAGCCGCTGATCGCCGCGGGCGTCGACACCGTGATCCTCGGCTGCACCCACTACCCGCTCGTGCGCGCGATCCTCCAGCGCGCGCTCGGGCGTGGCGTGACGATCGTCAGCTCGGGGCAGGCGATCGCCGACGAGGTCGAGCGCCAGCTGAGCGAGCGCGACATCGAGAACGAAACCGACCGGCGCGGCTCCTACCGCTTCGCCTGCACGGGTGACGAGCAGGAATTCAGGGCGCTGGCCGCGCGCTCGCTCCAGCTGCCGGTGGAGCGCGTCGACCGCGTCGAGATCGCCGAGCGCACGAGTGAAAGGCGGGCCGCATGAGCCGCAACGACGGCCGCGAGCCGAACGAGCTGCGACCCACCGCGATGACGCCCGGGTTCATGCGCACCGCAACCGGCTCGGCGCTGATCGAGCAGGGCGGCACGCGCGTGATCTGCACCGCGTCGGCACAGGAGGGCGTGCCGCGCTGGATGACGGGCAAGGGCCGCGGCTGGGTCACGGCCGAGTACGGGATGCTCCCCGCGTCGACGGGCGACCGCAAGCAACGCGACGTCTCGAAGGGCCGGCCCGACGGGCGGACCGTGGAGATCCAGCGGCTGATCGGCCGTGCGCTGCGCGGCGTCGTTGACTTCCAGGCGCTGGGCGAGCGCACCGTCTACCTCGACTGCGACGTGCTCGAGGCCGACGGCGGCACGCGCTGCGCGTCGATCACGGGCGCCTACGTCGCGCTGCACCTCGCGCTCCAGAAGCTGGTCGACGACGGCGCGCTCGAGTCGGTGCCGCTGAACGAGGCGGTGGCGGCGGTATCCGTCGGGATGGTGGACGGCACGCCGATGCTCGACCTCGACTACTCCGAGGACTCCACCGCCGAGGTCGACATGAACGTGGTGATGACCGGCGACGGCGGCCTCGTCGAGGTGCAGGCCACGGCGGAGCGGACTCCGCTCACGCGCGCATCCCTCGACGACCTGCTGGCGCTCGCCGCCGCGGGAATCGAGCGCCTGCGCGACGCGCAGCAGGCCGCCCTCGCCGCGCCAGTCGCCTGACCGCGATGGAGCTCGTCCTCTCCACGCGGAACGCGCACAAGCTGCGCGAGTTCGAGCCTCTCATGGCGCCGCACCGGGTACTTCCCCTACCGGATGAGGTCGTGCTTCCGCCGGAGACCGGAGCGACGTTCGCGGAGAACGCGATGACGAAGGCGCGCGCGGCCGCGGATGCGACCGGCCGCGTGGCGATCGCCGACGACTCCGGCATCGCCGCGGCGGCGCTCGGCGGTCGACCGGGCGTCTACTCCGCGCGCTACGCCGGCGAGCACGCGAGCGACGAGGAGAACCTGACCAAGCTCCTGCGCGAGGTGCCCGAAGACGGCGATCGCCGCGTCGCATACATCTGCGCGCTCGCCTACGTCGAGCCGGGCGGCGTCGAGCACGTGGTCGAGGGCCGCTGCGAGGGCACGCTCTCCCACGACCCGCGCGGCGACGGCGGCTTCGGTTACGACCCGGCGTTCGTCCCCTCCGACCGCGACGACGGCCGCACCATGGCCGAGCTCACGCCCGAGGAGAAGGATGCGATCTCGCACCGCGGCCGCGCGGCGCGTGTGCTGCTCGAATGGCTGGAGCGGCGCGCGTGACAACGCTCCGGGACCCGCGCGACCAGGGCGTGCGCAAGGAGCGCGCGGCGTGGACGTCGATCATCTCGAACACGCTGCTGATCCTGCTGAAGATCGCGGCGGGCGTGATCACCGGCTCGGTCGCGATCATCACCGAGGCGGTCCATTCGAGCATCGACCTCGTCGCGTCGGTGATCGCGTTCTTCTCCGTCCGCAAGGCGCACGAGCCCGCGGACGAGTCGCATCCCTACGGGCACGAGAAGGTCGAGAACCTGGCCGCCGCGTTCGAGGGCGTGCTGATCGTGCTGGGTGCGGCGATCATCATCTTCGAGGCGATCCGCAAGCTCTCGAACGAGTCGCACGTGCAGAAGCTGGGCGTGGGCATCGTCGTGATCGGGCTGTCGGCGATCGTGAACCTGATCGTCTCGCGCCACCTCCATCGCAAGGCGCGCGAGACCGACTCGCCGGCACTCGAGGGCGACGCCGCGCACCTGCACACCGACGCGCTCACCTCGATCGGCGTGCTGATCGCGCTCGCGCTCGTGGCCATCACCGGCGTCGACCAGCTCGACCCGATCGCCGCCCTGGTGGTGGCGGTGGCGATCGTGTTCAGCGGCATCCGCCTGGTGATGCGCTCCTCGCGCGTGCTCGTGGACGAGGCGCTTCCCGAGGAGGAGATGCACGGCGTGGCGGAGGCGATCCGGGAGGTGGGGGCGAGCGAGGTGATCGGCTTCCACAAGATCCGCGCGCGCCGGGGCGGCAGCAATCGCTACGTCGATCTCCACGTGCAGTTCCGCCGCGGCACGAGCCTCGAGCGCGCGCACGACGTGAGCCATCACCTCCAGGCGGCGATCCGTGATCGCCTCGGCGGCGCCGACGTGCTCATCCACCTCGAGCCGGAGGACGCCATCGAGTCGCCCACGAGCGACCCGACGCGCTCGCTCAGCGCAGGTTGATCGCCGCAGCGGCGGCCAGCGCGAGCAGCACCGCGAAGTAGCCGACGTAGCCGCTCACGAGCACGATGATCGCCGCGATCACGCAGATCGCGACGATGGCCGACCACGAGATTTGACCGAGCGTCACGCCGCTATTGTGACCGCCGGTGTCCGGTCCGGCCCTGACCCCCGACCTCGCGCTCGACTATCTGGGCGAGCTGTCGACCGACATCCGCGCCGCGCTCGTGATCGACAAGAGCGGTGAGGTGGCGGCCGTGACCGGCGATGACACCCGTCGCGGCGAGCGCATGCGTGAGCTCGCCATCGACATGCTCGACGCCGCGAGCGATGGTGACCAGGTCGAGGTCGTCACCACCGAGGGATCGGTCTTCGCCGTGCGCGGCGAGTCGTGGACGGTCGCGGTGGTCGCGGGTCGCATGCCGCTCGCCTCGCTCATGTTCTACGACCTGCGCAACGTCGTGCGCGACCTCGGATGAGGGAGCGGCGCGGACGGATCGGGCGCACGGTCGGCGCTGCCGTGGACAGCATCGCGAGCGCGGCGCGACGCGGCGGGCCGCGCGCCGGAGAGCCGCGCGCGGTGGTCTACGACCGGGCCGGTCACGGCACTCTGCTGCGGCCGGGAACGCCCGAGCACGAACGGCTCGTGGCCCTCGCCGATGAGCTGATTGCGCTCTGGAGCGCGCCCGAGAGCCCCGAGAGCTGACCCACAAATCCCGCTCTTTCCGGCAAACGGCCCGACCGCCGACCGCCTCTGCGTAGGCGTCGTCCGCCGCCATTGTTAGCGTCGCTCCCGATTCCAAAGCGGAAAACAAGGAGGATCACGTGACGAAGCAGGAGTTCGTAGACCAGGTCGCCAACAGCTCGGGGCTCGGGAAGGCCGAGGCTGGCAGCGCCGTCGACGCGGTCCTGTCGACGATCCAGGAGACCCTTAGCCGCGGCGGAGAGGTCAACTTCACCGGCTTCGGCAAGTTCAGCGTGGCGGACCGCGGCGCCCGTCAGGGCGTGAACCCGCAGACCGGCGAGCGGATCCAGATCGCCGCGAGCCGGGTGCCGCGCTTCAGCGCCGGCTCCGCGCTGAAGAACGCCGTCAAGAGCTAAACGGACGGCGGACGGCGGACGGCGGACCGCGGATTTCCGCTCCGCCGTCCGCCGATCCGCCCTCCGCCGTCCTGGCTCATGAGACACTCGGACCACCATGACCTGTCCGAGCTGCGGGCACGAGAGCCCGGACGACGCGAAGTTCTGTTCCCAGTGCGGCACGCGGCTTCTCGCTGAGCAGCCGCAGGCGGACAGCGAGCCCGCGGTCTCCGAGCCGCCCAGCCACGTCGGCGACGGCCGCTACGTGGTCGATCGCTTCCTCGGCGAGGGCGGCCGCAAGCGCGTCTACCTGGCGCACGACACGGCACTCGATCGCGACGTCGCGCTGGCCATCGTCAAGACCGCGGGCCTCGACGAGCGCGGCCGGGTGCGCGTCCGCCGCGAGGCGCAGGCGATGGCGCGGCTGGGCGACCACCCGCACGTCGTCACCGTCCACGACATCGGCGAGGAGCACGGCGAGCCGTACATCGTCAGCCAGTACATGGCCGGCGGCGCTGTCGAGAACCTGCTCCAGCAGGCGCCCGGGCGGCAGCTCGACATCGACACGGTGCTGGGCGTTGCCCGCGGGATCTGCACGGCGCTCGAGCACGCGCACCACAGCGGGATCGTCCATCGCGACCTCAAGCCCGCCAACGTCTGGCTTACCGCCGACGGCACCGCCAAGCTCGGCGACTTCGGCCTCGCCTTCTCGCTCGACAAGGCGCGCGTCACCAAGACCGGCGCGATCGTGGGCACGGCGGCGTACATGGCGCCGGAGCAGGCGCTCGGCCATCAGCCCGACGCGCAGTCGGACCTCTACTCGCTCGGCGCGATGCTCTACGAGATGGTCACCGGCCGCCCGCCGTTCGTCGGCGACGACGTGGTGTCGGTCATCTCGCAGCACGCGAACGCAGAGCCGGTCGCGCCGTCGTGGCATGCGGAGGACGTGCCGAAGGAGCTCGAGCGGCTGATCCTGGACCTGCTCGAGAAGGACCCCGGAAAGCGGCCCCAGGGCGCGGCCGCCGTGCTCGAGCGGCTCGACGACGTGCTGGCCGCCGTGGCGCGCGGCGACGACGCGCCCCCGCTCGGCGACGAGCTCTCGCGCGTCGAGGGCCTGGCCGAGGGCGTCTTCGTGGGGCGCGAGCGCGAGGTCGACAAGCTGCGCGCCGGGCTCGAGGACGCGCTCGGCGGCCGCGGCAGCCTGCTGATGGTGGTCGGCGAGCCGGGCATCGGCAAGACGCGCACCGCCGAGGAGCTCGTCACCTATGCGCGGCTGCGCGGTGCGCGCGTGCTGATCGGTCGCTCCTACGAGGCCGAGGGCGCGCCCGCATACTGGCCCTGGCTCCAGATGGCCCGCGCGTTGATGGAGGGCGGCGACGCCGACCATCTGCGCGAGCTGCTCGGCGCCGGCGCGGCCGACGTCGTCCGCGTCATGCCCGAGCTGCGCAAGCTGCTGCCGGACCTCGAGCCGCAGCACTCGCTCGAGCCGGAGCAGGCGCGGTTCCGCTTCTTCGACGCCGTCACAACCTTCCTGCGCAACGTCGCCGCCGAGCAGCCGCTCGTGATCCTGCTCGACGACCTGCACTGGGCCGACGCGCCGTCGCTGCGGCTGCTCCAGTTCCTCGCGCGCGAGCTGTCGGACGCGAGCATCCTCGTGGTCGGCACCTACCGCGACGTCGAGCTCGGCCGCCGCCATCCGCTGTCACAGGCGCTCGCCGACCTCTCGCGCCAGGGGCTCGTCGAGCGCGTGACGCTGCGCGGGCTGTCGGAGCCCGAGGTCGCGCGCCTGATCGAGGTCACCGCGAGCATCGACCCGCCGCCCGCGCTCGTGCGGGCGATTCACGACGAGACCGAGGGCAACCCGTTCTTCGTGAGCGAGATCGTGAACCTGCTCGCGTCGGAGGGCCAGCTCGACGACCCCTCCGGCTTCGGCGAGTGGACGCTCACGATCCCGCAGGGTGTGCGCGAGGTGCTCGGCCGCCGCCTCGACCGCCTCTCCGACGACTGCAACCGGCTGCTGGCGATCGCGTCGGTGATCGGCCGCGAGTTCGCCGTCGAGGTGCTCGAGCGGGTCGCCGACCTGCCGCACGAGCGCACCCTCGCGCTGCTCGTGGAGGCCGGGGGCGAGCGCATCCTCGACCACGACAGCGCCCCGCCGCTGCGCTTCAGCTTCGCTCACGCGCTCGTGCGCGAGGCGCTCTACGAAGAGCTCGCCGTCGCGCAACGCGTGCGTCTGCACAGGCGCGCGGCGGCGGTGATCGAGGAGATCTACGGCGAGGAGCCCGGGCAGCGGCTCGAGGAGCTGGCCCACCATTTCCTCGAGGGCCAGGAGCTCGAGCGCGCGATCGTCTACGCGGAGGCGGCGGCGAACCGATCGGTCGAGGTGATGGCCTTCGAGCGCGCCGCGGAGCTGTACGGCAAGGCATGCCAGGCGATGGAGCTGCGCTACCCGGCGCCCGGGCGCCGCCACGTCGAGCTGCTGGTGGCGCTCGGCATGGCGCAGTCGCGCGCCACGGCCGGACTGCGCGCACGCGAGACCTTCACGCGCGCCGCCACTCTCGCGCGCGAGATGGGCGAGAGCGACCTGTTCGCGGCGTCGGTGCTCGGTCTGTCGATGTGGATCGTGATCGGCAAGGACGACCCCGAGGCGACCGAGCTGATCGAGGAGGCGCTGGCCGGGCTGGGGGAGGCCGACAGCGCGATCCGCGCGCGCCTGCTCGTGCGACTCTCGGTGGCCACCTACTTCACCCGCCCGGACGAGCGCGAGCGCTACGCCCGCGAGGCCCTCGAGATGGCGCGCCGCGTGGGTGAGCCGGACACGCTTGCGGCGGTGCTCGAGCACGCCCACTTCACGCTCTCGACGCCCGACCGGACCGAGGAGCGCGTGCAGATCGTGACCGAGCTGATCGAGGCCGCCGAGCGCGCCGGCGACCAGGAGTTCGCGATCGAGGGCCACGGCATGCGACTGATCGACCTGCTCGAGCTCGGCGACATCGAGGGCGTCGACCGCGAGATGCAGATCTACTCGGAGGGCGCGCGGACGCTCCGTGAGCCGAACTACCTGCGCTTCGCCGCGATCAGGCAGGCGATGCGCGCGACGCTGGCCGGCCGCTTCGAAGACGTCGAGCCGATCCTCGAGCGCCATGCGCCGCAGCACGCCCGGCACGCGCTCGAGCCGAACACCGTGCAGGCGTTCGGCGTCGTGCTCTTCACGCTACGGCGCCTTCAGGGACGCATCGGCGAGGTCACCGACGCGTTCCTCGAGTTCGCCGCGCAGTACCCGGCGGTGCCGGCGTGGCGCACTGGGCTCGCGCTGCTCTACCTCGAGGTGGGCCGCTACGACGATGCCGGCCGCGAGCTGGCGGAGCTGAGCGCCGGCGACTTCGCCGCGCTCCCGCGTGACGCCAACTGGATCGTCGCGCTCTCGAACCTCTCGGAGGTCGCGCACCGCCTCGATGACCGCGACCGCGCGGCCGCCGTCTACGAGCACCTCGCTCCGTTCGAGCACCGCAACGTGGTGGTGGGCGGGGGCTGGGTCTGCTGGGGCTCGGCCGCGCGCTACCTCGGCAACCTGGCCACCACGCTCGAGCGCTGGGACGACGCGGAGGCGCACTATGCAGTCGCCCTCGAGATGAACCAGCGGATCATGGCGCGCCCGCTCGTGGGCCTCACCCGCCTCGAGTACGCGCTGATGCTCGCCGATCGTGGCCGCCCCGAGGACCTCGCGCGCGCCGAGGAGATGCTCGGCGAGGCGCTGCGGGTCGGCGGGGAGCTGGGCATGCGCTCGCTCGTCGAGCGCGCGTTCGAGCTGCGCGTTCGCCTTCAGGGGATCGAATCCGCCGACGTGCGCACCTCGATCGACGCGGTGGCGGCGGAGGTGGAGGACGAGCGGCCCGACCTGTCGGCTCACGCGGCTCCGGACGGCAGCGTCACGATCCTCTTCAGCGACATCGAGCGCTCGACCGAGATCAACGAGCGGCTCGGCGACCGCCGCTGGCTCGCGGTGCTGCGCGAGCACAACGCGATCGTCCGCGACCGCGTGCGGCTGCACCGCGGCTTCGAGGTCAAGTCGGCGGGCGACGGGTTCATGATCGTCTTCGCCGATCCGCGCGCCGCTGTGGAGTGCGCCGTCGCGATCCAGCGCGCGCTTGCGCAGAGGGCCGAGGACGGCGGCGAGCCGATCCGCGTGCGGATGGGCCTCCACAGTGGCGAGGCGATCCGCGAGCGCGACGACTTCTTCGGCCGCAACGTCGTGGTGGCGGCCCGGATCGCAGCGCAGGCGCGCGGCGGCCAGGTGCTGGTGTCGGCGCCGCTGCGCGAGCTCGTCGACTCGGTGGCCGACATCGACTTCGGCGAGCCGCGCGAGCTCACGCTGAAGGGGCTCCAGGGGACCTATCCCGTGCACGCGGTCGAGTGGGACCTCGCGCGCGCGGGCGCACGGGCCTAGGAGCCCGCGCCGCCCGGCTGCGGGGATACCATCGCGGCGTCATGAGCTCGGAGAGGCGCCCACGACGCAGTCCCGCGCACCTGCTCGCGCCGATCGCGCTCGTCGTATTCGGCATCGCGGTGCTGCTCGTGCTCTCGAGCGGCGGCGGCAGCAGCAGCGGCGGTGACAACGGCTCGAGCGGCGCCAACGCCGCGGCGGAGAAGCGCGACCTCGGCTCCCAGGCAAGCCAGCGCAAGCAGCGGCACAAGCAGCGCACGACGACGACGAAGCAGCCCACGGGCGACGTCTACGTGGTCAAGCAGGGCGACACGCTCGCCGGCATCGCGCAGACCACCGGCGTGTCGGTCGAGCGCCTCCAGGAGCTGAATCCCGGCCTCGACCAGTTCTCGCTCGTGGCCGGCCAGCGAATCAAGCTGCGCTGACCATGCGCGCCGTACGCCTCCTCGCAGCGGCGGCAGCGTCCGCCGCGTTGCTCGCCCCGGCTGCGAGCGCGCAGACCGCCGCGCGGGCGCCGTCGGTGGGCGCGCCGTCGGCGATCGTTATCGACGCCCATACGGGCGAGCTCTTGTACGGCAAGCGCGAGCATGACCGGCGCGCCATCGCCAGCACGACCAAGCTGATGACGGCGCTGGTCACGCTCGCCCACACCCGACCGGGTCAGGTCTTCGCGATGCCGCCGTACCCGATCGGCGCCGCCGAGTCGAAGCTCGGGCTACAGACCGGCGAGCGGATGACGGTGCACGACCTGCTGCGCGCGATGATGCTGCCGAGCGCGAACGACGCGGCCTACGACCTGGCCGTGAACGTCGGCGGCAGCAAGGCCGCCTTCGTTCGGATGATGAACGCGCGGGCGCGCCAGCTCGGCCTCACCGAGACGCATTACTCCACGCCCGTGGGCCTCGACGACCCACACAACTACTCGAGCGCGCGCGACCTGGCGCGGCTCGCGGCCTTCGACCTGCGCAACAGGACGTTCGCGAAGATCGTGAACCTGCCGAGCGCGCGGCTGCGCAGCGGGTCGCACCCGCGCACGATCCTCAACCGCAACGACCTGGTGCGGCGCTACCCATTCGTCGACGGCGTCAAGACCGGGCACACCGCGCGTGCCGGCTACGTGCTCGTCGGCGCCGCCGCGCAGCGCGGCGCGCAGGTCGTGAGCGTGGTGCTCGGCACGCCGAGCGAGGCCGCTCGCGACGCCGACTCGATCACGCTCCTGCGCTGGGGGCTGGCACAGTTCCGCCGCTCGCTTGCGGTTGTCGCGCGGCGCGCGTACGCGCGGGTGGACGTGAAGTGGCACGACGGCGACAAGGTCGACCTCGTGGCCGCGCGCAGCGTCGCGCTGACGGTTCGCCGCGGCGCTCGCGTCACGCGCCGCGTGGACGTGCCGGCGGAGGTCGAGGGGCCGCTCCCGAAGGGCCGTGCGGTGGGCAGCGTGAAGGTGATCTACCGCGGCAGGGTCGTCCGCTCCGTCCCGCTCGTCACCGCCTCCCCCGTCCAGGGGGCCGGAATCCTCCGCAAGGCGGCATCTTCTCTCGGCGGGCCGCTGCCGGCGCTAGCCTTACTCGGGCTTCTCGGCGCAGCGGGATTGCTGGCGCTGAGACTCAGGGCAACGAGGGTCATGCGGGGGGAGAGAGCAGCGCGATGATCATCACGGTCACGCTGAATGCCGCGATAGACAAGACGCTGGCCGTGCCGAACTTCCGGCTCGGGCGCCGCCACCGCGCGGTCGAGCAGACGTCGATGGCGGGCGGCAAGGGCGTCAACGTCGCGCGCGCGCTCAAGCGGCTCGGGCAGCCGGTGATCGCGACCGGCGTGGCCGGCGGCCCCACCGGCACGCGGATCATCGAACAGCTGACCGACGAGGCGATCCTCAACGACTTCGTGCGGATCCGCGAGGAGTCGCGGACCTCCACGGCGGTCGTCGACCCGACGACGGGCGACCAGACCGAGATCAACGAGCGCGGGCCCGAGGTGACCGAGGGCGAGCTCGAGCTGTTCGTGGACAAGCTGCTCTACCTAGCCAAGGGCGCGGCCGTCTGCGTCTTCTCGGGCAGTCTGCCGCGCGGGATCCCGGACGAGCTGTACGCGCGTCTGATCGGCGAGATCAACCGCCTCGGCGTCCTGACCGTGCTCGACTCCGAGGGCGAGGCGCTGCGGCTGGGCACGCGGGCGGAGCCGGGGATCGTGACCCCGAACGAGCCGGAGGCCGAGGAGCTCGTCGGGCATGAGTTCTCCGACGACGACGATCGCGCGCAGGCGATGCACGAGATCGTCGAGCTGGGCGCGAGCGAGGCGCTGATGACGCTGCCGTCCGGCTGCCTGGCATTCACGCGCGACGGCCAGGAGCGCGCGCTCTACTCGGCGCGGATCGATCCGGGCATGGTGGAGTCGCGCTCGACGGTCGGCTCCGGAGACGCGTTCCTCGCCGGCATGGTCGCGGCGCGCTACGGCGGCCGCTCGGCGGAGGACTGCCTGCGCTTCGCCGTCGCCTGCGGGGCCGAGTCCGTGCAGCACTTCGGCGCCGGCGTGGTGGACCCGCGCGAGGTGCAGCGACTGCTCGACGACGTGACGGTGGAGCGGCTGTCGGAGCCGGCACTCTCGCCCGGCGCGTAGGAGCGTGGCAGGCGAGCCGCCCTGGCGCTACGTGGTGGCACAGGGCCCTGCCGTCATGGAGGACGTTGAGGAAGGGACGTTGCTGGTGGTCACGCACCCCGAGCGCCTGCAGGGTGCGCACATCGAGGGCTTCAAGCCGGCGGTGGTCCCGTACGACGGCGGTTCCGTTGCGGCCGGCCGGATGCCGCCGCGCGCCGTGTCTGCGGACGTCGAGGGACGACCGGCAGTTGTGAGCGGCGGCGCCTGGCTGGCAGTCCTCCCGACGCCGTTTCACGGCATGCCGCCCGTGGTTCGCTTCACGGGTCCGCGCGGAGGCTTGGTCGCCGTGCCACGGCCGAACGCTGCCAGGACCCGACGACTCGCTGTGGATGAGCAATGCCCGGCCTGTGGAGCGGCCGACTGGGAAGAGATACGGGCGCCTGCCGAAGAGTGGTTGTTTCCCGGCGAGTCGCCGGAGTACGAGGAGCTCGCCGCTCGCTGCCGTCGCTGCCGGCATTCGGAGCCGCTCGGCGCCATGCCCATTGCGCCGCCGAAGAAGCGGCGGTCTGACGCTCGCGTGGAGTCCAGCACTTCGCTTCGCGAGCAACTTGAGACGATGGCATTTCAGCTGTACGAACCCGAGGAGGAGCGGACCGCCGGCGTCTGCGTCTCTGCTCTTTGGACGGAGAGCGGGATGTCGGCCGTATCGCTGCAGTTCTGGGACGGCGCGCTGGCCATCAACTGCGACGGGCGCGCCACGGCGGAGCGACCGGACCGGGAGGCGCTCGACGCGCTGATGCGGACGGCGTGGCGCGAGTTGCCGGCGCGGCTCGAACAGGGCGACGACGAGGTCGTGAACGACCTTCGTTCGCAGCTCGCGCGCCGTCGAGCTGAAGCTCGCGCCGGTCAGATGCGAGGCGAGGCGACGGTCCGCGAGATCTCGATCTCGATCGACGGAACGCCACATCGATGTCTGGTCGCGGAGGCAGACTCGGGCTGGGGCATCGTTCCCGTCGAGCCGCCCGATGGCGTCACGAACGTCAGCGTCTCAGGACGCCGCGGAGACCCAGCTGCATTGCGCCTCCGTCAGGTGGCGGACCCGACCCGTTATGCGCGCGGCGCGCCGCGCGGCGATTGAACGCGTGACGGCGGGAGCTCCCGCCGCGAACGTCCGTTTCTGGGTCCTATAGGGCGTAGTAACGGACGTTCGCCGTGGCCGGGCGGGAGCGCTCGAGCGGAGTGTCCCTGGGCGCTGTCGATACTTCCCGCAAATACGGGGAATTTGGCTCGGCGACTGGCCTATGAGGCGCTGCTAAGGTCAATTTCCCGTCCGCCGCCGAACGTAAGGTTGCCGCCATGGAAGTTGAGATCGGTCGTGGCAAGAAGGGCCGTCGCGCATACGGCTTCGATGACATCGCGATAGTCCCGTCCCGTCGCACCCGGGACCCCGATGACATCGACATCACGTGGACCCTCGGTCCCTACCGGTTCGAGCTGCCGCTGCTGGCGGCTGCCATGGACGGCGTCGTCTCGCCGCAGGTCGCGGGCGAGGTCGGCAAGCTCGGCGGGCTGGCCGTGCTCAACCTCGAGGGCATCTGGTGCCGCTACGCGGACGCCGACGATCAGCTCGAGCGGATCGCGCACCTTCCGAAGGAGCAGGCGACCCTCGAGATGCAGCGCATCTACCAGGCGCCGATCCAGGAGGAGCTCGTAGCGCAGCGCGTGCGCGAGATCAAGGAGCAGGGCGTCGTATGCGCCGCCTCGCTCACGCCGCAGCGCGTCACGCAGTACCACGAGATGGCGCTCGAGGCGGGGCTCGACATTCTCGTCATCCAGGGCACGGTCATCTCGGCCGAGCACGTGTCGGAGCACTCCGAGCCGCTCAACCTCAAGGAGTTCATCCGCGAGGTGCCGATCCCGGTGGTGGTAGGCGGCTGTGCCTCCTACTCGACCGGCCTGCACCTCATGCGCACGGGCGCCGTGGGCGTGCTCGTGGGCGTCGGGCCCGGCGCGGCGTGCACCACGCGCGGCGTCCTCGGCATCGGCGTCCCTCAGGCCACCGCGATCGCCGACGTCGCGGCCGCCCGCTCGCAGCACATGCTCGAGACCGGCGAGTACGTGAACGTGATCGCCGACGGTGGCATGCGCAACGGCGGCGACATCTCCAAGGCGTTCGCCTGCGGCGCCGACGCCGTGATGATCGGCTCGCCGCTCGCTCGCGCCTACGAGGCACCCGGCCGCGGCTTCCACTGGGGTATGGCCACCTTCCACCCGTCGCTCCCGCGTGGCGCGCGTGTGAAGACCACCCAGAACGGCACGCTCGAGCAGATCCTGCTCGGGCCCGCGCACGAGAACGACGGCACGTTCAACCTGATGGGGTCGCTGCGCACGTCGATGGCCACCTGCGGCTACGAGGACATCCCCTCGTTCCACCGTGCGGAGGTCATGGTCGCTCCGTCGCTCCAGACGGAGGGCAAGCAGCTCCAGCGCGACCAGTCGATCGGCATGGGCGCCACCAGCGCCGCGGCCGCCGCACCGCCGAGCGCGGACAACGTGGCCGACAACGGCGTCGGCGTCGCTACGCCGGCGCTCGTCGGGGAGTAGCCCCCGGGTGGCAGAGGCTCTGACGACCCCGCGGCCTCCGGCGGCGGGCGCGGGCGCGATCCGTTCCGACGAGGTGCTCGTCCTCGACTTCGGCGGGCAGTATTCGCAGCTGATCGCGCGCCGGGTCCGCGAATGCGGGGTCTTCAGCGAGCTCCTGCCGCACACGATCGACGTCGAGGAGATCAAGCGCCGCTCGCCGCGCGGCCTGATCCTCTCCGGCGGGCCGGCGTCGGTGTACGCCGACGGCGCGCCGAAGCTGCGCGTCGAGCTGCTCGAGCTCGGCATCCCGGTGCTCGGCATCTGTTACGGAATGCAGGCGATGGTGCTCGAGCTCGGTGGGCGCGTCGAGGGCGCGTCCGTCGGCGAGTTCGGCCGCTCGCAGCTGCACGTGCGCGAGCATGGCCGCCTGCTGGCGGAGCTGCCGGCCGAGCAGAGCTGCTGGATGAGCCACCGCGACACGGTCTACGAGCCGCCCCCCGGCTTCACGGCGCTCGCGTCGTCCTCTGAGTCGCCCGTCGCCGCCCTGGAGGACGTCGATCGCGCGCTCTACGGGATCCAGTTCCACCCCGAGGTCGTGCACACGCCCTACGGCAGCGCCGTCCTCACGCGCTTCCTCGAGGACATCTGCGGCTGCGAGATGAACTGGACCGCGGCGTCGGTGGTCGAGGAGCAGGTCGCGCGGATCCGCGAGCAGGTCGGCGACGGGCGCGTGATCTGCGGGCTGTCGGGCGGCGTCGACTCGTCGGTCGCGGCGCTGCTCGTGCACAGGGCGGTCGGGGACCAGCTCACGTGCGTGTTCGTCGATCACGGTCTGATGCGCAAGAACGAGGGCGAGCAGGTCGTCGCGGCGTTCCGCGACCACTACAAGGTGCCGCTCGTGGCCGTCGACGCCGAACAGCGCTTCCTCGAGCGGCTCGCGGGCGTGACCGAGCCGGAACAGAAGCGCAAGATCATCGGCGCGGAGTTCATCCGCACCTTCGAGGAGCAGGCGGCCGCACTCGGCAACCCGAAGTACCTCGTGCAGGGCACGCTCTACTCCGACGTCATCGAGTCCGGCGGCGGCCACGGGGCCGCGACGATCAAGTCGCACCACAACGTGGGCGGCCTGCCGGAGGACCTCGAGTTCGAGCTCGTCGAGCCGCTGCGGATGCTGTTCAAGGACGAGGTGCGCCAGGTCGGCATCGAGCTGGGGCTGCCCGAGCGGCTCGTCTGGCGCCAGCCGTTCCCGGGCCCCGGTCTGGCGATCCGGATCGTCGGCGGCGAGGTCACCAAGGACCGTCTCGAGATCCTGCGCGACGCCGACTACGTGCTCCAGGACGAGATCCGCTCGGCCGGCATGTACCGCGAGCTGTGGCAGTCGTTCTGCGTCCTGCCAGGCGACCTTCGGACCGTCGGCGTGCAGGGCGACGAGCGCACCTACGGGTACGTCGTCGTCATACGCGCGGTCACGAGCGACGACGCGATGACCGCCGACTGGGCGCGCCTGCCCTACGACCTCCTGGAGCGCGTCGCCTCGCGGATGATCAACGAGATCCCCGCCGTGAACCGCGTCGTCCTCGACATCACCAGCAAGCCGCCGGGCACGATCGAGTGGGAGTAGCGGTGGGCGGCCCCGCCTGCCAACTGCCGACTGCCGACTGCCGACTGGCCTGAGCCCATGGGGGACTTCGTCTCGTGGGTGATCTGGGGGCTGTTCGTCGGGATGCTCGCCCGGCTCCTGGTTCCTGGCCGGCAGGGGATCGGGATCGTCTGGACGATCCTGCTCGGCGTCTGCGGGTCCGTCGTAGGCGGAGTGATCGCCACGAAGGTGCTCGACATCGGCGACTCGAACAACTTCGACTTCGGCAGCTTCGCGATCGCGGTGATCGTCTCGGCGCTGCTGCTGGGAATCGGAGAGCGGCTGCATCGCGCGCTGCCGGACCGCACGCGGCGCGACCGGCGGCCGGACCCGCGCCGCGGGCGCTACTAGCGGCGCGGCGGCGGTTCCAGGCGCCGCGAGCGGCGGCTGTGGCCGTGATGCTCGTGTTCCTCCTCGACACCGAGCGCGCGTCGCACGACCGACGCGAACAGGCCGATGCCGGTGCCGAGGATCACCCAGATCGGCCAGAAGCTGCCGTGGGCGCCGGAGGCAGCCCAGATCGCGATGCAGACCGTGTTCGCGACGATGAAGCTGGCGAGTCGCCCGCGGACCGCCGGCGAGGCCCAGTCCCGGTCGCGCTCCGGTTCGGCCGGGGTTCTCGTGGCCGGCAGATCGCGAGTCAGCTCGGCCAGGGCGCCCACCGTGCGCGCGCCGTAGGCCGCCTCCAGACGCTCCTCGAGCTCCTCGGGATCGAGCCGCCCGTCGCCGGCAGCCAGGCGCAGCCGGTCGGCCGTGGCCTCACGCTCCGCGTCTGACGCTCGGTGCTCGGACACGGCCATGGGCCGATCCTACGCGCTGCCACGAGTTGCCCGCCGAAGAGTTCGGTTACCTAGACCTTCACGGACTTCGTCGCGGTTACGACCTGTCCCGAGGCGAGCTTGACCTTGAGCGTCAGCTTGATCGTCACGTGGCGCAACCGGCGCAGCCCGGAACGTGCCTTCCGGGTGAGCTTGATCGTGAGCTTCCTGCTGCCGGCGGAGTGAAGCGTCGCACTGGCCGAGCCGACCCTGGTCTTGCGGCCGAGGTGAGCCTTGCGGGCCGTGCGCTTCGAGACCGCCAGCGTGGCGGTCGCCTTGCACGCGGACGGGCACCTGAACCCGATCTTCAGCCCGTGCGAGAGGCCGCGCGTGCCGTGCCTCGGCCTCGTCGCGGAGAGCCCGAGCGAGGCCGGCGTGAAGCCGCTCGTCGTTCCCGGCGCGCCGGTGGGAGCCGACCCCGTGCCGCCGGCGCCGACCGTCGCCCGGTCAACCGTCTCGCAGCCGTTGATCGGGTCGTTGGCGAGGATGTCGAGCTGGTCCGCCGTGACGCGATCGGCACCCGGACCGCAGTTGACCTGGTCCTGCTCGCCGTCGCGCACCAGGATCGTGTCGTTTCCCGCCGGACACGTGCCGAAGCTGATGTTGCAGCCGGTGGCGTCGCCGTAGACGCTGTCGGTCCCCGGTCCGCCGTCGATCGTGTCGTCGCCGTAGCCGCCGAGGAGGGTGTCGTTGCCGCCGCCGCCCTGGATGACGTCGTTGCCGTCGCCGCCGTCCAGATAGTTCGGGCCGCCGTCGCCGATCAGGGTGTCGTCGCCGTACGTGCCGAGGATCTTCTCGATGTCCGAGCCGACGTTGTCGTCCTCCCCGGAGATGCCGTCGTTGGGCTGCCCGTCGAGCGTGACCCTCACGCCGGTCGTGCCGTTCCCGTAGTCGAGCGAATCCGACCCAGCGCCGCCGGAGTAGGTGTCGGCGCCCGGGTCGCCGTTCCCGGTCAGGTTGATGATGTCGTCGCCGTCGCCGCCCTCGACGGTGTCGTTGCCGGGTCCGCCGAGGAGCTGGTAGTCGTTGCCGGGTCCGCCGTCGACCACGTCGTTGCCGGGCCCGCCGCTGATCTGGTCGATGTCGTCGCCGCCGTGGAGTTGGTCGTCGCCGCCGTTGCCGGTCAGATCGTCGTTCCCGGGGCCCCCGTCGAAGATGTCGACGTTCGGGTCGGATGAGGTCGGATCCTCGATGGTGCCGGTCAGCGTGTCATCGCCGGCGCCGCCGCTGATCGTGGCGGTCTTGTAGAGGACGTCGCCGATCGAGAATGTGTCGCTCCCCGCGCCGAGATCCCCGCTGAACGCCGACGTGTCCACACAGACCACGTTTCCGCTGCCGCTCAGGGTCGCGCAGTTCGAACCGCTCGCGACGAGCGTCGCCTGGCCGCTGAACTCGTCGCAGAGGTCGGTGTAGAAGCCGTTGCTCGAGTGCGTGTTGCAACTCAGGGTGCCGCCCGACACGGCGACGCCGCCGTCCTTGTAGAGCGAGACGAAGACGCTGTCGGAAGCGCTGTCGCCGCTGACCGTCGTGGTACCGGACCCGGGCGTGGAGGTGTCGTGGCTGAGCGTGACCGTCGCGAAGGCGCTCGGCGCCCCGAGCGCGCCGCAGACGAGCAGTCCGGCCACGACACCGATCGTTCGCGTCCCCCAGCCGTTCCTGCGCATCGTCGTCCTCCTCGTCGGCAGTTGTGGCCAACGTAGGCGGCTGGGCGGGCCCGCGCATCGTGGTCGCGACCACGAACTTTTCTCGGACGGCTAGCTGTAGGCGTCCCACGCGCGGAGGTCCGCGAGCGGGTCGAACGGCTGGCCGCCGGAGTACCAGCCGGGGGCGCTCCACTCCTCGAAGTGGAGGTGGCAGGCGGTGGCGTCGCCCGTGTCGCCCACGACGCCGATCTGGTCGCCGGTGTAGACGCGGTCGCCGACCGAGTAGGCCGATGGCGCGGCCATGTGCATGTACGCGTAGTCGGTGCCGGTACCGGCACCGTCGATGACGAGGTAGTAGCCGGCCGCCGACTGGTACTTCTTCGCCTTCACCACGCCGCCCCGCGCGGCGATCAGCGGCGAGCCGCAGGCGGCCAGCACGTCCTGGCCCTGATGAGTGTGGCCCGAGCGGCGGGCGCCGAAGCGGGCCGACGCGCCGCCGAAGTTGTGCCGCGCGCGGACGGGGAAGAGGGCGGGGCGGAGGTCGAAGGCGTCGCGCTGGAGGTCGCCCGCCGCGGCGTTGACCGAGCGCGCTCCGCCGGCTGCGACCGCGGCCAACCGGAACGCATAGCGGCCGTCGGGCGCGGGCTGGCCGTTCACGAGCCCGTCCCACGACACGTGGGCGACGTCGCCGGCCGCCGGCACGGCGGGAGAGAAGGTCTGGACCGTCGTGCCGTCGTCGAGGCGCACGAGCGTGAGCTCGACCGCGCTCGCGGGCGCGCCGCCGAGGCGGAACGAGAAGCTCACACCGCCGCGCTGGTCGAGGGCGAAGAGCGAGCGGCTCGTGGCGGTCTCCAACGCGGGCGCGCCGGCGTCGGCGGGACCGGGGGCGGGGGTCAGCCTGGGATTGGGCGTCGGCGCCGCGGGCGGCATCACGCGGACCGAGGTGGTGCTGGTCGCGTGCGCGCGCCTGCCGGCCCACGCGTCGACGGGGCCACTCTGGGCGCGCATCGGCACGGGGACGGCGAGCGTCCTGTCACTCGAGGAGTGCACGCCGACGGAGACGTCGTCACGCGCGCCGCGCCCACCGCGGAAGACCACCTTCTTCACGCCCGCGAGGCTGGCGCCGCGCACCTTGATCTTCCCGCCGCCCTCGACGGCGCCGCCGCGGACGCAGCCCGCGACGCACTTGACCGCCTTGATCTTGGGCGTGGCGACGTACATCGCGCCGCCGCTGCCGGCGAATGCGGTGCCCGCGCAGGCCAGGGCCAGAACGGCCACGGCGGCTGGGTACGTCACCAAACGGCAGCGAATGCTGGGGTGGGGGTCCGTCTGTCCCTCTTTCAACGGCCTACGGGGTTAGCTGACGGGCTCGCGCCGAAAGAGCGGCGCTACGAATGGCTGGGCATTCGACTCGCCCCCGGAGACCCCTCGATCCCCGATGGTTCCCCCGTCTCCGTCCGGTTGCGCCCGGCGAAGTTCGGCAGGTCTGCGAAGCGGTCCGGAGTATAAGCACCGCTCCGGCGGCACGCGACTGGTCGCTCGGACCGCCCTGTGTCAAGATCTCGCGCGTGTCCGGGTGCCGGCCGGTGCAGCATCGTGCCCGCTAACCTCGGACGCTCCTCGAGATGAAGACCTTTGTGGCCACACCAGCTACGCGCGAGCGCGAATGGCTCGTCGTCGATGCGGCCGGGCAGACGCTCGGACGCCTCGCGACGCAGATCGCCGACACGCTCCGCGGCAAGCGCAAGCCGGAGTACACGCCGCACTGCGACGTGGGCGACTTCGTGGTGGTCGTGAACGCGGAGAAGGTTGCCGTGACGGGCAAGAAGCGCGAGGACAAGCGCTACTACCGCCACTCCGGCTACCCGGGCGGGCTTCGCTCGCGGTCCTTCCAGGAGATGATCGAGCGGCGCCCCGAGGAGGTGCTGCGGCTTGCCGTCAAGGGCATGCTGCCGCGCACGCGCCTCGGACGGCAGCAGCTCCGCAAGCTGAAGATCTACGCAGGGCCTGAGCACCCGCACCAGGCTCAGCAGCCCAAGCCGATGGAGGTGGAGGCCTGATGGCCGACGACGAGCGGCCGGAAGAGCCGACAGACGAGCAGCCCGCCGAGGAGCAGCCCACAGCGCCACAGCCCACAGAGGCAGAGTCCGCTGAGGAGCAGCCCGCCGCCGAGGAGCAGCCCGTCGCTGCCGAGGAGCCCGTCGCCCCTGAGGAGCCTGCGGCCGCTGAGGAGCAGCCCGCCGCCACTGAGGAACCCGCCGCCGCTGAGCAGCCCGCCGCCGAGGAGGCGCCGCGCCGCGAGCGCCCGAGTGGCGACGAGGCGCCGGCCCAGCCGGACGTCGTACCGGGTGCGCATCTCGAGCCCGACCTCGTGCTCGACCAGCCCGCCGCCGAGGACGACGAGTTCTCTCGCTACGCCGAGCCCGGAGCCGAGGGCGACGGCGAGGCCGCCGCCAGCGTCGAGGAGCAGGCGGCGCCGGTTCCGCGCACCACGATCGACCTGGCCGCCGACGCGCGCTACAAGGCCACCGGCAAGCGCAAGACCGCGATCGCGCGAGTGATCGTGAAGCCGGGCAGCGGCGCCTACCAGATCAACGGGCGCACGCTCGAGGAGTTCTTCCCGCGCCCGACGCTTCAGCGGAACGCCCGCCAGCCGCTCGAGACGGTGGGCTATGACACACGCATGGACGTCGTCGCCCGGATCCAGGGTGGCGGAGTGTCCTCGCAGGCCGACGCGCTGCGCCACGGGATCTCCCGCGCGCTCGTCGAGGCTGACCCGAACCTGCGCACCGAGCTCAAGCGGCGCGGCTTCCTGACCCGCGACGCGCGTGAGATGGAGCGCAAGAAGGCGGGACTCATGAAGCCCCGCAAGCGGCCGCAGTTCTCGAAGCGCTGAGCGCCTCCGAGCGCAGGCTCTTCGGAACCGACGGCGTACGCGGGGTCGCCGGGGAGTTCCTCACCGCGGACATGGCACTCGCGCTGGGGCGCGCTGCGGCGTCCACGGCGCCGACCGAGACGCCGCAGGTGCTCATCGTGCGCGACACGCGCGAGTCGGGCGAGATGCTCGAGGCCGCGATCGCAGCGGGGGTCGCGGCGACCGGCGGCCACGCGCTGCTCGGCGGCGTACTGCCGACCCCCGGCGCGGCGCTGCTCGTGCGCCGCTACGGCTTCGACATCGCCGCCGTCGTGTCGGCCTCGCACAACCCGTACCGCGACAACGGCATCAAGTTCTTCGGCCCGAACGGCACCAAGCTCTCGGACGAGCAGGAGGCCGAGATCGAGCGGCGTGTGGAGTCGCCGCCGGCGGCCGGCTCGTTCGGCCACGTCCGCGAGCTGCACGGCGCGGTCGGCGACTACCTGCGCGAGCTCGAGTCGCGCTTCGCCGACCTGAAGCTCGACGGGATCCGCGTCCTGCTCGACTGCGCGAACGGCGCTACCTACCGCGTGGCGCCCGAGATCTTCCGGCGCCTGGGCGCCGAGGTCGAGGCGATCGCCGTCGAGCCCGACGGCCGCAACATCAACGAGGGCGTCGGCTCGACGCACGTGGACGCGCTGGCCGAGCGCGTGAAGGACGGCGCATACGACATCGGCTTCGCCTTCGACGGCGACGGCGATCGCGTGCTGGCCGTGGACCGCAACGGCGCGGTCGTGGACGGCGACGAGCTGATCGCGCTGGCGGCCCTGCACCTGCGCGACCGGGGGCTCCTGCCGGGCGACGGCGTGGCGGTCACGGTGATGACCAACTACGGCTTCCACCAGGCGATGGCGCACGCCGGCGTGAACGTGGCCACCACGAGCGTGGGCGACCGCTACGTGCTGGCCGAGCTGCTGGAGCGCGGCTGGGCGCTCGGCGGCGAGCAGTCCGGCCACATCATCGACACCGGCTTCGTGCCATCCGGCGACGGAACCGCCTCGGCCCTGCTCACCGTCGAGGCCCTGGCGGGGCGCGACCTCGCGGAGCGCGACGCCATGCGCAAGCTCCCGCAGCGGCTCGTGAACGTGCGGATCGCCGACCGCGGCGCACTCGACGGCGCCCAGCCGGTCTGGGACGCCGTCGAGCGCGAGTCGAAGGGGCTCGACGGCCGCGGGCGCGTGCTGGTGCGGCCGTCAGGCACCGAGCCAGTCGTGCGGGTGATGGTCGAGGCGCCCGAAGAGGCGGAGTGCGACCAGGTCGTGGAACGGCTGGTGGAGACGGTCGAGAAAACCCTCGGGTAGGGCCCCTCTGGTGCTACTCTCGCAGGACCTTCGAGGGCCCCTCCGCGGGGCTCTCCGTGCTTTGAAAGGGGGTGCTCCGCCATGTGCGGCATCGTCGGTTACGTGGGCGGAAGGCCCTCGCGCGAACTGCTCCTCGCCGGCCTCGAGAAGCTCGAGTACCGCGGCTACGACTCGGCGGGCGTCTCCGTGCTCGAGGGCGACCGGATCGACTCGGTCCGCGCCGTCGGCAACCTGTCCTTCCTGCGCGAGGCGGTCGCGTCGCGCGCGAACGGCGACGGCGGTGTCGCCACCGCCACGGCCGAGCTGTCGACGGGCATCGGCCACACGCGCTGGGCCACGCACGGCCGCGTGACCGAGGAGAACGCGCACCCGCACTTCGACACCGGCGACCGCATCCACATCGTCCTCAACGGCATCGTCGAGAACCACAAGGAGCTCCACGAGCGCGTCGCGCAGGCGGGCGCCGAGTTCACCTCCGAGACCGATGCCGAGGTCGTGGCCCACCTGATCTCGCAGAACTACGAGGGCGATCTGATCGACGCCGTCCGCAAGACCTACGGCGAGCTGCGCGGCCACTACGCGTTCGTCGCGATGGCCGCCGACCAGCCCGGCCTGCTCGTGGGCGCGCGCAAGGAGTGCCCGCTCGTGGTGGGCGAGGGCCAGGACGAGCAGTTCATCGCCTCCGCGATCCCCGCGTTCCTCAAGGAGACGCGCAACATCAAGATCGTCAACGACGACGAGATCGTGGTCGTCCGGCCGGAGGGCACCGAGTTCCTCGACGTCGACGGGCACACGCTCGCGCGCGAGGCGCAGGAGGTGGACTGGGACGAGGACGCCGCCGAGAAGGGCGGCTACGAGACCTTCATGCTGAAGGAGATCCACGAGCAGGCGGACGCCGTGGCCGACACGGTGGTCGACCGCCTGGCCGGCGACGACACCGTCGACCTCGGTGAGATCGGCATCTCCGACGACGAGCTGCGCGAGCTGAAGAGCGTCACGATCGTGGCCTGCGGCACCTCGTACCACGCCGGTCTCGTCGGCCGCTACGCGATCGAGGAGTGGGCGCGCGTGCCGGTGCAGATGGACATCGCGTCCGAGTACCGCTACCGCAACCCCGTCGTGGGCCCCGGCGACCTCGTGATCGGCATCTCGCAGTCCGGCGAGACCCTCGACACGCTCGCCGCGATGCGCCTGGCCCGCGAGCGCGGCGCGAAGGTGCTCGCCGTGACGAACATCATGGGCTCGCAGGCCACGCGCGACGCCGACGGCGTCCTGTTCACGCGCGCCGGCATCGAGATCGGCGTGGCCGCGACCAAGACGTTCGTCGCGCAGGTGGCGGCGATGTACCTCTTCGGCCTGCGCCTCGCCGAGCTGCGCGGCACGCTGCCGCCGGAGCGGATCGCCGAGATCTCGCACGAGCTGCGCCGCATCCCGCACCTGATCGCCGAGCTGCTGCCGGCGATCGACGAGCGCATCACGCAGATCGCCGAGCACTGGCGCGACTCCGGCTTCTTCCTCTATCTCGGCCGCCACATCGGACTGCCGGTGTGCCTCGAGGGCGCGCTCAAGCTGAAGGAGATCTCCTACATCCCGACCGACGCGTACGCCGCCGGCGAGATGAAGCACGGGCCGATCGCGCTGCTCGACGACCGCACGCCGGTGGTGTGCGTGGCGACCGAGGCGCCGGTGCTCGACAAGGTGCTGTCGAACATGGCCGAGGTACGCGTGCGCGGCGCGCACGTGATCGCGATCGCGACCGAGGGCAACACCGAGGTGCAGGACGAGGCCGAGGAGGTCGTCTACGTGCCGCGCACCGACTGGCTGCTCCAGCCGATCCTCGCCGTCATCCCGCTCCAGCTGCTGGCGTACCGGATCGCGCGGGCGCGCGGGCTGAACGTCGATCAGCCCCGCAACCTCGCGAAAACCGTCACGGTCGAGTAGGAAAAAGCGAAATGTTCGATCCCGGCGGCCTGCCGGGGTGGGCGCGGTACGCCCGTGAACCGGAATCTCCATTTCGCTGCGCAGCTCAAGGCTTTTGTAGCGGCATCCGACTACAGGGGCGTGCGACTCATGCCGCTGAATCGGGCTCCCGACGGGGCGCTGCTCGGCAAGGACGTGGCCAGCGGCCGCGCCGACGGCATGCCGCTGCTGCGCGCCGGCACCCTGCTCACGCCGCGCTTCAAGGACGCGCTCGTCCGCGCGGGCGTGCACGCGGTCTACGTCGACGACGAGGAGACCCGCGGCATCGACCCGCAGCCGGTGCTGAGCGACGAGACGCGCTCGGCGGCCACGGCTGCGGTGTCGCGCGCCTTCGACGGCGCCAAGGATTCGCTCAAGACGGGCCGCCCGCTGTCGGCCGAGGCGGTCGAGGAGCTCCAGGGCATCGCCGCCCGCATGGCCGAGGAGATCGGCCAGACCGACGACTTCGCGCTCGCGCTCGCCGACCTTTCCGCGGCCGACGGCTACACGCTTCAGCACTCCGTCGACGTCGCCGCACTCGGTCTGCTGATCGGCCAGCGGCTGTACAACACGCGCGGCTACATCGACTACCGCGGCCGGCGCACCTACGAGCGCATCGACGCGCGCATGACGCGGCTCGGGCTCGGGCTGCTTCTGCACGACGTCGGCAAGCTCGCGGTGCCGAGCGAGATCCTCAACAAGCCGGGCAAGCTCGACCCTGCCGAGTGGGAGGTCATGAAGACCCACCCGCTCGCGGGCGTGGAGCTGCTTCGCAGCGACCTGGTCAGCCCGCTCGTGAAGGTCGTCGTGCGCTCTCACCACGAGCGCTGGCAGGGCGGTGGCTACCCGGACGGCAAGGTCGAGGAGGAGATCCACGAGCTGGCCCGCATCGCTGCGGTCGCGGACGTCTACGACGCCGTGACCTCCGAGCGCGTGTACGCCGCCGCGCGGCCGGCGCACGTCGGCGTCCGGATCATCCGCGAGGGCCGCGGCGACGCGTTCGATGCCGAGATCGTCGACGTCTTCTCCCAGCTCGTGGCGCCGTTCCCGCCGGGTGACTCGATCGAGCTCACCGACGGCCGCTCCGGCGTCGTCGCGCGGGTGCCGGAGGACAACCTCGACCGGCCCGTGGTGCGCATCAGCGGGCCCGGCCAGCTCTACGAGCTGCCGCTGGCCGACCATCCCGAGGTCGGGATCGTCGGCTGGGAGGACATGGATCTCTCCCTGCAAGCCGCGTAAGGCAGAGCGAAATGTTCGAGTCCGGCGGCCTGCTGGCGGTGGCGCTGACAGAGCTGGACCGGACTCTCCATTTCGCTAAAGGGGCAATCCAGGCGCGCCGACACCTACCCGGTGAGGCTAATCCCGCTCAACCTCGTGCCGAGCGGCGCGGCTCTCGGCCGCGACATCATCGGCAATCGTGAGGACGGGATCCCGCTCCTGCGAGCCGGGACTCCGCTCACGGCGCGCTTCAAGGAGGCGCTGCTGCGAGCGGGTGTGCACTCGGTGTACGTCGACGACGAGTCCACCCGCGGCATCAACCCGCGCCCGGTCCTCAGCGATGCGACGCGCGCGGTCGCAACCGCCGCGGTGGCCTCGACCTTCGAGATCGTCCGCTCGGCGCTCGTGAGCGGCCAGCCGCTGACCGGCGACATGCTCGAGACCGCCAGCTCGGCGGCCGCCCGCATGGCCGGCGAGGTCGGCGAAGAGAACGACGTCGGGCTCGCACTCGCCAACCTGGCCGGCGCCGACAGCTACACGCTTCAGCACTCGATCGACGTCGCGGCGCTCGGCATCCTGATCGGCCAGCGGCTCTACCGCGAGCGCGGCTACATCGACTACCGCGGCCAGCGCAGCTTCGAGAAGCTCGACCGCCGCCTCACCGCGCTGGCGCTCGGCCTGCTGCTCCAGGACATCGGCAAGCTCGCGATCCCGCGCGAGGTGCTCGACAAGCCGGGGCCGCTCAACGACAACGAGTGGGCCGTCATGCGCAGCCACACCGTCGCCGGCGCGAGCCTCCTGCGCAGCGACTCGATCAGCCTGCTCGTGAAGAGCACCGTCCGCTCGCATCACGAGCGCTGGGACGGCGGCGGCTACCCCGACGGCAAGGTCGAGGACGAGATCCACGAGCATGCGCGCATCGGCGCGGTCGCCGACGCCTACTGCGCGGTCACCTCAGAGCGCGTGTTCTCGCCCGCCAAGCCCGCGCACGCCGGCGTGCGCGTGATCCGCGAGGGCCGCGGCACGCTCTTCGACCCCGAGATCGTGGACGCGTTCTCGAAGATCGTCGCTCCCTACCCGGCCGGCGACGCGATCGAGCTCAGCGACGGCCGCGGCGGCGTGGTCGCCGGCGTGGGGGAGGGCGAGGTCGATCGCCCCGTCGTGCGCGTGCTGGGCGACGGCGAGCCGTACGAGCTGCCGCTCGCCGAGTACCCCGAGGTCCGGATCGTCGGCTGGGAGGACATGGACCCAGCGCCGGCGCGACCGTCGCGCTGGGCGATCTAGCGGCAGTTTCTGCCGACTGCCGACTGCCGACTGCCGACTCGTACGGGTAGCCTGCGGCGCATATGGCGCTCCCGGACTGGCTCGACCCCGTCTATGAGGCGGAGGAGATGCGCGCCACCGACGCGTACGCGATCGAGGAGCGCGGCGTGCCGTCACCGGACCTGATGGAACGCGCGGCGCGTGGCCTGGCCGACGTCGTGGCCGCTCGCGCGGGCGAGGGACCGATCCGCGTCGTGGTCGGCAAGGGCAACAACGGCGGCGACGGGCTGGCCGCCGCGCGGATGCTGCGCGTGGCCGGCCGCGAGGTCGACGTGCTCGCCACCGGCGACCTGTCCGAATTGCGCGGCGACGCGAAGGAGAACCTCGAGCGGCTGCCCGGCGCGGCGCCCGAGCCGTTCGAGCCGTCGAAGCTGGCGGGCTCCGGCGCGATCGTGGACGCCATGCTCGGCACCGGCTTCGAGGGGTCGCCGCGCGAGCCGATCGCGGGCGCGATCAGCGCGATCAACGATCAGGACGCCGTCGTGATCGCGTGCGACATGCCGTCCGGAGTGAACGCCGGCAACGGCGAGGTCGAGGGGCACGCGGTCCGCGCCGGCTCTACCGCCACCTTCCACGGCTCGAAGGTGGGCCTGCACGTGGCGCCCGGCAAGTGGCACGCGGGCGATGTCGTGGTGGTGGACATCGGGATCCCCGACGGAGCACCGGCGCCCGAAGCTGCCGGCCTGATCACGCCGCGTGCGATCGAGCTCGTGCCGCACCGTCCGCCGGACGGCAGCAAGTTCAAGTCCGGCGTGGTCGTGATCGCGGGCGGCTCGCGCGGACTCACCGGCGCGCCGACCATGGTCGCCCTGTCGGCACAGCGAACCGGCGCCGGCTACGTGCAGGTGGCCGTGCCGGCCTCCGCGGAGCAGGCGCTCGAGCTGCGGCTGCTCGAGGCGATGACGAAGGGCTGTCCCGACAACGACGACGGCATGCATACCGAGGAAGGCGTCGAGATCGTGCTCGGCATGACCGAGCGCGCGGGCTGCCTGGTGCTGGGACCCGGCATGGGCAGGGGCGACGACCCGGGCGCGTTCGCCCGCGCGCTCGCGCAGCGCGCCGAGATCCCGCTCGTGATCGACGCCGACGGCCTCAACGCGCTCGCGGGCCGGCTCGAGCTCCTGCGCGAGCGCGGCGCGCCCGCGGTGCTCACTCCGCACGAGGCCGAGCTCGGGCGTCTGCTCGAGGTGGACTCGAGCGAGGTCGCGGCGCGGCGGCTCGAGCACGCGCGCGCGGCGGCCGAGCGCAGCGGTGCGATCGTGTTGCTCAAGGGCGACGACACGATCGTCGCGCGGCCTGGCGGCCCGGTCGCGATCAGCCCCGGCGGCACCCCCGCGCTGGCGACGGCGGGCACGGGCGACGTCCTCTCGGGGCTGATCGGAGCGCTGCTGGCGAAGGAGGTGGAGCCGTTCGCCGCAGCCGCGGCCGGGGCGCTCGCACACGCATTCGCGGGCAGGCACGCCGCCGCCCGCCACGGCGCCGACCACGTGATCGCCGGCGACGTGATCGACGCGATCCCGGCGGCCTTCACGAAGGGCGACGTGTAGGGTCACGGCCGTGTCAGTGGTACGCGACTACATGGATTCCGACCCGGTCTCGGTGCGGCCCGAGGCCTCGGTCGAGGAGGTCGCGCGCGTGCTCGGCGAGAACGAGCTCCACGGCGTCCCGGTGACGCGTGAGGACGGCGCGGTCGTCGGGATCGTGACCGAGAACGATCTCGTGATCGGCGACGAGGAGGGCGATCTCCACATCCCCGCCTACGTCGAGCTGTTCGGCGGGCTGATCTTCCTGGAGCCGTTCCGCCGCTTCGAGGCGCGCATGAAGAAGGCGGTGGCGGCGACCGCGCAGCAGATGATGACCGCCACCCCGCGCACCGTCGCTCCGGACGACGACGTGCACGCGGCCGCGCACGTGATCGTGGAGACGGGCCACAACCGGATCCCGGTGGTCGAGGACGGGCGGCTCGTGGGAGTCATCTCGCGCGCCGACGTGGTCCGCGCGCTCGCCGACGGGCAGTGACCGGGCGCGCCGTCGCGCGCGTGACCCGGCGCGTGATCGAGCACAACTGCGGCGTTCTCAAGCAGCGCCTCGGCGCGGCCGAGCTGTGCGCGGTCGTGAAGGCGAACGGCTACGGGCACGGCGCGCAGGCCGCGGCGGACGCCGCGCTCGCCGGCGGCGCCACCTGGCTGGCGGTCGCGACCGCGAACGAGGCCGCCGCGCTGAAGACCGACGCGCGCGTGCTCGTGATGGGAGCGCTCACTCCGGAGGATCTCGACACCGCGCTCGCGGCCGGCGCCGACGTGGTCGTCTGGACGCGCGAGTTCGTGGACGCGGTCGCGTCCCGGGGCGCGCCCGCGCGCGTCCACGTGAAGCTCGACAGCGGCATGGGCCGGCTCGGCACCAAGGACCCGCGCGAGGCGGCTGAGTTGTGCGATCTCGTCGCGGAAGCGGACGGCCTGGAGCTGGCGGGGCTGATGACGCACTTCGCCACCGCCGACGATCGTGGTGACGACCACTTCCCCGATCAGCTCGCGCGCTTCACGGCGTTCGTGGACGAGGTGCGCCCGCGCCACCCCGGCGTGACCGTGCACGCCGCCAACAGCGCCGCGGTGCTGCGCGACCCGGCCGCGCACTTCGACATGGCGCGCTGCGGCATCGCCACCTACGGCCTCGACCCCTTCGGCAGCGACCCATTCGAGCAGGACCTCGAGCCGGCGCTCCAGCTCGAGTCGTACGTGGCGGCCGTCAAGCGCTTCGAGCCGGGCGACAGCGCCGGCTACGGCCGCACCTGGCGCGCGAGTGAGCCGACCTGGGTCGGCGTGCTGCCGATCGGCTACGGCGACGGCTGGCGTCGCGCGCTGTCGAACGACGCCGACGTGCTGGTCCGCGGGCGGCGCCACCCGCTCGTGGGAACCGTGAGCATGGACAACGTCACGATCGACCTGGGGCCGGAAACGGACGTCGAGGTCGGCGACGTGGCGGTGCTGATCGGCGAGCAGGGCGGCGAGCGCATCCTGGCGGAGGACGTCGCCCGCCGCATCGGCACGATCAACTACGAGGTCACGACGGGCCTGCTGCCGCGGACGGAGCGGGTCTACGAGTGAACGTGCTCGACGAGCATCCGCGCGTGCTCACCGCACGCAACGCGCTCGCCGGCGCGCGGGCCTGGATCGTCGGCGGCACCGTCCGCGACGCGCTGCTGGGGCGCCCGGTCGTGGATCTCGACCTGGCCCTGGACGGCGAGCCCGAGCCCGGCGCCCGTGCCATCGCGAGGGAGGCGAACGGAGTCGCGTTCCAGCTCTCCGAGCAGTTCGGCGCCTGGCGCGTCCACGGGCGCGACGACGGCTTCACCTTCGACGTCTCACCGCTTCAGGGCGCGACGATCGAAGACGATCTCAGCAGGCGCGACTTCTCAGTGAACGCGATTGCGCTCCCACTGGCGGGCGGCGATCCGATCGATCCGCAGGACGGCATCCCGGACCTCGAGCGGCGGCGCCTGCGCGTGCTGGGCGCCGACAGCGTCGAGACGTCGGCCTACGCCACCGACCCGCTGCGCCCGCTGCGCCTGGCGCGGCTGGCCACCGAGCTGGGCTTCGAGCCCGACGAGCGCACCGAGCGGCTCACGCTCGAGGCGGCGCACGCCGTCACGAAGGCCTCGCCGGAGCGGATCTTCGGCGAGCTGCGGCGCCTGATGGTGGCCGAGCGGGCGGTCGCGGGCCTCGAGCTCGCCGACCGGCTGGGCCTGATCGCCGCTGTCCTCCCCGAGGTGAGCGCGCTGCACGGAGTCGAGCAGAGCCACTACCACCACCTCGACGTCCACGGCCACACGATCGAGGTGCTGGGCGAGCAGATCGCGATCGAGCGCGACCCGGCACGGGTCTTCGGCCCCGAGCTCGCGCCGCGCCTCGAGGAGCTGCTCGCCGAGCCGTTCGCCGACGAGCTGACGCGCGCTCAGGCGCTTCGCTTCGCGGCGCTGCTGCACGACATCGCGAAGCCGGCCACGCGCCGCGAGCTCGGCGACGGGCGGGTCTCGTTCATCGGGCACGACACGGTGGGAGAGGAGGTCATCGGCTCGATCTGCCGTCGCCTGCGCACCAGCGAGCGGCTGCGCGAGTTCCTCGGCGCGATCGCACGCAACCACCTGAGGCTCGGCTTCCTCGTGCACGAGCGGCCGCTCTCGCGCGCGGCGATCTACGGCTACCTGTCGAACTGCTCGCCGGTCGAGGTGGAGGTCACGATCCTCTCGTGTGCCGACCGCCTGGCCACCCGCGGCCGCAATGCCGAGGAGGCGATCGCGAAGCACGTCGAGCTGGCGCGCGAGCTGATGGGCCCGGCGCTCGAATGGCGTGCGTCGGGACCGCCGAAGCCCGCACTGCGGGGCGACGCGCTGGCGCGCGCGCTGGGAGTCGACCCCGGGCCCGAGCTGGGTGAGCTGATGCGCGCGCTGGCCGAGGCCGCCTACACCGGGGAGGCAACCACGCCGGACGAGGCCGTCGCCTACGCCCGACGGCTGCGGCACAATCCCTGACGCGATGATCGTCGACTGCGCGGTCTACGAGGCCGGCCGCCGCAAGGCCGGCCACCTGGAGCTGCACGACGCGTCCGAGGCGTCGCGGGCCGCGGAGGACGGCACCTTCGTCTGGATCGGCCTGCGCGACCCGAGCTCGGAGGAGTTCGACTCGGTCGCGCGCGAGTTCTACCTGCACGAGCTCGCCGTGGAGGACGCGGTCAAGGCCCATCAACGCCCCAAGGTCGAGGAGTACGAGCACACGCTCTTCATCGTGCTCAAGACCGCGAAGTACCACGACGACACCGAGACGGTCGAGATCGGCGAGATCAACCTGTTCGTGGGCGACGGGTTCCTGATCTCGGTCCGGCACGGCGGGCCGTCGCCGCTGGGCGACGTGCGCAAGCAGATCGAGTCGCGCCCTGACCTCTTGCGCTGTGGGCCCGGCGCCGTCATGCACGCGATCGTCGACCGCGTGGTCGACGACTACGAGCCGGTCCTCGCCGGCATCGAGGACGACATCGAGGAGGTGGAGGAGGACGTCTTCTCGCCGTCGGCCTCGAGCCCGACCGAGCGGATCTACAAGCTCAAGCGCGAGGTCCTGTCGATGCACAAGGCCACCGCGCCGCTGATCGACCCACTCCAGAGCCTCGCGCGGGGCGACTACCCGCACGTGCACAAGGACATCCAGGACTACTTCCGCGACGTCTACGACCACGTGGCGCGCGCGAACGACGCCGTCGAGTCGATGCGCGAGATGCTCAACGGGATCCTGGACGCCAACACCGCGCAGGTGTCGGTCCGCCAGAACGAGGACATGCGCAAGATCTCGGCGTGGGTCGCGATCGCCGCGGTGCCGACGCTGCTCGCAGGCATCTGGGGCATGAACTTCCAGCACATGCCGGAGCTCAGCCTGGTCTTCGGCTACCCGCTCGCGCTGCTGGTGATGGCCACGATCTGCTTCACGCTGTACCGGAAGTTCAAGAGCGCCGGCTGGCTGTAGGGTTCGCCGCTCGATGGCCGACGACTGCATCTTCTGCAAGATCGTCGCGGGCGAGATGCCCGCGCACAGGATCGCCGAGGACGACCGGACGATCGCGTTCATGGACATCAACCCGTGGACGCGCGGGCACGCGCTCGTGATCCCGAAGGAGCACACGCGCAACCTCTGGGAGGCGCCGATCGCGGCGCTGGAGAGTACGATCGCGATGGCCCAGCAGATCGCGACGAGGCAGCGCGACCGGCTCGGCTGCGCCGGGGTGAACCTGCTCAACTGCACCGAGCCCGCCGCCTGGCAGACCGTCTTCCACTACCACGTGCACGTGATCCCGCGCTACGAGGACGACCCGCTCCGGCTCCCCGCGAAGCCGCTGGAGGTCGAGCAGGACGAGCTGGCCGAGGCCGCGGAAGAGCTCCGTGGCTAGGGCCCGCTACGAGCGCGACGGCGACGTGGGCGCGGTCGTCATCGACGACCAGCCGCTCAACCTCTTCACCACCGAGCTGACGGCCGATCTGATCGCTGCGCTCGAGGAGGCCGAGCGCGACACCCCGCGCGCGCTCGTCGTGCGCGCCGAGGGCAAGGTCTTCACCGGCGGGGTGGACGTGCACGTCTTCGACGACAAGACGCCCGAGCAGGCGCAGGAGTTCTTCGACGACCTCCTGAAGATCACCCACAAGCTCGAGGACATGCCGTGGCCGACGATCGCGTCGGTACAGGGGCTGTGCCTGACCGCGGGCTTCGAGCTGGCGCTGGCGTGCGACCTGATCTGGGCGGCGGATTCCGCCCGCTTCGGGCTCGTGGAGATCGTCGTCGGGCTCACGCCCGCCATGGGCGGCACGCAGCGGGTGGCCGAGCGCGCGGGGCCGGCGCGTGCGCGCGAGCTCGTGATGAGCGGCGACCTCTACGACGCCGCCACGCTCGAGCGCTGGAACGTGGTGAACACCGTGACCGGCGACGGCGAGCTGGCTGAGGAAACGGCCCGGTTCGCCCGCCGTCTGGCCGCGGGCCCGACCAAGGCCAACGCCGCCACCAAGAAGATGGTCCGCGCGTTCCTCGAGCACGGCGTGCGCGGCGCCGACGACCGCGTCAAGGACATCGCGGCGCCGCTGTTCGCCACCGAGGACCTGCAAAAAGCGGTCGACACCTTTCTCGCGGAGGGCCCCGGCAGGGCCACTTTCGAGGGCCGGTAGCTTCCGGACCCCGCTCTATAGTGGGCATCCGTGTCTAAAGAAGAGAAGATCGAGATGGAGGGCGAGGTCATGGAAGCCCTCCCCAACACGATGTTCCGGGTGAAGCTCGACAACGACCACGAGGTCCTCGGGCACATCTCGGGCAAGATGCGCCGCCACTACATCCGCATCCTCCCGGGCGACCGGGTGAAGATCGAGCTGTCGCCCTACGACCTCGATCGCGGCCGGATCACCTACCGGCACAAGTAGTCGGCGCCAGACCTTCGAGCGACCCTCACCGCAACCGTGAGGGTCCTCTCGTGTTGAATGCCGGTTGTGAGACGACTTATTCCCGCACTAGCAGCGCTCATCGCGCTTTCGGCCGCCGGCACCGCCAGCGCCGACGTCAAGGAGCTCGGCGGCTCGACCGCATTCCCGGCCGCGAGCTGCCCCACCGACTGTCAGGCGATCGGCCAGGTCACCGGCTACCAGGTCCAGATCGGCTCGGCCAAGAACCCGATGCAGATCACGAAGCCCGGCAAGATCGTGGCGTTCACGATCGCCCTCGGTCAGCCGAACAAGCAGCAGACGCAGTTCTTCAACAACCTGTTCGGCAACCAGCCGCAGGCCCGGCTCTCGATCCTGAAGCTCGGCCATCGCCACCGGCGCGCGACGCTCGTCCGCCAGAGCGAGGTGTTCAACCTGGCGCCGTACTTCGGCTCGACGCCCACCTTCGCCCTGTCCAAGCCGATCTCGGTCTGGCCGCGCAACGTGGTCGCGCTGACGGTGCCCTCGTGGGTCCCCGCCTTCGCCGTGAACCTCGGCCCCGATCAGGCGTGGCGCTCTTCGCGCAGCAGCGAGAACTGCAACGACGTGCAGCAGCCCGCCGCCCAGCAGACGCTGAAGACGACGCGCGCGTACAGCTGCTTCTACCGCACGGCGCGGCTGCTCTACAGCGCCACCTACATCCCGAATCCGACCCCCACGACGACGACCGGCACGAAGAAGAAGCGGTAATCAGACGCGGATTGCCCTTTAGCCCAGCGTTAGTCGGCGCTACCATCGCGAGTGGTGACCACTGAGGGCTGGATCTTCATGGTTGGCTTCCGCATCTTCGATGTGGGGCTCCTCGTGGTCTGGCTCGTCTGGTTCTTCCGGCTGCGCGACGACGAGGGCCCGTCCGACGACGACGGACCCGGCGGCGGCGGTCAGGATCCGCGCCCGCGCAAGGGTCCTGGGGGCGGCGGTCTGGCCCGGCCGCTCGGTCGCCTCCAGCAGGGCGGCTGGCGCACCCGTGGCCACCGGTCCGGCTATCACGCGCCGCCTCGCCGCGGACGCGACCCGGTGCCGAG
>JAICRZ010000109.1 GCA_025937135.1 Thermoleophilaceae bacterium
CCGCTCGAGCAGCATTCGGCGCTCGCGCGCGGCGCGCCGCGGATCTGGGACAAGGTCCTCCGCCGCGAACTGCTCACCGAGGCGGGTGCGCGCTTCGGCAGCGGCCGCTTCTGCGAGCTGGCGGTCACGGTGCCGGCGCTGCTCGGCGCGAGCACGATCGCGGCGCTGGCGTGGCCGGCGTACGTGCGCCGCCGGCCTCCGAACGCCAACCGCCCGGTCGGGAGGCCGCTCGACGCGTTCGACAACTGGGACGCCGGTTTCGACCGCGCGCCCGAGGCGGGCCGCGGGATCATGGTGGCCGCGATGCTCCACCACGGCCTCGAGCTGATCGAGCGCGCGCCGGCGGGTGATCGACGTGAGCTGTTCGGGCGGCTGTCGGCGAGCTACCGCCGTCACACCGCCGCGCCGGCGGACGACCGCACCGCGCGGCTCGTGCACGCCGGCCGCTACTCGCCCTTCGCGGCGCGCGAGGCGGCGCGACGCGCGCGTCGTCCCCTCGGCCGCAGGCTCGGGCGCGTGCGCGCGCAGTGGCGGCGCTCGGCGCTCGACCGCCACTACCGGCGCGAGCTGCGGCGCCCGATCGACCCCGACCTGGCGGTGTTCGCCGCCTACTGGTATCGCGGCTACTCGTGCAACCCGCGCGCGATCTACGAGAGGGCGCGCGAGCTGGTGCCCGGAATGCGGGGCGTCTGGGTCGTGAAGCGCGACGCCGTGGACTCGCTGCCGCCGGGCGTCGACCACGTCGTGGCCGGGACGAGGGAGTACTACGAGGCGATCGCGCGCGCCCGCTACCTCGTGAACAACGTGAACTTCCCGAACCACCTGGTCAAGCGCGAGGGCAGCGTGCACGTGATGACCCATCACGGCACGCCGCTCAAGCGCATGGGCCTCGACCCGCGCAGCGCGCCGGTGAGCGGCGGGCGGATCGACTTCGCGGCGCTCGCGCGCCGCTGCGAGCGCTGGGACTTCAGCGTCACGGCGAATCGCTTCTCGACGCTCGCCTGGGAGCGCGCGTTCCCGTTCCGCTACGAGACCCTCGAGACCGGCTACCCGCGCAACGACGTGCTGGCCGCCGCGAGCGACGACGAGGTCGCGCGCGCCCGCGCGGAGCTCGGCATCGGTCCGGGCCAGACGGCGGTGCTCTACGCGCCGACCCATCGTGAGTGGCAGGCGGCGTACGAGCCGCCGCTCGATCTGGCCGCCGTGGCCGAGGCGCTCGGTCCCGGCCACGTCGTGCTCGCGCGGCTGCACTACTTCTACGAGAGCGACCCGCGCCTGCGCGAGCTGCACCGCTCAGGCCGCGTGCGCGACGTGAGCTCGCATCCGTCCGTGGAGCAGCTCTGCCTCGCCGCGGACGTGCTCGTGACCGACTACTCGTCGATCATGTTCGACTACGCGGTGCTCGACCGGCCGATCGTCATCCACGCGCCGGACTGGGAGATCTACAGGACGCTGCGCGGCGTCTACTTCGACCTCCCGTCGGAGGCGCCCGGCGTCGTGACGCGCAACGACGGCGAGCTGGTGGCGACGCTGCGCTCGGGTGACGACGACCCGGTCGCGCGCGCGGCGTTCCGCACCCGGTTCTGCTCGCTCGAGGACGGCCATGCGGCCGAGCGGGTGGTGCGGCGCGTCTGGTTCGGCGAGCCCGTGCCCGCGCGCGACGCGGCCCCGGCGGTGCTCGGATGAGCAAGCTGCTGCTGGTGGTGGGCGTGGGGCGCAGCGGGACGAGCCTGTTCACGGGGATCACCGGCCAGCTCGGCTTCCACGTGCCCCAGCCGGAGGTGAGCGCCGACGACACCAACCCGCGCGGGTTCAGCGAGCCGCGCTGGGTGGTCGACTTCCACACGCGTCTCCTGAAGAAGGGCCGCGTGACCGTGAACGACTCGCGCCCCGCCGCGTGGGAGGCCACGGCCATGGCCGCCGCGGGCGAGGACGTCAGGGCGGAGCTGCGCGAGTGGCTCGGGGGCCAGCTCGCCGAGGCGCCGGAGCTGGTGGTCAAGGACCCGCGCACCGGCTGGTTCCTGCCGCTGTGGATCGACGTGGCCGCCGAGCTGGGGGTGGACACGTCGTTCGCCACGATGCTGCGCCACCCGGCCGAGGTGCTGGCGAGCGCGACCAAGTCGTACGGCACCTGGCAGACGCCCGGCAGCCGCGCGGCGGCGTGGGTGAACGTGACGCTCGAGACCGAGCGCGCGACGCGCGGGGGCAGGCGCGCGTTCATCCGCTACGACGACCTGCTGCGCGACTGGCCCGCCGAGATCAACCGCGCCGGCGAGCTGCTGGGGCTGGCGGCGCTGAGCGAGGCGAGTCCCGAGCGCAACCCGGAGGCCGATCGCTTCGTCGACCCGACACTGCACCGCAATCGCGTGCGCTGGGACGAGGTGGGCGCACCGGCGCGGGTGCGCGACCTGGCCGAGCGCGTATGGGAGGAGATCCAGCCGCTGGCGGATCCGGGCGGCGACACGGAGGAGTCGAGGGCGAAGCTCGATCGAGCGCACGCCGCGTTCGGCGAGATGCACGCCGAGGCCGAGAGCATCGCGCAGTCCTCGATCCACGCAGCGCGGCCGCGGCGCAAGCCGGCGCAGGAGCGACGCCAGGCGCCGCCGCCGTCCACGCTGCGCGCGCGCCTGTCGCGACGCGTCCCGGCGCCCTATCGGCGCCGCGTGCGGGCCGCGCTGCGCTCGCTGCGCCGCTCATAGACTCCCCGGCCGCATGCCACGAATAAGCGTCGTAGTGCCGGTCTACAACGTCGAGCCGTACCTGGCCACCTGCCTGGACTCGCTCGCGCGCCAGACGTTCAGCGACCTCGAGGTGGTCATGGTCGACGACGGCTCGACCGACCGCAGCCGCGCGATCGCCGAGGAGTTCGCCGCGCGCGACGACCGCTTTCGCCTGCTCACGCAGCCGAACGGCGGCCTGGGCCGCGCGCGCAACACGGGTATCGACGCAGCGCAGGGTGAGTTCCTCGCGTTCGTCGACAGTGACGACTACCTCTCCGACGACGCCTACGAGCTGCTGATCGGCGCGCTCGACGAGACCGGGTCGGACTTCGCCAGCGGCAACGTCGTGCGGATGACGCCGACGGGCAAGCGGCCGGTCTACTTCCTCGAGGACACGTTCACGAGGACGCGGCTCAAGACGCACGTGACGGAGTTCCAGCCGCTGATCGCCGATCGCACCGCGTGGAACAAGCTCTGGCGCCGTTCGTTCTGGGACGAGCACGGCTACCGCTTCCCCGAGGGCGTCCTGAACGAGGACATCCCGGTGACCGTGCCGGCGCACTTCGCCGCTCGCTCGGTCGACGTGATCGCCGACGAGATCTACTTCTGGCGGCTGCGCGGCGGCGAGGAGATGTCGATCACCCAGCGCCGCCTCGAGCCGCGCGCGCTGCTCGACCGGCTCGCGGCCTGCGAGCGCGTGACCGACCACCTCGAGAAGCACGGCAAGCGAAGGTGGGCGCGCTGGTACGAGGCGAGCGTCGTGCGCGACGACCTGCGGCTCTACCTGAACGTGCTCGACAGCGCCGACAATGCCTACCGCGAGCTCTTCCTCGACAAGGTCAACGCGTACCTCGACCGCGGCAGCGACAGGATCTACGAGGACCTCCCGGCGATCGAGCGCCTGAAGTGGCACCTCGTACGCCGGCGGCTGATGCCCGAGCTGCTCGAGGTGCTGCGCTTCCAGCGCGAGGACATCAAGACGACTCCGCCGGTGCGGATCGGCGATCGCTTCTACGGTGACTACCCGTTCCGCGAGGACGAGCGGTTGAAGATCCCGCGCTCGATCTACCTGCTCGAGGGCGAGCTGTTCATGGACGCGGGCATCGACACGATCGAGCGCGACGGCGAGCGGCTGAAGGTGCGCGGCTACGCCTACATCAACGGCATCGGGGCGCCCGAGCGCGACACGCAGCGCGTGACGGTCACGCTGCTGCGCCGTGGCCGGCTGAGGCGCGTGCGGCTGTTGTTCGCGGGCGTGCGCGGGAGGACCGAGATCATGCGCCGCCCCGACGTCACGGGCTCCGCCAAGCAGGCCCTGGCCGACCTCGACTGGTCCGGGTTCGAGTCGACCTTCGAGCCGCGGCGGCTGCGCGGGAAGGGCGCGTGGGACCTGTACGTGACGCTGCGCGCCGGCAAGGTCAAGCGCCGCCGCGCGCGCTTCAGCATGGGCTACCTGCGGCCGCTGCGCGGCGTGGAGCTCCCGGAGTCGGGGGCGCTGATGGGCCGCGCGCTTCCCACCCCGGGCAACGGCGTGGCGATCGAGCTGCACGAGCAGTGGGCCAAGCTCAGCGGCCACCGCGTCGACGGCGACGTCCTGGAGCTGACCGGCGAGCTGCACGGAGTGGGGGACAAGGCGCGCATCGAGCTCGTGCGCCCGAGCACCGAGACCACGGTCAGGTGCAAGCTCGAGCGCGACGGCGAGCGCTTCACCGCGCGCGTGAAGCTCGAGCGGCTGCGCAAGGCCGCCGGTGAGGGAAGCGCGCACGCGAAGCCCGACGCCGAGGAGGGTGCCGACCCCGACGTGGAGGACATCGACGCCGCCGAGGAGGCGTCGCGCCGCGTGCTCTGGGAGTTCGAGCTGGTGGCGGGCGGTCGCCGCTCGCCGGTGGCGCTCGGCGAGGACGCGCGCGGCGTGGCCTGGCGCGAGGGTCAGCGCGCGCTCGTGGTCATGCGCACGCGCCGTGCCGACGCGGCGATCGTCGAGCAGAACCTGAGGCCGGTGGCAACCTCGGCGCGCTGGGGCGACGGCGGCGCGCTCGAGCTGGCGGGCGAGTTGCCCGCGGGCACGCGCTACGGCGAGGCGGTCGTGTCCGCGCGGGGCTTCGCCGAGTGGCACCCGTTCCGCATGCGCGGCGACCTGGCGAACGGGCGCTTCGAGGTCACGCTCGACGTCGCGCACGTGCGCTCGCTCGCGGGTTCGCTGCCGCTCAAGAACGGCATCTGGCACGTCTACGCGCGCGCCCCCGACGGCTCGGCGCCGACCGTGCCGATCGACCTAGCGCCCGGCCTCTACGACGTGCTGCCGCTCCAGACGGCCGTGCGCCACAAGCCGTTCCGCCTGGGCCAGGGGCGCGACGAGCGCGCGCTCGTGGCGGCCGAGCGCGACCTCGACGATGACGAGCGCGGGTCGTTCAACCAGCGCCGGCTGCGCGCCGAGTGCTACGTCGCCCGCCGCGACCAGCCGCTGCGCGACGCGGTCGTGTACTCGAGCTTCCACGGCCGCCAGTACTCCGACAGCCCGCGCGCGATCCACGAGGAGATCGTGCGCCGCGGCACGCCCGTCGAGCACCTCTGGGTCGTGCGCGACAGCATGTGCGAGGTGCCCGGCACCGCGCGGGTCCTGCGCGAGGGCAGCCGCGAGTACCTCGAGGCGCTCGCCACGTCGCGCTACGTCATCTACAACGACCACTTCCCGGACTGGTTCGAGCGCCGCCCCGAGCAGATCTGCCTCCAGACCTGGCACGGAACGCCGCTCAAGCGGCTCGGCTTCGACGTCAGCGGCCGGCGCAACGTGGACAACCGCTTCACGCGCTGGGCCAAGCAGGTGCCGAACTGGCAGTACGTGGTGTCGCCCAACCATTTCTCGACGCCGATCCTGCGGCGCGCGTACGCCATCGAGGGCGAGATGCTGGAGACCGGCTACCCACGCAACGACATGCTCGCGGGACCCGACCGCGGCGCGCGCGAGCGCGAGTTGCGCGCACGCCTGGGGATCCCGGACGGCATGCGCACCGTGCTCTACGCGCCCACCTACCGCGACCACGTCTTCGACCGCCGCGGCCGCTACCGGCTCGACCTCCACCTCGACCTCGACCGGCTCCGCGAGGCGGTCGGCGACGACACGGTGATCCTCTTCCGCAAGCACCACTACGTCGCCGACGCGGTGCCCACCGACGCCGACGGCTTCGTGCGCGACGTGTCGGCCTTCCCGGACGGCAACGAGCTGCTGCTGGCCGCCGACGTGCTGGTCACCGACTACTCGTCGATGATGTTCGACTTCGCCAACACCGGCCGCCCGATGCTGTTCTTCGCCTACGACCTCGACGCCTACGGCGACGACATCCGCGGCTTCTACGTCGACTACGGCGACACCGTGCCGGGGCCGATCCTGCGCACGACGGACGAGGTGGCCGCTGCGCTGAACGACATCGACGGCGTGCGCGCCGAGCACGCGCAGCGGTACGAGCAGTTCGTCGCGAGGTTCTGCGAGCTCGACGACGGGCACGCCGCGGCCCGGGTGGTCGATCGTGTCCTCGCCGCCTGAGCCGGAGCGCCGCGGCCGCCTCGACGCCCTGCGCCGGCGCATATTGCGTTCCGCCTTCACGCGCTACGTGCGCGCCGCGCCGCGCGCGGCCGACCGCGCCGGCGCCGAGCGGCGCGTGACGTTCGTGCTGATGACGGCGTGGGGGATGGGCGGCACGATCCGGACCGTCTTCAACCTGGCCGGCCACCTCGCCGCGCGCGGCTACGAGGTGGAGATTTTGAGCGTGGGCCGCGGCCGCGACCGCCCGTTCTTCGGCTCGTTCCCGGAGGGGGTGAAGGTGACCACGCTCGAGGACAAGCGCGAGAAGGCGCGACCCGCCGACGAGGGCCGGCTGCGGCGCTTCATGCGCGAGAGCCCGAGCGTGCTGATGCACCCGTCCGAGCGCGCCTCGCGCGGATTCAACCTGTGGGTGGACCTCCAGCTCGTGCGCGCGCTGCGCCGCCGCTGCGGCCTGCTCGTGACCACGCGGCCGGGGCTGAACCTGATCGCGGCGCAGCTCCAGCCGCCTGGCCTCGTGCTGATCGGCCAGGAGCACATGCACCTGCGCGAGCATCCCGAGCCGGTGCGCCACGCGATGAAGCGGCAGTACCGCAAGCTCGCCGTGCTGGCGGTTCTGACCGAGCGCGACCGCCGCCGCTATTCGCGCCACCTCGGCAAGCGAGTGCCGATCGTGCGGGTGCCGAACGCGGTGCGTGACATGGGCGACGCCCGCGCGGACCTGACCGCGCCGACCGCGCTGGCCGCCGGCCGCTTCGCGCGCCAGAAGGGCTACGACCGGCTGCTGAAGGTCTGGGCGCGGCTGGCGCCCGACCATCCCGACTGGCGCCTGCGCATCCTCGGCGAGGGGCCGCAGAAGCCGAAGCTCGAGCGGCTCGTGGCCGAGAACGACCTGGCCGGCAGCGTGAGCATCGAGCGGCCCGCGCGCGACATGGGCGCCGAGATGTCGAAGGCGTCGATCTTCGTCCTGAGCTCGCGCTGGGAGGGGCTGCCGCTCGTGCTGCTCGAGGCGATGAGCGTGGGCATGGCCGTCGTGAGCTTCGACTGCCCGACCGGTCCCGCCGACGTCATCGAGGATCACGTGAACGGGCTGCTGGTGCGACCGCGGACGCTCGACGCGCTCGAGGCGGGACTGCGCGAGATGATGGGCGACGAGGAGCTGCGCCGCCGCTGCGCCGCCGCGGCCACCGAAACCGTTCGCGACTACACGGTGGAGGCGATCGGCGCGCGCTGGGAGCAGGTCTTCGCGGACGCGCGGCGCCGCGCGTCCTCTTAAGCGCGCGGCGCCAGCTCGGCGAGCAGCGCGCGCCAGCGGGCGCCGATCACGCCGGGGTCGTACTCGCGGGCCGTCGCCAGTGCGCCCGCTGCGCAGCGGCGGCGCAGGTCCTCGTCGGCGATCATCTCGTTCAGCGCCGCCGCCAGCGCGGCGACGTCCTGGCGGTCCACGAGCAGGCCGTTCTCGCGGTCGCGCACCACCTCCCCGGGGCCCGTCGGGGCATCGAAGCTCACGACCGGCAGCCCCTTGCTCATCGCCTCGAGCAGGACCATCGGAAAGCCCTCGCGTCGCGAGCTGAGCGCGTAGATCGACGCGGCACGGAACTCGGCGCCCATGTCGCGGACGCTGCCCGCGAGCACCACGGAGCCCTCGAGGCTGCGCTCCGCGATCAGCCGCTCGAGCGCCGCGCGCCGCGGCCCGCTGCCGCAGATCCGCAGCGTCCAGTCCGGGTGGGTGCGCGCGACCGCGCTGAAGGCGCGGATCAGGCTGCCGAAGTCCTTCTGGCGCTTGAGCCGCCCGGCCGCGACCACGGTCCGGCTCGACAGGTCGGAGGGCGGGCCGCCGAAGCGCGTGACGGCGTTCGGGATCGCCTCGACGCGCAGGGCGTCGCCGAACAGGCGTGTGTAGTCCTCGCGGTCGCGCTCGGTGAGCGCCACGAGCGCGTCCAGGCGGGGATAGCTGCCCCGGATCGCCTTGCGGAGCGCCGGGCGGTGCGCCGCCAGGTTCATGTGCTCCTGCCCCACGACCGTGACGCCGGGCGCCGCGAGCAGGCCGGCGGCCACGTTGAGGCTGGGGCGCGTGCCCACCAGCGTCGCCGTCCGCCGGCGCCGCAGCTCGTGCGCCAGCCGCAGGTCGGCCCACAGGCTGACCACGCGGGAGGAGCGGTCCTGGCGCGGCAGCAGCAGGGTGCGCGGCTTCGAGAGCAGCTTCCGCAGCGGGCGCAGCCAGGCCGGCACGGCGCCCGCACGCTGGTCGTCGATCGCCGTCACGGTCACGCCGGGCGGGAACTCGCCGAAGAAGGGGTGGTCGCGCCGCCGCACGATGCTGAGGATCTCGACGTCGTGGTCGCGCGCCAGCTCGCCGGCCAGGTTGAGCACCGTCCTGATCGTGCCGCCCATGCCCCAGGCATGCATCAGCAGGATGCAGACGCGCGGCCGCTCCGGCGGCGGCAATCGGCGCGTGCCCGCGCCACGCGCCCAGCGCACGAGCGCGGCGCGCACCAGCGCGGCTGCCCTCCGGCGCGGACTCACTCAGATCGGGCGCGGCTCGGAGTTCGGCGGCACGTTGCAGGCGCGCGCGTCGGGTGGAGCGGGCCGCGCGGGGGCGCCACGCGCCAGCAGGATGCGCCGCCCGCAGACCTGACCGGCCACCCTGTAGTGGGTCGCGAGCAGGCGCTTGGTCGCGCCGTTGCGGTCCAGGCCGAACGTGCGCGGCGACTGCGCCTCGAGGATCCAGGTGGGTCGCTGCGGCGAGGCGAGCAGCTTGCGCAGCCGCGCCTGCGCGTGCGGCGCGGCCCGCATCATCAGGCTCCAGTTGTAGGGGAACGGGTCGCGCAGGCCGCTGTAGTAGACGGCGTTCACGTGCGCGTAGAGGGCGTAGAAGGTCTGGCCCGGCAGCGCGCGGTCGTGCATGTAATCAGCGGTGGCCAGTGTGGCCCGCTCCCACACGTCGGTGCGGCGGTCGGCATCCGAGACCACGGCCACCACCGTCAGCGGAACGAGCAGCGCGGCCGCCACGAGCGGGCCGGCGATGCGGAAGCGCACGAGGAACGTCGCCGCGCCCGCCGCGGCGATCGGGACGAGCGCGATCAGGTAGTGCGCCCAGTAGCTGCCGCCGAGCACGACGCCCGCGCCGGCGGCGATCAGCCAGACGAGCATCGCGGTCTGCACGATCGGGCGCTCGCGCAGCCGTGCGATGCCGCCCAGGGCCAGCACCAGCAGCACCGCGAGCCCGGATGCGACGGCGGGCAGCAGCAGCCGTCCCATCCGCGTGAAGACCTCCCCCTTCGCCAGCGTGTGCGTGGCGTCGAGGCGGAAGCCGAACATCGCGTAGTAGATCGAGCCGGCCGGCGGATGCGTGACCTGCGCCCACACGACCAGCGCCGCTCCGACCGCCGCGGCACCCAGCACGTACGCGCCGATCCGCGCGAGCCGGATCCGGCGCGGCGCCTTCGTCACGATCGCCGCTGCCACCAGCGTGACGCCGCCCGCGGCGAGCGCGTCGTAGAACGACTGCTTGACGAGCAGGGCCGAGGCGCCCAGCGCGCCGGCCGCGGCCAGTGCCCAGAGGCTGCCGCGCGGGCGCTCGAGCGTGCGCAACACGAGCAGCACCGACGCCG
>JAICRZ010000252.1 GCA_025937135.1 Thermoleophilaceae bacterium
CACAAGAAGCGCTTCACCTACGAGGCCACGCCCAAGCACGTGGCCAGGGGCAGCCGCGCGCTGCCGGACCCCGGCACCGTCAAGCCGGAGCCCGTCCGGCAGGGGTCGAGCAGCGGCCCACCCGGCGGCGCGGGGGGAATCCCCGGCAGCGGGACCTGCCTCCCGGGCGGCCTGATCTGCCTGCCGAAGGCGAACTCGAACGCGCTCGTGGTCGGCCGCAAGCTCTCCAAGTCCGGCCACCCGCTCGCGGTCTTCGGCCCCCAGACCGGTTACTTCGCTCCGCAGATCCTGATGGACGAGGACCTCCACGGGCCCGGCATCGACGCCCGCGGCGCCGCGTTCCCGGGCGTGAACCTCTACGTCGAGCTCGGCCGCGGGCCCGACTACGCGTGGAGCGCCACGTCGGCCGGCCAGGACAACACGGACACGTTCGCCGTCGACCTCTGCGACCCGAACGGCGGTGCCGCGACGATCGACTCGCTCGGCTACATGTACGGCGGCAAGTGCCAGGCGATGGAGGCGCTCACGCGCGACAACTCGTGGGTCCCGAACGCCGCCGACCAGTCGCCGCCCGGCTCGGAGCACCTCGTGGCCTACCGCACGGCGCTCGGCATCGTGGTCGGCCGCGCGACGATCAAGGGCACGCCGGTCGCCTACACGGCGCTGCGCTCGACCTACATGCACGAGGTCGACTCGGCGCGCGGGTTCGCCGACTTCAACGACCCGTCGAAGATGACCAGCCCGGCCGCCTTCAAGCGCGCGGCGTACAAGATCGGCTACACGTTCAACTGGCTGTATGTGGACAACAAGCACGACGCGTACTTCAACTCCGGCGCCAACCCGGTCCGCGCGCGGCACACCGACCCGAACTTCCCGGTGCGTGCGAAGCCGCAGTTCCTGTGGCAGGGCTTCGACCCGGCGGCGGTCACCGCGAGGTACACGCCTGCGCGCCAGCACCCGCAGGTCGTCGACCAGAACTTCATAACGAGCTGGAACAACAAGCAGGCGAAGGGCTCGCGCGCGTCCGATGCGCAGTGGGGCTGGAGCTCGGTCTACCGCGTGCAGCCGCTCAGCGACCGGATCAGGCGCGCTACGCGGCACCACCACAAGATGTCGCTCGTGGACCTGATCAACGCGATGGAGGACGCCGGCACCGTCGACCTGCGCGCCGACAAGGTGCTGCCGCTAGCGCTGAAGGTGATCGGCCGGCCGCGCGACCCTGCCGAGCGCCGCGCGGTCGGACTGCTGCACGCCTGGGTCCGCGACGGCGCGCACCGGCGCGACCTCGACAACAACGGCGAGTACGAGCACTCGGAGGCGATCCGAATCCTCGACGCCTGGTGGCCGCTCTGGATCCAGACCGAGTTCGGCAGCGTGCTCGGCAAGCCGCTCTACAAGGACATCCAGTCGCTGCTGCCGATCGACAACCCGCCGAACAACCACGGCGACCACCTCGGCTCGGCGTACCAGGACGGCTGGTACGGCTACGCGTCGAAGGACCTGCGCACGATCCTCCGGCACAGGGTGAAGGGCCGCTACTCACAGGTGTACTGCGGCCGCGGGCACCTGCGCCGCTGCCGCAACGCGCTGGCCGGCTCCCTGAAGCGCGCGCTCGCCCACGACAGCCCGCAGGATCTCTACTCGCACGACCAGGTCTGCAACGACGCCGGTCGCTCGGGCGACCAGAAGTGCTTCGACGCGGTCCGGATGCGCCCGCTGGGCGCCGTCTCGCAGCCGCTGATCGACTGGATCAACCGCCCGACGTTCCAGCAGGCGGTCGAGATTCCCACGCACAGGTAGCGGCTGGCGCATAGGGTCGGCGTAAGCCAACCCTTATCCGTCAGATGGAGGAACCCTCGTGGAGTCCGCCGGCCCCAGCACGCAACCCGTCGATCCCGGGTCCGCCCACCCGCTCGAGTTCGACGTCGATTACCCCGATCGCGACCTCAACCGCCTGACGACGGCGTTTCGAATCTTCACGGTCATCCCGATCGCCATCGTGCTCGGCGCGATCGGCGGCAGCACGTCGGTCACGACCGGCGCGGGCACGACCACGATCGCCGCGGGTGGCGCCGGCCTGCTCATGATCCCGCCGCTGCTGATGATCCTGTTCCGGCAGAAGTACCCGCGCTGGTGGTTCGACTTCAACCTCGAGCTGCTCCGGTTCGAGAATCGTGTGGGCGTGTACTTCGCGCTGATGGACGACCGCTATCCGTCGACCGACGAGCGCCAGAGCGTGCGGCTGGATGTTCCGTATCCCGACGCCACGCGGCTGAACCGCTGGCTGCCGCTCGTCAAGTGGCTGCTGGCCATCCCGCACTACGTGGTGCTGTTCTTCCTCTACATCGGGGCGGTGCTCGCGATCATCGCGGCGTGGTTCGCGATCCTGTTCACGGGACGGTTCCCGCGCGGCATCTTCGACTACCTCGTCGGAGTCGGCCGCTGGACCAACCGGGTCACCGCATACGCGTTCATGCTGGTCACCGACGAGTATCCGCCGTTCCAGCTGCGGCCGTAACGGGCAACTAACCTCGCATCGTGTCCTACGTCGCGGGAGAGGCCAGGCAGGAGCTGCTCGACACGCTCGCCGAGGCGATCGACGACATCGCCGCTGCGCTCGCGGCCCTCGGCGGTGCCTATGAGCAGCTCACGACGGGCCCGGCGGACAAGCTCGAGGAGGAGCTCTTCCACCCGGTCCAGCTCGCCTACGGACGCGCGAAGCGAACCCACAGCGGCTTCGCCCAGCGCCAGGGCCTGCCGGAGCGCACCTTCAGCCCCGCGAACGAGGGCCTCCCCTCGACCGGGATCCGCGGCTTCGTGGACAGCGCCGTCGAATCGGTCTCCGAGGCCGACGGCGTGCTCGCCGAGCTACAGGACTCGATGATGCCGGTCGAGGTCGGCGA
>JAICRZ010000208.1 GCA_025937135.1 Thermoleophilaceae bacterium
TACGGGCAGCCGATCGAGGTGGCAGTGCTCGGCTGCGCGGTGAACGGCATCGGCGAGGCATCGCACGCGGACTTCGGCATCACCGGAGCGAAGAACGAGGGGCTGATCTTCGCCGGCGGCAAGCCGCTGCGGAAGGTGCCCACCGAGCGGCTCGTGGACGAGCTGTTCGTGGAGATCGACAAGTCGCTCGACCTCGGCCGCACCGAGGTGGACGAGGGCAAGTCCGCCGAGGGCGCCGAGTGGCTCGCCAAGATCGAGGAGGAGAACGCGGACGACCTCACGCCGGAGCGTCTCGCCGCCCTCGAGGCCGCGAACGCCGACGGCAACGGCAACGGTGATGGCGAGCCGGTGAAGCCCGCGATGGGCGTGGGCGCCGGCTACAAGCGCGTCCGCCTCGACGAAGAGCTGTCCCCGACGGCCGGCCGGCGCTTCACCCGTTCCTAGCCGACCAGCCCTGTAGTGTGCGGCGCCGCCGCCGACCCCATGCGTAAATCCCTTCTTGCCATCACGTTGCTTGTGGCCGCTCTCGTGCCGGCCGGAGTCGCGCACGCGAACAGCTCGCAGGAGTCCATCTTCCAGGACGACGCCGTGCTGCTGAACGGGCAGCCCGGCCCCTCGCTCGACATCATCAAGGGACTCGGCGCGAACACGATCCACTCGCTCGTGTTCTGGAACAAGGTCGCGCCGAACGCGAGGTCGAAGCGCCGGCCGTCCGGTGACCTGAGCAACCCGAACTCCTACTCGGACGCCGCCTGGGCGCCCTATGACGCCCTGGTGCGTGAGGCGACTGCGCGCGGACTGCAGGTGCTGCTGTCGCCCGCCGGCTTCTCGCCACGCTGGGCGTCGGGCTGCTCGAAGCGCGACTGCAAGCCGAGCGCAAAGCTCTACCAGCAGTTCGTGACCGCGGTTGGGCGCCGCTACTCGGGCAGCTTCAAGGACTCGGCCGGCAACCTGCTGCCGCGCGTCAAGCGCTGGTCGATCTGGAACGAACCCGACCAGGGCGGCTGGATCTATCCGCAGAGCCAGGCGGCGCCGCTCTACCGCAACCTCGTCTACGCAGGCCTCGCCGCGCTGAAGAAGAGCGGCCACGGGCACGACCAGGTGCTGCTCGGCGAGACGGCGCCGGTGGGCCGCGGCCACAACACCGATCCCACCACGTTCCTGCTCAACCTCTTCTGCGTCGACTCGCGCGGCCACAGGCTGAAGGGGCGCGCCGGAAAGAAGCAGCAGTGCACGCACTTCAAGCGCTTCAGCGGCATCACCGGCCTCGCGCACCACCCGTACAACACCGGCGCCGGGCCGACCCCGACGAAGAAGCCGCGCGGGAAGGGCGACATCACGCTCGCGGTGCTCAGCCGGCTCACGAAGGTGCTCAAGGCGGGCGCGCGCGGACACGCGATCAGGTCCGGCCTGCCGGTCTACTTCACCGAGTACGGGATCCAGACCAACCCGCCCGACCGCCAGTTCGGGGCATCGCCCAGCAGGCAGGCGATGAACCTGAACCAGGCGGACTACATCGCTTACAAGAACCGGTCCGTGCGCAGCGTGGCGCAGTACGAGCTCTTCGACGACGCCAACGTGGGGGTGTTCAACACCGGCCTGATCTTCCACAGCGGCGCGCCGAAGCCGAGCTTCGACGCCTACCGGCTGCCGGTGTGGGCGACCAGGAAGAAGTCGAAGACCTCACTGTGGCTGTGGGTGCGCCCGGCGGGGGGTACGCGGCAGCAGGTGCAGATCCAGCACAGCACGGGCGGCAGCTTCCAGACCGTGGGCACGAAGACCACGAACTCCCGCGGGTTCGCCACCGCCACCGAGTCGGGCACCTCCGGCAAGTGGCGGATCGCCTGGACGGGCCCGGACGGCGCGCAGCACTTCAGCCGCGCGGCGTCCGTGAAGGACCACTAGCGCGGCACGTGTCTCGCGCCGCAGTCGGCCAATAGACTCGGCGCCCAATGACCCGTCTCAGCAGCTATTTCCTGCCCACGCTCAAGGAGGCGCCCGCGGACGCGGAGGCGCTGTCGCACAAGCTGCTCGTGCGCGCCGGGATGATCCGGCAGGTGGGCTCGGGCCTCTGGACGTACCTTCCCGCCGGCTGGCGCGCCCACCGCAAGGCGGAGCAGATCATCCGCGAGGAGCTCGACGCGATCGGAGGGCAGGAGATGCTGATGCCCGTTCTCCAGCCCGCGGAGCTGTGGAAGACGAGCGGCCGCTACGTCTCGCCCGAGGTCTTCAAGCTCCAGGACCGCAAGGGCGCCGAGTTCGTGCTGGCCATGACGCACGAGGAGACGGTCACGTTCCACGTGGCGCGCGAGATCCGCTCCTACCGCGACCTGCCGCTGGCGCTCTACCACATCCAGACCAAGGAGCGGGACGAGCCGCGCCCGCGCGCGGGCATCCTGCGCACGCGCGAGTTCATCATGAAGGACGCCTACACGTTCGACCGCGATCGCGCCGGCCTCGACGCCGCTTACGAGAACCTTGCCGCCGCCTACGACCGGATCTTCGACCGGGCCGGGCTCGAGTGGTACAAGGTCGAGTCGGACGTGGGGATGATGGGCGGCGTGGGCGCGCACGAGTACATGGCGCCGAGCGAGGCGGGGGAGAACGACGTGGCGCTGTCGAGCTCCGGTTACGCCGCCAACGTGGAGGTCGCGAGCGCGACCCCGCAGCCCGTCGACCTCCCGGAGCCGCTCGCGGCACCCGAGCCCGTCGACACCCCCGGGGCGACCACGATCGAGGCCGTGGCCGGGATGCTGGGCGTGCCGGAGGGCGCGCTGATCAAGGCGCTCCCGATGATCGTCGGCGACGATCGGCCGCTGCTCGTGCTCGTCCGCGGCGACCACCGACTGAACGAGCTCAAGCTCCGCAACCACCTGAAGGCCGACGTGCGGGCGGCGCAGCCCGAGGAGGTTCGTGACAGCTTCGGCACCCACGCCGGCTTCATCGGGCCGGTGGGGGCCAAGGTGGAGGTGCTGGCCGACGAGGCGCTGCGCGGGCTGCACGGCCTCGTGACCGGCGCCAACGAGCCCGACAAGCACCTGCGCGGCGTCGAGCCGGGTCGCGACTTCCAGCCCGAGTGGGCCGACGTCCGCAACGTCGAGGCGGGCGACACGGACCCCTCCGGCGCCGAGATCCGGATCGAGCCCGCGATCGAGATCGGCAACATCTTCAAGCTCGGCACGCGCTACAGCGAACCGCTCGGTGCCACCTACCTCGACGAGAACGGGACCGAGCAGCTCATCTGGATGGGCTCCTACGGCATCGGCCCCGCGCGGATCCTGGCCGCGGCGGTCGAGCAGTTCGCCGACGAGGCCGGGATCAGCTGGCCGCGCTCGCTGGCGCCATTCGACGTCGAGCTGGTCACGCTCGGCAAGGAGGGGGAGGAGGCGCGCACCGTCGCCGACTCCCTCTACGCGGAGCTCCGGGCGAAGGGTCTCGACACGCTGTACGACGACCGCAGCTCGAGCGCGGGGGAGAAGTTCGCCGATGCCGAGCTGCTGGGCGCGCCGCTGCGGCTGACGGTTGGCAAGCGCGGCATCGAGTCGGGCGAGGTCGAGGCTCAGGTGAGGCGCGGCCGCGAGCGCCGGTCGCTGCCGCTGGAGGGTGCCGGCGAAGCGGCGGCAGAGCTGTGGCGCGAGCTTCCCTGACAACGCGGCGCCTGCTCGGACTCGACCGCTCCGGCGGGATGCCGCCGGAGACCCGCAAGGGCGCGCCGCTGAACCCCTGGACGATCCCGAACGCGATCGGCTTCGTCCGGATCGCGCTCGTGCCGGTCTTCCTGATCCTGGCGCTGAACTCCGGCGACGGCCGCTACGCGCTCGCCTCGATCACCTATGCGGTCATCGGCGGGAGCGACTATCTCGATGGCATGGCGGCACGCATCACCGGCCAGTACAGCCGGCTGGGGGCCCTGATCGATCCGGTCGTGGACCGCCTGCTGGTGGTCTCCGGCGTGGTCGTGTGCTGGCGCTTCGACCTGCTGCCGCGCTGGGCGCTGGCGGTGCTGGCGGCGCGCGAGCTGTTCATGCTGTTCGCCAGCCGCTTCGCGCTCCGCCACGGTCTTGACCTCGAGATCAAGATGCTGGGCCGCTGGGCGGTCTGGCCGACGATGTTCTCGCTTTTTCTCGCGATGGTGTCGGTCACGTGGGTCGCCGACGTGCTGCTCTACATCGGATTGGCGATGACATTGGGCGCGACCGCCGAATACATCGCGCAGGCAAAGCGGCAGTGGAGGGGCAAACCCTCTACCTCCGCTTGACGTTTCGGGGCTATACTCGCCGCTCCGCGGCATCGACTAGGGACGGAGCATGGACACTTTCCCGGATCTCGGGGCACTCCAGGATCAGGAGCTGAAGGACCTGATCGAGGAACTGACGCGCGAGGAACAAGAAGTCTCCTACCGGCGCCGGATCCTGCACGGCAAGATCGACATCCTTCGCGCCGAGCTCGTGAACCGGCTCCGCCGGCGCCGCGAGGAGGGCGA
>JAICRZ010000195.1 GCA_025937135.1 Thermoleophilaceae bacterium
AGCCCCGCGCCCGTCGGGCGCAGGCTGTACCCGCCAGCCGCTCGGGTGCTGGCGCTCGGGCGTGCTCGGGGCACGCGGTGGGGTGCGGTCCCCTTGGCTGCCGTTACCCCTGGCGGACGGCTCGTCTGGCACGTCTTCCAGCCTAACGCGGGAAGTAAGCCGGCTCTAAGCGCCGCCCGCGCGGGTCGGGATCAGCCGTCGTGCGTGATGCGCGTGACCAGCTCGTCGCGAACGCGCGGGGCGTCCGGGTTCGGCACCTGGCAGGTGCCGGCCGCCTCGTGACCGCCGCCGCCGTAGGCCAGCATCAGGCTGCCCACGTTCGTCTTCGACGTGCGGTTCAGGATCGACTTGCCGGTGGCGAAGACCGTGTTCTGCTGCTTCAGGCCCCAGAGCACGTGCATCGAGATGTTCGTGTCGGGATGCATCGCGTAGATCATGAAGCGGTTGGTCGGGTGGATGACCGGCTCGTCGCGGAGGTCGAGCACGACGAGGTTGTCGTGCACCGAGGAGCGCGCCTGGAGCTGGCGCAGGGCGGCCTGCTGATGGCCGCGGTAGAGGTCCACCCGCTCCTTCACGTCAGGCGTCTCGAGGATCTCGTCGATCGGCTTGACGAGGCACTCGTCGATGAGCTGCATCATGAGCTCGTAGTTCGAGATGCGGAACTCGCGGAAGCGGCCGAGGCCGGTGCGCGGGTCCATCAGGTAGTTGAGCAGGACCCAGCCGTGCGGGTCGAGGATCTCGTCGCGCTCGAACTTCGCGGCGTCGGCCTTGTCGACCGCGATCATCATCTCGTCTGACACGCGCGGGAAGCGATCGGCGCCGCCGAAGTAGTCGTAGACCACGCGCGCGGCGGAGTCGGCGTCCGGCACGATCACGTGGTTGGGCTTGCCGTTCGAGACGCGCTCCGACTCGCTCGCGTGGTGGTCGAACGAGAGGTAGGCGCTCGGGACGTACGGGAGGTTGGTGGTGATGTCACGCTCGGTGATCTCCACCTTGCCGTCCTGCATGTCCTTCGGGTGGACGAACTTGATGTCGTCCAGCATGTCGAGCTCTTTCAGGAGCGCCGCGCAGACGAGACCGTCGAAGTCGCTGCGCGTTACAAGCCTGTAGCGGTCCGGCATTCGTTCCTCTCCCGACGAAAAAGGGTCCGCCGTCCCTATCGGAGCCGGTCCTGTATGACTTGAGCACGTGGGCACTGGCAAACTCGACACGGCCGACGCGTTCGACCGGATCTTCGCCCTGTACGGGCATCAGTTCGGCGTCCTGATCGGCGCCGCGCTGGCGATCTTCGTGCCGATCGGGATCCTGAGCGCGGTCGTGGCGTCGAGCGGGAGCCTGGTGCTGGCGCTCGTCCTCGGGGTGCTCTCGGCGATCGGGCAGGCGCTCTACACCGGCGCCGTCGTGGAAGCGGTCGACGACATGCGCGACGGGCGCCGCGACTTCTCGGTCGCGGAGCTCCTGCGCGCCGCGCTCCCGTTCACCTTCCCGCTGATCGTCGCGGGCATCTTCTACGGGATCTGCGTAGCGGTCGGCCTGCTGCTGATCATCGTGCCGGGGCTGATCTTCCTCACCTGGTTCTCGCTGTTCGCCCCGGCGATCGTGGTCGAGCGACGGCGCATCTTCGACTCGTTCACGCGCAGCCGCGAACTGGTCCATGGCAACGGCTGGCGCGTGTTCGGCGTGATCGTGGTCGCGTTCATCATCCAGGCCGTGGTCCAGAACATCCTCAACCGGATCGGGATCAACGCGGACTCGCTCGCCGTGCGGACGGTGCTCGCGGTGGCCGGCGGCGTGATCACCGCGCCGATCATGGCCCTGGCGATCTCGGTCGTGTACTTCCAGCTGCGCGACCTGACGGCGCCCGTCGCGCCGCCGCCGCGGATCTAGGTGGCGGGGGCGGCGCCGCCGCCGTTGTCGAGACGGTCCATCCGGTCGAGCACCTTAAGCAGAGCCTGCATCACGGCGCGGCTCTCGGCGCGCAGCGCGCGCATGTCCTCCTGCATCTCGTCGAACTGCGCGATGTAGATGCGGCGATCCTCGTCGTCCTTCCGGCGCATGTCCGCCATGAGCCGCTCGAACCGGAGCTGCTGCTCGCGTGCGAACTCGCGGTAGGGGTTCATCGGCTCATCCCGCTTCGGGGAACGGCTCGCGCAACGACCCGAGCACCCATTCCGCGCCGGTCTTCTCGAGCTCCTCGCGCGAGTAGTGGCCGGTGGCGGTGGCCACGGCCTTGCAGCCGGCGCCGTGCGCCGCCTCCACGTCCTTGGGCGTGTCGCCCACGACGAAGACGTGCGCTGGGTCGAGCTCCTCGCCGATGAGCCTGCCGCCGCGCGCAATCGCGCACCTGGTCAGCTCGACGCGATCGGGCGAGTCCGAGCCGTAGCCGCCGAACGGGAAGTAGCGGTTGAAGCCGGCACGCGCGAGCTTGATGTGAGCGGCGGCCTCGACGGCGCCCGAGGTGATGCCCAGCAGGATGCCCTCGCGCCCGAGCCGCCGCAGGATGTCCTCGGCGCCGTCGAGCACGCGGTAGCCGTCGGAGTGCTCGACCTCGAACGGCAGCCGGTCGAGGTAGGCGGCCATCACCGTGGCGAGCTCGGTGGGCGAGGGGTCGTGGCCGACGGCCGCCTTGAACGTCAGTCGCGCGACGGTGGGATCGGTCATCCCGGCGTCGCTGAACTGGCCGATGTCGGCCGGGATCCCGTGGAGCTCGTCGAACGCGTAGCGCCACGAGCGGGCGCCGGCGCCGCCGGTCGAGATCAGCGTGCCGTCGACGTCGAAGAGAATCGCTCGCGGTCGGGCCATCAAGCGTGAGCTTGACACCACGCGTCGCGCTGCGCCCTGTAGCCGGGCGGGATCTGCGGCGCGGCCATCATCCGCGCCCAGGCGGCGGCGTTCGTCTCGATGCTGTCGATCACCCGCTGGCGGTCGGGCCCGGGCTTCGCGTTGACGAGCCGCTCGGCGTTGCGCCAGACGCCCTCGCGCCAGCCCTTGACCATCTCCATGCCGCCGATGTCGTCGAGCGGGTCCCAGCTCGCGTTCGTGAGCGAGACGAGCGGGTCGTAGCGCTGCTGGATCGCCTGCACCACCGGCTCGTACGCCTCGTTCAGCACGTCGTTGAAGCGGTCGTGGTCGGCCTTGCGCGAGCCGCCCCGCTTGGTGAGGAGGCCGCTCTGCGCGACCACGAACGGCATGTCCCGCTGCACGTGCGCGTTGATGCCCAGCAGCATGTCCTGGCCGGCGTTGGCGTCGCCGCTCGCGGCGGTGTCGATCGCGATCCGCCACGCCTCGGGGATTGGCTGCCCGCGATCGACGGAATGCAGCATCGCGAAGTAGTAGTTCGCGAACAGCGTGTCCTCGAGGTACATGTAGCGCGGGTCGCGGAAGAGGTGCGGGTCGCGGAGCATCGCGGTGCGCATCGTCTTCGTCAGGACGAGGTACGTGGTGGCGAAGACGGCACGGTGGTCGCAGCCGAAGCGGTCGACCGCACGCTGAAGCCGGCGGATGTTGCCGTCCACGCAGCGCATCGACGCATGGCGGCAGTGCGGGACCGGCCGCGGCTGGTTGTGCGCCGACACGGGGAGCGGCGGCAGCAGCTGCGGCCACGGCGGGTTCGGGTCCTGCGAGGCGTGCGCCGCGGGCGCGAACGCGAGCACCGCGACGCCGATCGCGGCGGCCACCCAGCGGCTCGAACCCCTCGCTGACACCCCGCCTGTTCGGTTCCCTGCGCACGTTGCGGGGAAACAAAAGCCCGTGAAATGGAGGTTCCGGTGCGGAGGCGCGCCATGGCGCCGCATGCAGGCCGCCGGAACCGAACATTTCACTTTCTTTTCCCTCCGAGGGGGCGCCTAGCCTGCGCTTCCCCCGCAACCGGAAGAAAGGACTCTCCCACGTGAGCACAGTCGTGTCGCGGCGGGCGCTCGCGCTCCCGTCCTGGCCCAGCGATCGCCCTCTACGGGCCTGGCAGGAGGCCGCGCTGGCGACGCTGCGTGCTCACGACGCGGGGAGCTTCCTCGCCTCCGCCACCCCGGCCGCGGGCAAGACCACGTTCGGGCTGCGCGTCGCGTACGAGATGCTGGCGGCCGGACGCGTCGAGCGCGTGGTGGTGGCCGCGCCGACGACGCACATCTGTCGCCAGTGGGCCGCCGACGCCGCGCGCTACGGGATCGACCTCGAGCCCAACCGCCCCAACTCCGCCGGGCGCGAGCCGTCCGACCGCCACGGCGTCGCGGTCACCTACCAGACGATCGCCGCCGGGCCGCGGACGCACCGCGCCTCGTGCGCCTCGCGGGCGACCCTGCTGATCGCCGACGAGCCGCACCACATGGGCGAGCACGCCGCCTGGGGCTCGCGCGCGCAGGACGCGTTCGAGGAAGCGCGCTTCCGGCTGCTGCTCTCGGGCACGCCGTTCCGCTCCGACTCGAACCCGATCCCGTGGGTGACCTACGACGGCGACGGGGTGAGCCAGGCCGACTTCGCCTACGGCTATACCGACGCGCTGCTCGACGGCGTCTGCCGCCCGATCACCTTTCAGCCGTTCGACGGCGAGATGGAGTGGATGTCCGACGGCCGCCGCCGCCACGCGAGCTTCGCCACCGTGATCCCGCGCGTCGAGGACGCGCGCCGGCTCCGCACCGCACTCGATCCCGACGGCGACTGGATGAGCGAGGTCCTGCGCGACGCCGACGCCCGCCTGTCCGCCGTGCGCGCGTCCGGCCACCGCGACGCGGGCGGGCTCGTGATCGCCGCCGACAAGGAGCACGCGATGCGGATCGCGGAGCGGCTCGAGCGGATCGCCGTCGAGCGGCCGGAGGTCGTGACCTCCGACGAGCCCGACGCGTCGGCGCGCATCGCCGCGTTCTCGGCCGGGCAGCGGCGCTGGCTCGTGTCGGTGCTTATGGTGTCCGAGGGCGTCGACATCCCGCGCCTGCGCGTGGGCGTCTACGCGACCGCGGCCCGCACCGAGCTCTTCTTCCGCCAGGTGATCGGCCGCTTCGTCCGCCGCACGCCCGCCCCGAAGGCGCAGATGAGCTACCTGCTGATGCCGGCGGACGGGCGGTTGAAGGGGTTGGCGGCGAGGGTGGAGGAGGA
>JAICRZ010000014.1 GCA_025937135.1 Thermoleophilaceae bacterium
AGCGCTGCCGTAGAGCCGGAACGTCATCGCACACGGCTCGTTGCAGATCACCGTGACGTTGAAGCCGCGGATGAGCTGCGCGATCGATAGCGAGTGCGGCACCTTCAGGCCGATCACCGGCGGCGTGTTGTCGCCGAACTGCGGCAGCGCCGCGACCGTCTGCGGGTTCTGCGCCGGGTTCTGCACCTCCACGGCGCCGATGTCGGTGCCGTCGCCACCCGTGACGTCGCCCGCGCCGCCCTCCACCGTGCGGTTCTGACCGCGCTGGTCGGTGTTGAGACGCGCCGGCGCATCGCCCTTGTCGATCACCGGGCTGGTCACCGCCGGCAACTGCGTCTGGGTCGGCCCACCGTTGTCGCCGAGCGCGCCGAGCTGCGGATCGGCGCCGGTGATCGTCGACGTGTTCTGGACGAACGGCGCGTCACCCACGTTTTCGACCAGGCTGTCGGTGCTGTCGAGCCCACCGTCGGATGAGCCGTCGGCACGATCCGCGTCGTTGCCGCCGCCGCCGGCGTTGTTGTCGCCGACGATCGTGCTGGTCAGCGAGAGCGTCGGGCTCCCGACCGCGTCACTGCCCGCGTTGTAGTACGAGTTGAGGTACACGCCGCCGCCATTCGACGAAGCGGTGTTCGACGCGATCGTCGAGTTCTCGAAGTCGATCGAGCCCTCGTCGGTCATCAGCGGCCCGGACAGCTCGGACGGCACTCGCGGATTTTGCGACTGCGGGTCGCCGCCGAGGCTGACGCCGCCGCCGGTCGTCGCGCTGTTGCCCGAGATCGTCGAGTTGATCGTGCGGAACTGGCCGGCGATCGGCGCACCGCCGTCCGCGAGCTCACCGCTTACCTCCTGGGAGAAGTTGATCCCCCCGCCGAAGCCGGTGTAGTCGCTGCCGCCGGCCTTGTTGCTCGAAAGGGTGCTGTTCTCGACGTCGAAGCGATCGCCCGCGGCGAGGTAGAGGACGTTGATGCCGCCGCCCTCTCCGCCTGCCGTGTTGCCCGAGATGGTCGACCGCGAGATCGAGCTCTGCACCGCGTGCTTGACGGTGGGCTCTGTTGCGGGGTTGTTGTCATTGACATTGCCGTAGAACTGGCCGACATCCATTCCGGCGCCCTGGAGAGCCGTGTTGCTCGAGATGGTCGAGTTGTCGATCTGGCTCTGGGCGTACTTGCCGGAGGACTCGATGCCGCCGCCGCTGAAACCGCCGTCGTTGCTCGAAACGGTGGAGTTCTTCAGCTTCAGCAGCGTGGGCGAATAGAGACCGCCACCTGCCTCCTTAGCCGTGTTGCCCGTGATCGTCGAGTCCGAGATGTCGAGCGTCGACCGGATGAAGTCCTGCGGGTTCATGGTCGCGGCCTTCGCCTGGACCTGCGCTGGAGTGTGCGTCTCGACGAACTGCCGAATGGCGAACGAGTTCGTCGAGGGTGGGCCGGAGTACTTGTCGGTCGCGACGCCGCCGCCTTCCCTGGCGCTGCTTCCGGAGATCGTCGAGTTCCGGATGGTCGCCCCGCGATCGGCGTAGATCGCGCCGCCGTACCCGTTGTCGGCGTGGTTGTCGGTGAACGAGCTGCCGCTGACCGTCAGCGCGCCGTCGGTGTAGATCGCGCCGCCGTCGTACTCGGAGCTGTCGCCGCTGGCGGCGTTGCCGCTGAACACGTCGTCGGAGACGGTCAGGTTCGTGCCGTAGCCGGCCCAGATGGCGCCGCCACCCTCGCGGCCGTTGTTGCGCCCGTAGGCGTAGCCGCCGCTGAGCGTGAGGCCGGAGAGGGTGATCGGCTCGCCATCGCCGGAGACGTAGAAGATGCGCGAGTCCGGCGGGTCGCCTGACTTGTTGTGATTGCCGTCGCCATTGGCGTCGCCGGAGATCGTCGGGGTGTGGCCCGGAAGCCCCTGGATGGTCAGGCTGCCGACACCCTGGTTGGCGTTGATCCCGATCTCACCAGCGGTGAGCGTGATCGTCTGGCCGCTCAGGCTGGAGTCGAACGTGATCGTGTCGTCGTTCGGGTCGTTGTTGGCCGCGTTGACCGCGTCGCGCAGCGTGTCGCACTCGTTCGTCGTGCCGTCGCACGAGTTCAGCGTTGCCGAATCGTTGTTGGTCGTCACCACGTAGTCGGTCGCGTTCGCGACCGCCGGGGCTGCGAGCGCGGCGGCGCCGATCGCCGCTGTCAGCGCGAGCCCGGTCTTGCGGCGCTTCAGCATTTCCCGCCGGCGATCCTTCGCGTAACGCCGCTCCGCGGCCCGTCTCATTGCTCGTTGAGACACGTCCAACTCCCTCGTTCTTGCGTCCTATGCGGGTCCTACGTGGGCCAACGTAACCCGCACCCCTGCGTCCAGGGTGAAACTCTTCTTACCCTTTGCGGGTTACACCTTTCGGGGTTAGGATCGGAATTCGGGCATGGGCGCTTCCTACGGCAGCATCGAGGTCGTGCGCGGGCGCCTGAGCGCCGAGCGAAGCGACGAACTGGTCGATTTCTGGACGCGCGCGGGCGCGTTGACCGAGGCCGCGGCGCGCGACCGGCTGGCCGAAGTCGTCTGTGTCCTGCGCAACGGCGAGGGTGCGATCGCGGGCGTCAACTCCGTCTACCCGTCAGAGGTCGGCATCGTCGGCGGCAGGCAATTCTGGATCTATCGCAGCTACCTCGCGCCCGCCGCCCGCGACGCGTGGCGCCCCATGGCCGGGAGCGCCGTTCTCGCTCTTCAGGCGGGTTATGACCCGTCGCTGCCGGGGCCGATCGGTGTCTGTTTCCCGATCGGCGACGACGGCCTGCGCGAGAGCAACCCGCTCGCCGAGTGGCTCTATCCGACGTCGATCTATGCCGGTTACGTCGAGGGCCATCAGGTGCGAATCCGGTACTTCGGAGGAGCGCGGGTGGTCACGCCGCAGGAGCCTTTTGACTTCCCGCTCACGCTGGACCGCGCGTACCGGACGCTGGCGTTCGACGATCAGGACGAGGTGAGCCCACAGGCCGTCATCGACCTCTGGGCGCGCGAAGGGGCGATGCCCGAGGGGGAGGAGGCCGACCGGCGCATCAGCGAAGTCGTAGCTGTGGCAACCCACGGCGGCTCGCAAGAGCCGGTGGCCGTCGCGACCGCGTACCTGCGGCACAACGCACAGCTTCGGATGGACATGTGGCACTTCCGCGCGTTCGTCGCAGCCGAGCACCGCGCGAGCCGGGTGGGCTGGGGGCTTACGCTGTTCGCGCGTGATCGCCTGCGGCAGAAGTTCATCAGCGGCCTCGACACGCGCGCGTCAGGCATGTTGATGGAGATCGAGAACGAGGGACTCAAGCAGTACATGGATTACGGCTACTGGGGGCACACCGACTTCACGTTCATCGGCGAGAACGAGCGCGGCGATCATGTCCGCGTGCACTACTTCCCCGGAGCGATCGCCCCGGGCCCACCTGAGTGACAGCGGTCTTCGTCGTGGGCCCGCCGGCAGCCGAGCTCAGGCTGCGCGATTCGCTCGCACGCGCGGCCGGCGTGTGGCACTCGACCGTGCGCGCCGCGACCTTTCTCGACTCGCTCGCCGACGTGGAGGCTCTCGCACGCGCGCGCGAGAGCCACAGGCTGATCGCCGAGGATGTCGCTGCCATCGGCGACGCGGCGCGGGAGGCGCTCGAGGCGTCGCTCGTCGACCGCGAGGGCCGTCCGTACGACGGCGCCGCTGCGACGGGCCTGATGCTGGCGGGTGGTGCGCGGCTCGGGCTGCGAGTCCCGTTCCTCGCGAGCGCCTTCGGCGACGCGCGCTTTGTCTTCGTCGCGCAGGATCCCGACGAGGCGCTGCGTGAGATGCTGGCCTCGTGGCGGTCGGGCGCCAGTGTGAGCGTTCCCGAGCTCGATGGCTGGGACGGGCCGCCATGGTCGCTGCCGCTCGTTCCCGGCTGGCGTGAGCTGAGCGGTTGGCCGCTCGAGGCGGTGGTGGCCGGGCAATGGCGGGAGCTCACGGACACCGCGCTCGACGACCTCGAGGCGCTCGCCCGCGATCGCTGGCTCGCGGTCGACCACGACGCGCTGCTGGCCGACCCGCGCGGCGAGCTGCGGCGCCTGTGCGAGGCGCTCGGCATCCGCTACGACCAGGCCCTGCTGGGGCCGCTCGAGGATGCTGCGCGTGTACGCGCGATGCGGGCGACGGCGCGCGAGCCCGGGCTCGAGGCGCAGCTCGGCGAGGCCGAGACCACCGTTGCGCGCGTTCGTGCCTTCCAGCGCGGCGCGGCCGGGAGCCCCGGCTCGGCCGAGTCGCCACTGCGCAGCGTCTACACGGCGTCGTTCGAGCAGGGCCTCGAACGGCTGGGCAGCTCGCTGCTGATCTCGACCTACCAGACCGGCAAGCTGATCTGCGCCCGCGCGCGCGGCGGCGATCTCAACACGCACTTCCGGAACTTCCAGAAGCCGATGGGGATCGCGCTGCGCCCGGACGGCTTCGCGCTCGGCACCCGCACGGAGATATGGGACATGCGCGACATGCCCGCGGTGGCGCCGAAGGTCGAGCCCGCCGGCACGCACGACGCGTGCTACCTGCCGCGCAACCGGCACGTGACGGGCGACATCGCGATCCACGAGCTGACGTTCGCGGGGGGCGAGCTGTGGGTGGTCGCGACGGCGTTCTCGTGCCTCGCCACGATCGATGTCGACCACAGCTTCGTGCCGCGCTGGAAGCCGCCGTTCATCAGCGCGCTCGCACCGGGCGATCGCTGCCACCTGAACGGGCTCGCCGTGGTGGACGACGGCGTCCGCTACGTGACCGCGCTCGGCACGACCGACGAGCCGGGCGGCTGGCGGCCGGGCAAGGCGTCGGGCGGCGTGATCATGGACGTGACGTCGTCGGAGATCGTCGTCTCCGGCCTGTCGATGCCGCACTCGCCGCGCTGGCACGACGGACGGTTGTGGGTGCTCGAGTCCGGCAAGGGCGAGCTGTGCGTGGTCGACCTCGACAGCGGCCGCAGCGAGACGGTCGCCGAGCTGCCGGGCTTCACCCGCGGGCTCACGTTCGCGGGACGCACCGCGTTCGTGGGGCTCTCCCAGATCCGCGAGTCGTCGACCTTCGGCGACCTGCCCCTGGTCGAGCGACTGGAGGAGCGGCTCTGCGGCGTCTGGGCGGTGGACGTCGTCGACGGCACGGTCGGCGGGTTCCTTCGCTTCGACGACCTCGTGCAGGAGGTCTTCGACGTCGCGCTGCTGCCGGGCAAGCGCTATCCGGAGATTGCGGAGCCGGGCAGCACAGCGGTCGCGAGCTCCTTCGAGCTGCCCTAGAGCAAGTGTCAGCCGCATTACGCGCGATGCGAGTCGCCGTGATCGCGGGGCAGCTCAGAGGCGAAAGATTCGTCTCACAAAGGAGCGGTCCATGCCACCTGAACACAACGGCAATCAAGCAAGCGAACTTGCGGATTGGCGCGACCACACGCGGGTGTTCCTCCAGCCGATCGCCGCGCCCTCCGTGCTCGGCCTGTTCGGCTTCGCGTCCGCCACCTTCATGGTCGCGGCGTACCTCGCCGGCTGGTACGGCGGCAAGGCGACCCCGGAGTTCCTCTTCCCGTTCGCAGCCACCTTCGGCGGCCTCGCTCAGTTCATGGCCGGCATGTGGGCCTTCCGCGCCCGTGACACGCTGGCCACGGCGATGCACGGGATGTGGGGCGCCTTCTGGATCGCCTTCGGCATCCTGTTCCTGCTCGTCGCCACCGGTGCGATCACGCCCCCGACGGGCACGTGGCCGGAGCTCGGCTACTGGTTCCTCACGCTGGGTGCCATCACCGCTGCCGGAGCGATCGCATCGCTCGCCGAGAGCATCGGGCTCACCGCGGTGCTCACGCCGCTGTCGGTCGGCTCGATCCTGCTCGCCGTCTACTACCTGATCGGCGGCACCGGCTGGGAGCACACGGCCGGCTGGGTCCTGATCGCTTCCGCGATCTGCGCGTTCTACACGGCCACGGCGATGATGCTGAAGTCGACCTTCGGCCGTGTCGTGCTGCCGCTCGGCGAGCCGCGCCGCGAGGCCAACATCCCGGGCGAGCGGTTCACGCGCGTCATCGAGTACGAGCACGGCGAGCCCGGCGTCAAGCAGGGTCAGTAACTCCCCCCGGCCGGGGCCCCGCCGCGCGGCGGCGGCGGGGCTCCCGTCCTCAATTCGAACTTTCGAGGAGGTTCCCCGATGCCAGCCACCAGCCACCAGACCATCCGCCTGGACCAGGGCAGCCACGCGTCGCCGAACGACGGCGCCTGCGTGATGGAGCTCGCGTCGATGCTCGCGGGCGAGCGCTTCAGCGACCACCCGCGCTCGGTCTGCCCGGTCGTCGCGATCGTGCTGCGCGCCTACAACGACGCGGTCGACGACGACCGCCGCCAGGCGCTCTATTCCTACGCGACCGCGGCGGTCGGCACGCGGGCGCGGCGTTCCGTGACCCGGGGGCGGCTGCGCCGCTGCGAGGCGTTCTTCGGCGATCGGGTGACCACCTACAACCCGTTCTTCCACGGCCGCCTGCGCGCGGTCGGCCTGGCCGCGAGCGCCTACGGACGCGGCGTCGACGACATCCGCCACCGGGCGTTCCTGCGCCTCGTCGACGAGCTCGTCGCGATGGAGCCTATGCCGTTGCCGCAGCCCGCACGCGCGCCCGAATCAGCAGCAGCGCTCCGGCAAGCGTAGGCAGCGCGATCAGCGCGATCGCGATCAGCGCGGGCGCCGAGTTCCAGTTGCCGAAGCTGCCACCGAGCGCGGTGTAGGCGAAGGCACGAGGCGCGCCGCCGATCGCGATGGCGAGCACGAAGTCGCGCAGGCGCACGCGCGAGAGCCCGCCGGCGTAGTTCAGGAGCGTCACCGGCACGCCCGGTGCGAGGCGCGCGTAGAGCACCGCCAGGAAGCCGCGCCGCTCGATCCGCTCCTGGAGGCGCTGGATGCGCGCACCGGAGAGGTCGTCGGCCGCGCGGCGGCCGAAGCGGCGGGCGATGCCGAAGGCGAGCGCGCTGCCGAGCGTGGCGCCCACGATCGAGACGCCGGTCCCGATCGCGGTGCCGAACAGCAGGCCGCTGGCCGCCGCGAGAACCGTCCCCGGAAACAGCGCCGGTGTGAGCGCAGCCCAGATCGCGACGAACGCGACCGTGGCGAACGTGCCGAGCGGCGCCACCAGCGCGCGCAGCCCGTCGGGCGAGTGCGGGACGCCGAGCGCCGCGGCCGCGAACAGCGCGGCGATCGCGACCGCCAGCAGGATCAATTTCCGGCGTGAGCCCATCTGACGACGCTAGCGGCCGGGGGTGGCTGCGCCTACTCATGTCAGGTAACGGACCGCAGCGCCGGGTAGCGCAGAACCGTGGAAGACCTCGCCTGCGTGGCCCATGTGCACTCGACCTGCTCCGACGGGACGGCCACCGTCCCCGAGATCGCGGCAGCCGCGCGCGCCGCCGGGGCCGACGCGGTGCTCCTCACCGACCACGACACGCTCGCCGCCCGGCGCGCCGGGTTCGAGGGCTTCCACGACGGGGTGCTCGTGCTGGTGGGGATGGAGATCTCCCCGCGCGGCGGCCACTTTCTCGCGTTCGGCCTCGACGAGGAGGTCGCGCACGAGGGGCGCACCGAGGAGGAGATCTGCGCGGAGGTGAGCGCGCGCGGCGCCCTCGGCTTCGCGGCCCATCCGTTCTCGACCGGGTCGGCCATCTCGAAGACGATCGGGCGCCCGCATCCGTGGGGCTCGCTCGACACGTGCGCGATGACGGGGATCGAGCTGTGGAGCGCCGTGACGGAGGGCGCCGAGCGCTGTTCGAGCCTGCGCGAGCTGGCGGCCTTCCTGCGGCACCCGGAGGACGCGATCGACCGGATCCCGGCGGCCAACCTGGAGCGCTGGGACCGCCTCTGCGCGCACCGCCGTGTGGTGGCGATCGGCGGACTCGACGCGCACCAGAGCGGCTTCCGGATCGGCGGCAGGGCGTTCTCGCCGCATCCGCACGAGCGGCTTTTCCGCACCCTGCGCACACACGTGCTGGTCGACGGCGAGGCCGGCGCCTCGACGATCTACGACGCGCTGCGCGAGGGCCGCTGCTACCTGGCGGTGGACTCGCTGCGCTCCGCGCGCGGCTTTCGCTTCTGGGCCGACGGCGAGCGTGGCGAGCTGGCGATGGGACAGGAGACCGAGGCCGGGACGTGGTGGCTGCGCGCGCGGCTGCCGGCGCCGGCGGACGTGCGGCTCGTGCGCGACGGCCGCGTGGTCGAGCAGTCGCTATCTGACAGCGTGGATTTTGCGGCGACCGGACCCGGGGTATTCCGAGTTGAGGCCGAAATCGACGGCCGCACCTGGATCGTCTCGAACCCCATCTACCTGCGTTGAACTGGCGAAAGCTCCTACTCGGCGATTGGCACCCGCTCATGCGGGACCCGATCGACCTGCTGCGCGCGCTGAACATCGCAGGCGCGATCGCCTTCGGGGTGGCCGGCAACTTCGAGGCGGCGCTGCGGCTGGCGGTCACGGGCGGCGTCATGATCCTCGCGCGCGTGATCAACGTGCCACGGCCGTTCGACCTGGGCTTCGTGATCGGCATGGCGCTCCAGGGCTGGGGCAACGCGGCCGGGCTCTTCGATCGCTACGACTGGTACGACTCGGTCGTCCACTTCACGCTGTCGGCCATGGTCGCGCCGCTGTTCTACATCGGCCTGGCGCGCCTCGAGGTGGTGCCCGACCTCCAGGAGGACTTCGACGAGCACCACAACGTCGGCATCTTCCTGATCTCGCTTGCGCTTGGCACGGCGTTCGGAGCGATCTACGAGATCTACGAGTACGTGGCCGTGAACGGCTTCGGGGCGAGCCTGCACATCGGCTACGGCGACACGATCCTCGACATGACGCTCGACGTGCTCGGCTCGGCGCTCGGCGGCGCCGGCCTGATGGCTTGGGCGCAGTACGGCTGGGGGACGAGCAGACGCGTGCCGCCCGAGCGGCTGGAGCAGGCTCAGCCCGCGCCGTCGCGCCACGCCTCTAGCACCTCGCGGCAGTGCCCGGGGAATGAGATGTCGTCGAGCGGCAGCTCGTCGGGCGAGAACCAGCGCAGCTCGCTCACCTCCGCGTTGCCGGCGTCGGGCGCGGGCTCTCCCACGGGCTCGAAGACGTAGTAGATGTTCATCGCCACCTCCTCGCCCGCGTAGTCGTCCATCCAGATGCCGAGCAGTCGCACCGCGCGGCCGCGGACACCGGTCTCCTCGAGAAGCTCGCGCTCGGCGGCGTCGCGGGGGTGCTCGTGCAGTTCGCAGAAGCCGCCCGGGACGTCCCACATGCCGAAGTAGGGCTCGATCGCGCGGCGGCCCAGCAGCAGGCGGCCTTCGTACTCGAGCAGCGCCCCGCCGCACGGCTTCGGGTTGCGGTAGTGCGCCTGGCCGCAGGCGGCACAGGTGGTGGGCGGCTCCTCGTCGAGGCGGGCGCCGCAGTGCGAGCAGAAGCGGATCACGGCGGCTCAGTCAAGCGCAATGGGTGAAGGGCGGGCCACCCGAGAGCGGCCCGCCTTTCACGTTCCCCCCGTCGAAGTCGGCGACGCCGCCACGCCGCCGCTGGTCCCCGTGCATGTCGCCCTACTGACTGCGCGCGGGGTTCGACGCTCCGAAGGCGGTGGTCCCTTGTCGACCCCGTCCGGGCGCTGCATGACCGCCCTCGACGCTTGTCGTAGTACGTTGCGCGGGTGAATCCGCAGCAGGCAGCACGCTCCCTCGCCATCGCCCGCATCGTGATCGGCTCCGGCCTGATCGCGGCGCCGCGGCTCGGCACCCCACTGTGGGTCGGCCGTCGCGGCCTGACTCCCGCCGCCAAGCTCTTCAGCCGCGCGCTCGGCGCGCGCGACGTGGGCATCGGCGCGGGCGCCCTGGCCGAGGGGCCGGTGCGCCCGTGGCTGCTCGCCGGCATGGCCGCGGACGCCACCGACCTGATCGCCACGGTCATCCAGCGCGACGACCTGCCGCGCACGGCCATCCCGCTCGTGGTCGCGACCGCCGGCGCCGGGATCGCGCTCGGCGCGTACGCGCTGTCGGGCGCGGATTCGTAGAGACTGTTGCCGCCGAAACCGCCGAGAGAGGAGACCGAGTGCCGACCTACGTCATGTTGACCCAGCTCACGCCCGAGGGCGTGCAGACCGTGAAGAACAACCCGAGCCGGATCAAGGAGGTCAACAAGGAGGTCGAGTCGCTCGGCGCGTCGGTCAAGGCGCAGTGGGCGACGCTCGGCCAGTACGACTTCGTGAACATCGTCGAGGCGCCCGACGAGGCCACCATGACGCGCGTCTCGATGGAGCTCGGCTCGCGTGGCACCGCCCGCTACGAGTCGCTCGCCGCGATCCCGATCGACGAGTTCATCGCCGCGCTCTGACGTGCCGCGCGTCCTGGTAGTCGGCTCGGGCGGCCGCGAGCACGCGCTCGCCCGGGCGCTCGCACGCAGTCCGCAGGCGCCGGAGGTCCTCGCGACCCCCGGCAGTCCCGGCATGGCGCGCGACGGCTTCGAGGGGCTCGGGATCAGCGTCGGCAACCTCAACGGGATCGTGGCCGCGGCGAAGGAGCGCCACGTGGACCTCGTGGTGGTCGGGCCGGAGGCGCCGCTCGTCGAGGGGCTCGTGGACATGCTCGGCGAGGCGGGCGTTCGGGCGTTCGGCCCCACCGCGGCCGCGGCGAAGATAGAGGGGTCGAAGGCCTACGCGAAGCAGCTCATGCGCGACGTGGGCATACCGACCGCCTCCCACATGCTCTTCCACTCGCACGAGGAGGCGCTCGCGCATCTGCCGTGCGCGTCGTACCCGGCGGTGCTGAAGGCGGACGTGCTCGCGGCGGGCAAGGGCGTGATCATCTGCGCGAGCGAGGCCGAGGCGCGCGCGGCGGTCGACGTCTTCTTCGGCGAGCGCCGCTTCGGCCATACGACAGTGGTGCTCGAGGAGTTCCTCCACGGCGAGGAGCTGTCGCTGTTCGCGCTGTGTGACGGCGTGCGCGCGCTGCCGATGACGCCGGCCCAGGACTACAAGCGGATCTTCGACGGCGACGAGGGGCCGAACACCGGCGGGATGGGCAGCTACTCCCCGGTCCCGAAGGTCGACGACGAGCTCGTTCGCGACATCACGCTCACGGTGCACCAGCCGATCGTGGACGAGCTGCGAGCGCGCGGGACGCCCTTCCACGGCGTGCTCTACGCGGGCCTGATGCTCACTCCGGACGGGCCGAAGGTGCTCGAGTTCAACGCGCGCTTCGGCGATCCCGAGACGCAGGCGATCCTGCCGCGGCTGCGCTCGGACGTGCTCGAGCTGCTCGACTGCTCGGCGCGTCCGGCGGGGCTCGACGGTGTGGAGATCGAGTGGTCGGAGGACTGGGCGGTGACGGTGGTGCTCGCCTCGCGCGGGTATCCGGAGTCGTCGTCGAGCGGGGACGTGATCACCGGCCTTGACGAGGCGGAGGCCGCGGGCGCGGAGATTACGCACGCGGGAACCGCGGAAGAAGACGGGCAGATCGTGACGGCGGGCGGGCGCGTGCTGAACGTGACTGCGCTGGGGCCGTCGCCGGGCGAGGCGCGCGAGCGCGCGTACGCCGCGGCGCAAGCGATCAGGTTCGACGGAATGCAGATGCGAAACGACATCGCCGCGCGAGCGGCAGAGAGGGTGGGTGCATGAGCGAGATGGCGGAGCCGGGCGCGCCGGTGACGGAGACCGACGTCGAGGAGGAGTTCTCGGAGCTGGAGGTGGACGCGCCGCTGGTGGGCATCGTGATGGGGTCGAAGAGCGACATGGACGCGATGCAGAAGGCCGCGAAGGAGCTCGAGGACCGCGGCATCCGCAACGAGGTGCGCGTCATGAGCGCCCACCGCGACCCCGACGTGGTGGCCGACTACGCCAAGAACGCGCGCATGCGCGGGCTGCGCGTGATCATCGCCGGCGCCGGACTGGCTGCAGCGCTGCCGGGCGTGGTGGCGGCGCACACCGACCTGCCCGTGATCGGCGTGCCGCTCACCAGCAAGAGCTCGGTGGCCGGCGGGCTCGACGCGCTGCTGGCGATCGCGCAGATGCCGCCGGGCGTGCCCGTCGCGTGCGTGGGCGTGGACAACGCGCGCAACGCCGCCGTGCTGGCCGCACGCATCCTGTCGTGATCGACCGCTACACGCGCCCGGAGATGGGCGCCGTGTGGACCGACGCCGCGCGGATGGAGTTCTGGCGTCAGGTGGAGGTGGCGGCCGCGGAGGAGATGGAGGGCCCGACGCCCGAGGACCTCGAGGGCATCCGCGCCGCCACGTTCACCGTCGAGGCCGTGGGTGAGCGCGAGAAGGTGACCGACCACGACATGGCGGCGTTCGTCGACGTGCTGTCGGCGTCCGCGGGGCCGGGCGGGCGCTGGATCCACTTCGGGCTCACCTCCTCGGACGTGCTCGACACTGCGCTCGCGCTCCAGCTCCGCACCGCCGGCGCGCTGCTCGTCCGGGGCCAGCGCGAGCTGGTGGCGGCGCTGGCCGAGCGCGCGCGCGAGCACGTCGACACGCTGATGGTCGGCCGCACGCACGGCATCCAGGCCGAGCCCACGACCTTCGGCATCAAGCTGGCCGGCTTCGCGTTCGAGGCGCACCGCGGGCTCGTGCGGCTCGAGCGGGCGTTCGACCAGGTGGCGGTCGGCGGTCTGTCGGGGGCTGTCGGCACCTACGCCGCGACCTCGCCCGAGTTCGAGCGCCGCGTGCTCGACCGGCTCGGGCTGCGCGCCGAGGACGTCTCCACCCAGGTGGTCCCGCGCGACCGCCACGCGGAGGTGCTCCAGGCGATCTCGCTCGCGGGCGCGGGGCTCGAGCGCTTCGCCACCGAGATCAGGCACCTCCAGCGCACCGAGGTGCGCGAGGTCGAGGAGCCCTTCCGCGCGGGGCAGAAGGGCTCGTCGGCGATGCCGCACAAACGCAACCCGATCGTGTCGGAGCGGATCACCGGCATCGCCCGCCTCCTGCGCGGCTACGAGCAGGCGGCCGTCGAGGACGTGGCGCTCTGGCACGAGCGCGACATCTCGCACTCGTCGGTCGAGCGCGTGATCCTCCCGGACGCGACGATCCTGCTCGACTACGCGCAGTCGCTCGCGCTGCGCGTGGTGCGCGGCATGACGGTGCGCGAGGACCGCATGCTCGCCAACCTCGAGGCCACCCACGGCGCGCTCTACTCGCAGCGCGCGCTGCTCGCCCTCGTCGAGTCCGGCCGCACCCGCGACGACGCCTACCGCATCGTCCAGGAGCACGCGCAGCGCGCCTGGGACACCGGCACGCCGTTCCGCGAGCTGCTCGCCGAGGTCGCGCCCGAGCTCGACCTCGACGCGATCTTCGACCCGCGGGCGTTCACGCGCTACGCGTCGGAGATCGTCCGTCGGCTGGACGAGATCGCCTAGCCGGCTTTCGCCCTTTCAGCCGACGCCGAGATCGTCCGCGGGGCGGACGCGTACGACATAAGACCGGCCTTAGGTTCGAGCTCCCCGCAAGTTGAAAAGGAGCATCGATGAAGCTGATCCTCGCCGCGCCCGTGGCCGCACTGGCCCTTGCGCTCGGGGCGAGTGGCGCGTCCGCGCAGCCCGCCTGCCAGAACGAAATCGAAAAGCCGACCGCCGACTTCGGGTACTCCCCGAACAGCCCGCAGCCAGGTTCGACCGTCGCGTTCGACGCGAGCGGGTCGGCGCCGGGCAGCCATGCCTACTACTCCTACGACGCGACCATCGACGACTGCGTGCTCGACGACAGCGGCACCGACCCCGTCGAGTCCTACGAGTGGCACTGGGGCGACGGCTCCGCCAACACCACGACCACGTCCCCTACGGTGTCGCACACGTTCGCCTCACCGGGCGCCTACACCGTGACGCTGAAGGTGTATGCCGACTCCGGCAGCGACACCACGGCGACGACCGTCAAGACCGCCTGGGTGGTCACGCTGACCGCTCCTGCGGCGCCGGCGAACGCGGTCCTGAGCCACAAGCGCGGCACGATCGCGCTCGCCGCGACCGCGAGCGGCCCCGCAGCGATCCAGAGGATGGAGTTCTTCGTGCGCGGCGCGAAGGTCGGGGAGGACACGACCGCGCCGTACACCGCGTCGTTCGACAGCGCCTCGATGGGCGACGGTGACGCCGGGCTCTACGCCAAGGTGACCGGCACGGACACGACCGCCGGCGTCTCCGCGACGCGCAACGTCATCATCGACAACACCGCGCCCGCGTACACCATCCTGGAGGGCGCTTCGGTGGTGAAGCCGGGTCAGGACCGCTTCCGGGTGCGCTTCACCGACGACGGCTACCTCTACGGCAATCCGCTGTGCTGGGCCGACGCACCGGAGCCCGTCGACTGGGACTACTGCATCGGCGGCGGCGTCGAGAAGACCTTCGACGGCGCCTACACCTACGCGCTGCCCGAGGGCCAGCACACGGTGTATTTCCGTGCGTCAGATGCCGCCGGGAACGTGACGACCGGCAGCGCCGGCGTGCGCGTTGACGGCACCGCCCCGGAGACGACGATCGGCGATGACTTCACGGCCGGGTCGAACGAATCAGAGGTCACGTTCAGGTGCCGCGTGTATCCGGACGGCGGCGCCGCGGCCGACTTCGGCGCGTGCCCCGCCGCGCGAAGCGGCCTTGCGCCCGGCGCGTACCGCTACGAGGCGGTCGCGGTCGACGCGGCGGGCAACGAGGACCCGACGCCGGCGAGCCGGACGTCACAGTGGCGGCTCCGCCTCCGGCAGGTGGCGGCGATCCGGCCGGCGGCGGCCAGCAGGAGCAGCGGCAGGGCGGCGGCCAGGTCGGTCAGCAGTCGACGGGCGGCTCGCAGGGCGGCGTGACGAGTGCCCCGCCGGTCAGGTCGAAGCCCGGCAAGTGCTCGAAGCTCAAGGGCAAGAAGCGTGCCGCGTGCGTCAAGAAGAGCTGCGCGAAGCTCAAGAAGAAGAAGCACGGAGCGAAGCGCTACAAGGCGTGCGTCAAGAAGGTCACGCGCAAGGGCTAGAGCCCGCGCACGTACCTGACCGACTTCGGGGCGAGGTCCTCGAAGCCGAGAGCGAGGTAGAACGGGTGGGAGGCGTCGCGGCGCCTCCCGCTCGTCACCTCGATGCGGTCGCAGCCGGCGTCGCTCTCGCGGACGGGGCGGATCTCCATCACGGCTTGTATAGCGTGAAGAGCGATGTCGTCCTACGCCGTCTCGACCGACTCGTCGCGCCTCGACGTGGACATGATCCACCGCTTCCTCTCGGAGGAGTCGTACTGGGCGAAGGGCCGCGCGCGCGAGGTGACCGAGCGGGCGATCGCCAACTCGCTGCCGTTCGGCGTCTACCTGGGCGACCAGCAGGCCGGCTTCGCGCGGGTGGTCACCGACACGATCACGTTCGCCTGGCTCGCCGACGTGTTCGTGCTGCCCGAGCACCGCGGCAGGGGTGTGGGCAAGCTGCTCGTGGAGACGGTGCTGGCCGATCCTCGCTTCGCCGGGATGAAGCGCTGGTTCCTCGGCACCGCCGACGCGCACGAGCTCTACCGGCGGTTCGGCTTCTCCGAGCCGGTCAACCCGGGCCGCTTCATGGTCGTCGAGTCGTTCGACGAGGCGCGGGCGTGCTCGGGGGACGAATAACGCCCGATTTTGCGCACAGGCACCCGGGAAAACGACCACCCCGGTTGCTAGCTTGAGACCCATGAGCGAAGCCGCCACGCTCGAGGGCCACAAGCTGCTCGCGTCGGGCAAGGTCCGCGAGATATACGAGGTCGACGACGAGCGTCTGCTGATGGTCGCGTCCGACCGCATTTCCACCTACGACGCAGTCCACCCGAACCCGATCCCCGGCAAGGGCATGGTCCTCACCGGCCTGTCCGAGTTCTGGTTCGAACGCACGGGACACATCGTCCCTAACCACCTGATCTCCTACACCGAGGTGCCCGACGAGGCGCGCGGTCGCGGGATGCTCGTCGAGAGGCTCGACATGTTCCCGGTCGAGTGCGTGGTGCGCGGGTACATCACCGGCTCGGGCTGGAAGGACTACCAGCGCGAGGGCGAGATCTGCGGGATCCGCCTGCCCGAGGGCCTGCGCGAGTCGGACAAGCTGCCGGAGCCGATCTTCACGCCGGCCACGAAGGCCGACGTGGGCGACCACGACGAGAACGTCGACTTCGACCGCGCCGCCGAGATCCTGGGCGACCGCGAGGCGCTCGAGGAGCTGCGCCGGCTGTCGATCGAGCTCTACACGTTCGCCTCCGACCATGCGCGCGAGCGCGGGATCATCCTCGCCGACACCAAGTTCGAGTTCGGGCGCGACAAGGCCGGCCGGATCGTGGTGGGCGACGAGGTGCTCACGCCCGACTCGTCGCGCTTCTGGCCGGCCGACACGTACGAGCCGGGCCGCTCGCAGCCGAGCTTCGACAAGCAGTTCGTGCGTGACTGGGCCTCGGGCTCCGGATGGGACAAGTCGCCGCCCGCGCCGGAGATTCCCGAGGACGTGGTCGACGGCACGCGCCAGCGCTACGAGGAGGCCTACCAGCGCATCACGGGCGAGCCGTTCGACACCTGGCTCGCCAAGTCCGGGGCCGGCCGCTAGTGCGCGCGCGGGTCCTGATCCGCCCGAAGGAGGGGATCCTCGACCCGCAGGGACAGGCAGTCGAGCGCGCCCTGCCGGCGCTCGGCTTCGAGGGCGTCGCGCACGTGCACGTCGGCCGGATGGTCGAGCTCGACGTCGACGATCCGTCGCAGCTCGACCAGATGTGCGAGCAGCTGCTCTCGAACCCCCTCATCGAGGACTACGAAATAGTCGAATCGGCCGGATGACGCTGCAAACCGTCGCATTCCGGCGTCCTCGGGTCTCGACTTGCTGGCGCAAGCCTTCGACCCTGCGTCCTTGGACTGCTCGGTTTTCGCGCCCCCGGCTCGATTCGATCGAAGCGGCGTGAAGTTCGGCGTCATCCGCTTCCCCGGGTCGTGCGACGAGGTCGACGCGCTGCTCGCCTGCGAGCGCTACGGCGACGCCGAGCTGCTCTGGCACGGCGATCGTGACCTGCACGGCGCGGACGTGGTGGTGGTGCCGGGCGGCTTCTCGTACGGCGACTACCTGCGTGCCGGTGCGATCGCGCGCTTCTCGCCGGTGATGGAGGCGGTGGCGGAGTTCGCCGCCGCCGGCGGGCTCGTCTTCGGCATCTGCAACGGCTTCCAGGTGCTGTGCGAGGCGAGGTTGCTGCCGGGGGCGCTGCTGCCGAACGAGGAGCTGCGCTTCATCTGCCGGCAGATGGACGTGGTCGTGGAGAACGCCGACACTCCCTTCACGCGCACGTGCGCGCGCGGGGAGCGCCTGTCGATCCCGATGAAGCACATGAGCGGCCGCTACTACGCGCCCGATCCGATGCTCGACGCGATGGAGGCGAACGGCCAGGTCGTGCTTCGCTACGCGCCCGGCGGGCCGCACAACGGCTCGGCGCGCGACATCGCCGGCGTGACGAACGAGCGCGGCAACGTCATGGGCCTGATGCCGCATCCGGAGCACGCCGTCGACGCGCTCACCGGCTCCACCGACGGTGGCAAGCTGTTCGAGTCGCTCGCCCGCGAGGCCGCGGCGGTAGCGGCGTGAGCGTGTCGGCGACCGCGCCGCACCGCGAGCTCGGGCTCACCGACCGCGAGTACGAGCTGATCTGCGAGCGCATCGGCCGCGAGCCGAACGGCGTCGAGCTCGCGATGTTCTCGCTGATGTGGTCCGAGCACTGCGGCTACAAGCACTCGCGCAAGCTGCTGAGGACACTGCCCACCGAGGGCAAGGCCGTGGTGATGGGCCCGGGCGAGAACGCCGGCGCGGTCGACGTGGGCGACGGGCTCGTCGTCGCGTTCAAGGTCGAGTCGCACAACCACCCGAGCGCGGTCGAGCCGTACCAGGGCGCCGCCACCGGGGTCGGCGGCATCCTGCGGGACGTCTTCGCCATCGGCGCGCGCCCGATCGCGATCCTCGACTCGCTGCGCTTCGGCGAGCTCGAGTCCCCGCGCTCGCGCTTCCTGCTCGACCGCGCCGTCGGCGGCATCGGGCACTACGGCAACTCGATCGGGGTCGCCACGGTCGGCGGCGAGATCGCATTCGAGGCGCCGTACGAGCACAACTGCCTCGTCAACGCGATGTGCCTGGGCATCGCGCCGCGCGAGAAGCTGATCCGCAGCGCGGCGGCGGGCGTCGGGAATGTGCTGGTGCTGTTCGGCGCGCTCACCGGGCGCGACGGGATCGGCGGCGCGTCGGTGCTGGCTTCCGCCGAGCTCGGCGAGGGCGACGCGGCCAAGCGGCCGTCGGTGCAGATCGGCGACCCGTTCGAGGAGAAGCGCCTGCTCGAGTGCTCGCTCGAGCTGCTCGACGCCGGGCTCCTGCGCTCGCTTCAGGACCTCGGTGCGGCGGGGCTGACCTCGAGCGCGTCGGAGATGGCGTCGAAGGGCGAGGTCGGGATCGACATCGACGTGGCGCGCGTGCCGCTGCGCGAGGAGGGCATGGAGCCGTTCGAGATCATGGTCTCGGAGTCGCAGGAGCGGATGCTCTGCGTGGTCGAGCCCGAAAGGCTTCAGGCGGTGCTCGACGTGTGCGCGAAGTGGGAGGTCCGCGCGACGGCGATCGGCGAGGTGACCGACTCCCGCCGGATGCGGATCCTCTCCGACGGGGACGTGGTGGGCGACCTGCCCGTCGAGGCGCTCGTGGACGACTGCCCGGTCTACGACCTCGAGCCCGAGCCGCCGTCGGAGCCGATCTATCCGGACCCGCCCGCGCGCGTGGGCAGCGAGTACGACGGCGAGGAGATGCTGCTCGAGCTGCTGCGCTCGCCGACGATCGCGAGCAAGCGCTGGGCGTACGAGCAATACGACACGCTCGTGGGCTCGCGCACGGTGCGCCGCGCCGGGGTCGCCGACGCCGCGGTGCTCCAGCTCGCACCGGACGGCGGCAGCGGCGCGATCGCCACCGCGATCGACGGCAACGGCCGCCGCGTCGCGATCGACCCGTACACCGGCACGGTCGAGAACGTGCTCGAGTGCGCGCGCAATCTCGCCTGTGTCGGCGCCGAGCCGCTCGGCCTCACCAACTGCCTGAACTTCGGGAACCCCGAGAAGCCGCACATCGCCTGGCAGCTCACCGAATCGGTACGGGGCCTGGGCGATGCCTGCCGCGCGCTCGGCGTGCCCGTCGTGGGCGGCAACGTGTCGCTCTACAACGAGGGCTCCGAGGGCCCGATCTACCCGACGCCGATCGTCGGGATGGTCGGCTGGCTGCCGGACCCGGAGAAGGTCCCGGTAACGGGTTTCGCGGAGGCCGGGCACGAGATCGCGCTGCTCGGGCCGTTCCGTCCCGCGTGGGCCGGCTCGGAGGTGGAGAAGCTCGGCGGCAAGCTGTCGCAGGGGCTCCCGCCGATCGACCTCGAGGAACAGGGGCGCGCGCTGAAGGTGATCCGCGACGCCGCGCGCGACGGGCTGCTGGCCTCCGCGCATGACATCTCCGAGGGCGGCCTCGGGGTCGCGCTCGCGGAGTGCTGCATCGCGGGCCGGGTGGGCGCGCGGGTGGAGCTACCGCACACCGGCTTCGCCCCGCTCGTCTTCGGCGAGGGCGCCGGAGGCGTGGTCGTGTCGGCCGCGCCCGAGATGATGGCCGAGCTGGAGCGGCGTGCCGCGGTGGTCGGCTTCTTCCGGATGGGCGCCGTGGGCGGCGACCGGCTCGAGATCCACAAGTCGGACCTGACCGAGGCGGGCGAGGCCGCGATCGCGCTGGAGGGGGCATCCGACGAGGTCGCCGACGCGTTCCGGAACCGGCTGGCGGACGCCGTTCCCGCTGCTAGCCTCTCCTTCTCGGTCGCAGATCTGGCAGCGGCCTTCGAGAGCGGCATCCCGGCCAAGTTCTCATGACTCCTTCGGAGATCCCCGACCGCGACGGACCGCGTGACGAGTGCGGCGTCTTCGGCCTATACGCGCCGGAGTCGGACGTGGCGCGACTCACGTACTTCGGTCTCTACGCGCTTCAGCACCGCGGCCAGGAGTCCGCGGGGATCGCCACTGCCGAAGACGGCCACATCATGGCCGTGCGCGACCTCGGCCTCGTATCCCAGGTCTTCGACGAGCAGAAGCTGCGCGCGCTCACCGGCAGCGCCGCGATCGGCCACGTCCGCTACTCCACGACCGGCTCCTCGGCCTGGGAGAACGCCCAGCCGATCTACCGGCAGGGCCAGCACGACGTCGCGCTCGCGCACAACGGCAACCTGATCAACGCGGTCGAGCTGCACGCGGAGCTGCGCGACCAGGGCGTGACGTTCCAGTCCACCTCGGACTCGGAGATCATCGCCGCGATGATCGCCAACCACCCGGCGGCCACGATCCAGGAGGCGATCGCCGACGTGGTGCCGCGGCTCGAGGGCGCGTTCTCCACGGTCGTGCTCACCAGCGAGGGTGTGTTCGCGTTCCGTGACGCGGCCGGCCTGCGCCCGCTCGCGCTCGGCCGGATCGGCGATCGCTACGTGGTCGCGTCCGAGACGTGCGCGCTCGACATCGTCGGTGGCCAGCACCTGCGCGACGTCCTGCCCGGCGAGATGGTCGGGCTCGGCGAGCGCGGGATCGAGACGCAGATGGTGGCCAACGGCCAGCGTCCCGCGTTCTGTGTCTTCGAGCACATCTACTTCGCTCGCCCGGACTCGATCCTCGAGGGCAACCGCACCCAGGTGTCGCGCCGCAGGATGGGCGAGATCCTCGCGCGCGAGTCCCCGGTCGAAGCCGACGTGGTGATCGCGGTGCCCGACTCGGGCAATCCGGCGGCGGGCGGCTTCGCGACGGAGTCCGGGATCCCGCGCGACGACGGCCTGATCAAGAACCGCTACGTGGCGCGCACGTTCATCCAGCCCGGCCAGGAGCTGCGCAAGAACGGCCTGAAGATGAAGTTCAACCCGATGCCGGAGGTCGTGAGCGGCAAGCGCGTCGTGGTGGTCGACGACTCGATCGTGCGCGGCAACACCACGCGCCACCTCGTGAAGATGCTGCGCGACGCCGGCGCGACCGAGGTGCACCTGCGCATCTCCGCGCCGCCGATCCGCTTCCCGTGCCACTACGGCATCGACATGTCGACGCCGCAGGAGATGATCGCCCACGATCGGACCGTCGACGAGGTCGCGGCCGAGCTCGGCGCCGACTCGCTCGCCTACCTGTCGCTACAGGGGCTTTACGAGGCGATCGGCTCCGACCGCTCGACCCACTGCGACGCCTGCTTCACCGGTGAGTACCCGCTCGAGCGCTCGGGCGACGCGAACGGCAAGTTCGCCCTGGAAGAGCTCGCGGTCGTCCGGTAGCCGCGTCAGTGGCAGCTGCGCGAGCCTGAGTCGTTGAACAGCGCGCCCGGGATGGCGCGGAAGTTCCAGTCGTAGCTCGCCGGGTGGAGCGTCAGCTGGAGGACGCCGAAGCTCGACCCGCTGTGCACGACGCTCGTGGGCTCGACGCCTGCCGGGTCGACGTTGTAGACGTTGCGCCCGCCGGTCCCGACGATGAACTGCTGAATGCCGTTCGTCTCGTCGGCCACTCCGAACGGCGTCTGCGGCAGGTACCGCTCGTAGAAGTGCGAGTGGCCGGTGAGGACGACGTCGCCGCCGTACTGGTCGAAAGCCGCCCACAGCGGCCTGAGCGCGTCGCGGAAGGCGGGCGTGTCGAACTCGCGCGTGTCCGAGGTGAACAGCGGGTGGTGCATGAACATGAGCTGGCACTCGCGGGGATGCGCCTGGAGGTCGGCGCGCAGCCACTGCTCCTGCGCGCTGCCCGCGGCACAGCCCGGCGCCCCCGGCCGCGAGCAGTTCGAGTTCATCGCGTAGATGCGCCAGTGGCCGACGTCGAAGGCGTAGTAGCCGCCTCCTCGGTCGCCCGCGCGCCCGGTCATGTTGCCCTTGCCGTCGAAGTAGTCGAAGTAGCCGCACGCGTATGAGCGCGGATCGCCGGGCACCTGCACGTCGCAGGTCGATCCGGCGGTCGAGTTGACCGACGCGCCGTACTCGTGGTTTCCGACGGCGGGGTAGAGCTTCGACTTCAACCGCCCCCACGATGGGTCGAAGAAGTTCTGGTAGTTGGAGTACTCGCCGTTCTCGTACTGGGTGTCGCCGAGCGCGAGGACCGCGTCGGGGTTCAGCTGTAGCAGGAGGTCGGATGTCGCCATCGCCCTGCACGCGGCCCCGGTGCTGGCCGCACCGCAGGAGATGTCGCCCGCCGCGGCGATCGTGGGGTCGGGCAACCCGCCGACGGTGAACGCGGTGAGGCCACTCGTGCCGCGGTTCCCCGCCGAGTCGAGCTGCTCGACCCGAGCCACGGTGGGACCGGCCGGCAGCGGGTCGGGCGCGGTCACCGAGAAGGTCCCGTCACCGGCGGGAGTCGCGTTCAGGGTCAGCGCCGGGTCCCCGGTGGCGGTCGATCCCTGCCAGACGAGCACCGCGACCGACGAGGCGTCGCCGGGCGCCGTGCCCGCGGCGCCGGAGAGGGTCGGCGTCTGGGTGTCGGTCGTCGAGCCGTCGGCGGGCTGGGTGAGCGTGGGCTGCGGCGCCGCGGTGTCCACGGTGAAGGTGCTGTCGGTGCTCGCGCCGTGGTTGCCCCCGGCGTCGTCCTGCAGCGCGCGCACGGTGTAGCGGCCGTCGCCCAGGTCGCTCGGTGCGTCGGTTGCGAAGTCACCGCCGGCGTCGCGCGAGGTGCTCAGGTCGAGCGCGGGGGCGCCGGACGTGTCGGTTCCCGCCCAGACCTTCACCTCGACGGCGTCGAGGTCTCCCGGCCGCGTGCCGGCGTGCCCTGAGAAGCCCGGGGTCGCGTCGTTCGTGGACGCGCCATCGGCCGGCGTGGCGAGGGACACCCGCGGGGCGGTCAGGTCGGGCCCGTCGATGGCGAACGTCGTGGTCGCGCTCGTGCCGCGATTCCCCGCGGCGTCCACCTGCTCCGCGCGCGCGGTGTAGGTGCCGCCGTCGAGCGGAGCCGGCGGCTTCGCGCTGAACGCGCCGGTGGTGGGGTCAGCCGTGGCGTCGAAGGTCGCGGTGGGCTGGCCCGAGGTGGCCGTCCCGTCCCACACGGCGATCGTCACGGCGCTCGAGTCCTGTGGCGCGGTCCCTGCGGTGCCGGCGAAGTCCGGGCTCGGGTCGGTCCCCGTGCTCCCGCTGGGCGGCTGGGTGAGCGACGGAGTGGGGGCGGCGGTGTCGACCGTGAAGTGGACCTCGGCGCTCTGGCCGGTGTGGCCCGCGACGTCGGTCTGCTGCACCTCGGCGGTGTAGGGGCCGTCCGGCAGCGTCGCCGGGCTCTCGGCCGAGAAGGCGCCGGCGGAGTCGCGCGCGGCATCGAAAGTGACGAGCGGGTCGGCGGTCGTGTCGGAGCCCTGCCAGACGCGGATCGACACGCTCTGCGCGTCACCCGCCGCGTTGCCCGCCGTGCCGTTGAACGACGGGGTGTCGTCGCCGGTCGACGAGTCCGCGGCCGGCGCCGACAGCACGGGGGCCGGGGCCGCGGTGTCCACAGTGAACGAGCGCGCTGGGCTGCGACCCGTGTTCCCGGCCGCGTCACTCTGCTCGGCGACTGCGGTGTACGGGCCGTCTGCCAGCGGCGAGCCGGCCGTGACCGAGAAGGCGCCGCCCACCAGCGCGGCGGCGGGCAACGATTGCACCGGCGCCCCGTCGGTGTCCGAGCCGGCCCAGATCAGCACCGTGAGCGTGGCCGCGTCCCCGGCGGCGGTCCCGGCCGTCCCGTCGAAGGTGGGCGTGCCCGTGCCGAGCAGCGCGCCGTCGGCCGGCGAGCTCAGCACCGGCGCGGGCGGCGCGATGTCGCTGTTGTCGATCACGAGCTGGGGCACGGCGGACGTGGCGCCCTCGCGGCTCGCCAGCGCCTCGGCGGTCGGGTTGGCCGACGACAGCCCGAAGCTCACCGGCCCGTTCCCGGCGATTGCCGCCGTGACGTCGGTGGCGGTCGGGACGCCCGCGCGCGGTGAGGCGATCGTTCCGAGGGCGGAGCCGAGAGCCGGTGCGTTGGCGGCGGTGATCGTGCGCTCGCCCCAGGTGACGTCGCCCACGCGCGATACGTCCACTCCGGCGCCGTTCAGGAGGCTGCTGGTGGGACTCAGCCGCAGGGTCGCGCGGCTCGTTCCGGGCACCCAGCCCTGTACGTCGAAGCGCAGGAAGCTCCTGACCACGGGCGAGCCGTCGGTTCGCAGCTTCGGCTGCGTGCCGTAGTTCGTGGCGGGCGACGAGGTGTCGACGTAGGAGTCGGCCGCGGGCGCGAGGGTGGACTGTGTCGGCGGCGGGCCCGTGGTGGTGCTCACCGTGAACGTGCGCGGGGCGCTCACGCCGGTGTTGCCGGCCCCGTCGGCCTGCTGAGCGCGCACGGTGTAGACCCCGTCGGGCAGCGCCGACGGCGTCTCGACCGAGAAGGCGCCGGTCGTGGGATCGCGCGTCGCGCTTGTCGTCACCACCGGCGCGCCGGTCAGGTTCGTGCCCTGCCAGATCTGCGCGCTCACGGTGCCGCTGTCGCCCGGTGCGGTCCCGCCGGTGCCGGACAGGAGCGGCGTGTTGTCACTCGTGGTGGAGCCGTCGGCGGGCGCCTGGAGCGCGGGCTGCGGCGCGCTCGTGTCGATCGTGAACGAGCGCGCGCCGCTGCGGCCGAGGTTGCCGGCGCCGTCGCGCTGCTCGACCAGTGCGGTGTACCCGCCGTCGGGAAGCGCGGAGCTCGCCGCGACCGAATAGGCACCGCCGACAAGGGCCGCGGCCGGGAGCGTCTGGAGCGGCGCCACGGAGGTGTCGGTGCCCTGCCAGATCAGCACGTTCACAGTGGCGAGATCGCCGGGCGCCGTGCCCGCCACGCCGCTGAACGTGGGCGCGGAGGTGCCGAGGAGCGCGCCGTCGGCCGGCGTCGTGAGGGTCGGTGCGGGCGGCGCGGAGTCGGTCGTGGGCGTGTCGAGCACGAGCTGTGGGGCGGTGGCAGCGCCGGCCTCGCGGCTCGCCAGTGCCTCAGCCGTGGAGTTCGCCGAGGTCACGGCGAAGCTCGCGAGCCCGTTGCCGGAGAGCGCGGACGTGACGTCGATCGAGAGCCACGTCCCCGATGAGGGCAGCGGCGTGGTGGCGATCGTCGCCCCGATCGCCGGCGCGTTCGCCGCGGTCAGCGTGCGCTCGCCCCAGGTGGTGTCCGCCACGCGCGCGACCTGGAGGCTCGGCCCGCTTGCGAGGCTGCTCGTGGGGAACAGGCGTAGCGTCGCGCGGCCTCCCGGCGTCCAGCCCTGGACGTCGAAGCGGAGGTAGCTCCTCACGACGGGCGAGCCGTCGGCCCGGACCTTCACCAGCGTGCCGTAGTTCGAGCCGGGGACCGAGGCGTCGACGTACGAGTCCGCTACCGGCGCGAGCGTGACCGCCGCATGCGCCGCGGTGGGCGACGCGACGCACGCGAGCAGCGCGAGCGTGAGGCTGAGGGCGGAGCTGGCGTAGCGGCGCACATCTCTCCAGTGGATGGCCGGGTCCAGCCGACGCTATGGCGCTGCGCGTGAGCAAGTCAAGGCCGAAAAGGCCACAGTTCGGACACGTTCTGTGACGGGGGTGTTACAAGCACGGAATCCCGCCGCGCGGGCGGGTACCGTCCCTGCCATGGATCTCTTCGCTCCGCTCCAGGAGCACTTCGGCTTCTCCGGCTTCCGGCCGGGACAGCGCGAGGCGTGCGAGGCCGCGGTGGCGAACCGCGACGTCCTCGTCGTGATGCCCACCGGATCCGGCAAGTCGCTCTGCTACCAGCTTCCGGCTCTCGTGCGCGACGACCTCACGATCGTGGTGTCGCCGCTCGTGGCGCTCATGCAGGACCAGGTCGAGGCTCTCCATGCGCGCGGCCTGGTCGACCGCGTGGCGCTCGTGAACGCGCAGCAGGACGGCGCCACGAACGCGGACGTGCTCGAGCGCGCGTGCGACGGGCGCCTGCGGCTGCTCTATGTCGCTCCGGAGCGGTTCTCCTCGCCCGGCTTCGTCGAGCGGATCGCGGCCACGCGGGTCGGCCTCTTCGTCGTCGACGAGGCGCATTGCGTCTCGCAGTGGGGCCACGACTTCCGGCCGGACTACTTCCGCCTTGCGGATGCCGCGCGCTACGTGGGGGCGCGCGCGATCGTGGCGTCCACTGCCACCGCCACCCCGCGGGTCGCCTCCGACATCATCCGGCGGCTGAAGCTGGCCGACCCCGTGCGGGTGGCCACGGGCTTCGACCGGCCCAACCTCGCGTTCGGCGTGGCGCGGCCGGCGCCGCACGAGAAGCTGTCGCAGATTGTCGAGGCGCTGCGCCGCGACGACGCGCTGCCGGCGATCGTGTACGCGGGCACGCGCGCGGGATCCGAGGAGCTGGCCGAGCACCTGGGGCGCGAGCTCGGCGTGCCGGCGGCGGCGTACCACGCGGGTCTCGAGCGCTCCGCGCGCGCCGACGTGCAACGGCGTTTCCTCACCGACGAGCTGGCGGTCATCGTGGCCACGAACGCGTTCGGCATGGGCGTCGACAAGCCGAACGTCCGGACGGTTGTGCACGCGAGCGTGCCGGCGTCGCTGGAGGCCTACTACCAGGAGGCCGGGCGCGGCGGGCGCGACGGGCTGCCGGCACGCGCGCTCCTGTTCGCCGAGAACCGCGACAAGGCTCTGCACGTGCACTTCATCCGCCGCGACGAGCTCGACGACAAGATGCCGGGCCGCCTCGCCTGGCGGCTGGCCGCCGACGCCAACGCCGATGGCTCGTTCCCCGAGCTGTCGCCGGCGCGCTACGACATCGACGCCGGGCAGCTCGCCGGCGAGGTCTCCGTCAGCGGCGAGCAACTGCGGGCGCTGGTCGGCCACCTCGCGCGCGCCGGCGTGGTCGAGCCGTCCCCGTCGGCGCCCGACCGCGTGACGGGACGGATCGTCGCGAGCTTCGACGGCAGGGCCGGTGCGCTCTGCCGGACCTCGATCGGCGAGGCGTCGAAGGCGCGCTGGCGCCAGTACCGCGAGATCTGGGCGTACGTCGAGAGCGACAGCTGCCGGCGGCGGACGA